>CAYWBZ010000098.1:0-8665 GCA_964456535.1 uncultured Woeseiaceae bacterium | reverse complement strand
ATCTACAAGACTTTCGGTTTCGAAGACGTTCGCATCAAGTTTGCCGATCGACCGGAAGTTCGTGTCGGCGAAGACTCCGTCTGGGATCAGGCTGAGGCGGCACTCGTGAAAGCGCTTGAAGTCGCCGGCCTCGAATACACGCACAATCCCGGTGAAGGTGCGTTCTACGGACCCAAGCTTGAGTTCGTGTTGCGTGATGCCATCGGCCGAGATTGGCAATGCGGCACCTTGCAGGTTGATCTCAACATGCCAGGGCGACTCGGCGCAGCTTACATCGGCGAAGACGGCGAAAAGCATTTGCCGGTAATGTTGCATCGTGCGATCTTCGGCTCGCTCGAACGCTTCATGGCAATTCTGATCGAACACCACGCTGGCAACCTGCCATTGTGGCTCGCGCCGGTGCAGGTCAAAATCCTGACCATTACGTCGGATGCGGACGAGTACGCATCTGAGATTGAGGCCGCGTTGCACTCGGCGGGTCTGCGCGCTGAGACAGATCTTCGCAATGAAAAGATCTCCTACAAGGTTCGTGAACACAGTGTCGCCAAAGTGCCTGTACAGTTCGCGGTGGGTCAGCGTGAGATCGAAAATCGCACTGTCGCGATTCGCCGGCTCGGTTCCAAAAAACAGGAAGTTATGTCACTTGATGATGCCATAGCGGCCCTGAAATCGGAGATCGATAATCGCGGCTCCAGCGATTAATTCACCGTTCGCATCCTGACACCCAGAGCGCTGCAAACCCAATAGCACCGCGGTAAGCCGCTTTTTTCTCCAGCGCATTTCTGGCAAACGTGACGCGCCCGGCACTTTCACTGTGCGCCGCGTCACAGTTCCAGCATTCTGTCGCGGCCGGACGACAATCTGGCTGAAACCCAAGGCTATACTCTTTTGACGCAAGGACCGCGCGAGCGATTCGACATAAGACTTTGGAGGAAGCGAAGTGCCGTTGGACGAATACAAAACACAGGTTTTATTACTGCATAGTGAGCAAAGCACTCTGGATAATCTCAGTTCCGGGTTCAATGACCGCTATACGGTGCATTGTGCTACCAGCGGAAGCGAAGCCCTCAACACGTTAGTCGAAACCCCAATCAATGTAATTATATCGGCCCACGATCTGCCTGGAATGAGCGGGCTCGACGCACTTCGTGAGGCGAAGAAGCGGTCACCGGATACGATCGGAATACTGCTGGCCGGTAACAAGACCTCTGACATCGAGGCGCTCGTTGGCGAGGAAGAAGTTTTCCAGGTTGTGAGCGGTGCCGTCACGGGTGATGGACTGCTCAAGCTTGTTGACAATGCGACACGTCAAATGCGTTTGATGGCGCTCGCGGACTCGGCAAACGATACAACTGCAAGCGTGGATATGTCGGCCGAACACATCGTCATGGAAACGTCCGAAAACGGTTCGACAATTATTAGCGATGGCACAGGCCGCCTGCCTGTACTGGATCCAAAGAAAGTTGCTGAGGCCGTGAGCGTCGGTTCCCGCGCTGTCGACATCCTGGTGCTGACCAAAGATCAGGAATTCCTCGAGACCATCAAGGATTCGTCGCGCGGCATGCACAAGGTGTATTACGCGAATACGCTGGGACAGGCCAACGAGGCTATTCGCAAACATAAGATCGGCGTCGCAGTAGTCGATGCGGCGATGGTCGGCGAGAAAATTGAACAATTGACTCAGCACCTGCGCAAGGGATCATCGCGCCTGGTGTCTATCGTTGCAGGACGTCGTGATGATGGCGAAATGCTGATGGACCTTATTAACCGCGGCAAGGTATATCGCTTCTTATTGAAGCCGGTGTCACCAGGACGTGCTCGTCTCGCGGTCGAGTCATCCGTCAAGCATCATCTGGAGGCGCCCGACGCAGCGTTTAAGTCCAAAGGCATTCCCGCTGCCCCGATACCGGTGGCGGCCAAGCCAGCACCCAAGCCGGTGGCAAAACCAGCACCGGTGGCCAAACCCGCACCGGCGCCGAAGCCCGTTGCCAAAGCAGCGCCGAAACCGGCGGTAGCACCTTCGCCAAAACCGACTTCTGTTGAAACTGAGGCTCCCGCACCGTCGGACCCGCCAATCGGTTCAGCATTTGGACCAGAAGGCGGTTCTCCGATCGAAGACGGACTCGCCGATGCGTTTGGCCAGGATGATTCTAGCTTTACGGAAACTGTGACGGGACTGATTAGTTCCGTTAGCAAGAAATTTTCGTCCGACAAGAAATCAGAAGTCGCTGCCAAAGTACCGCCTCTGCCGTTAAAAGACGACGCGATTATCGACCTGGCTGTCGATGGTTTGCCCTCGAGTGGTTCCGGAGTTGGTGGTTCATTGTTCCGCAATCCAAAGATTATGGGAATTGCTGCTGCAGCCGTCGTAATTGTTGTGAGTGGGCTGTTCTGGATCATGAGCGGGTCGGATGAACCGCAAGCGACCACACCGGCGGAATCTCCTGGTACACCGTCTATTGCTGAATCGGATGTTGTGCTCGACGAAGCGCCGTTGCCAGCAGAAACGACAGATGTTGATGCATTAGTCGCTGAGGCACGGCTTGCTCGCGACGCCGGCCAGATTTTCAATCCTGCAGGCAGCAACGCAATCGAGTTATTCGCCGCGGCACTAGCGGCTGACCCTGCTAACTCAATTGTTGCAGCCGAACTGGATGCAGTCGTCGGACAAGCGCTCGGCCAAGCCGAATCATCGATGCTCGAGTCGAGACTTGATGATGCCGATGCGGCGCTGCAACGTGTAGCGGCAGTTGATTCGCAAAACACGCGTCTGCCGTTCCTGAACGCACAATTGGCACAGATGCAATTGCGTGGACGTCTTGATGAGGCGCGGATAGCTGTTCGTGAGAACCGCTTCGAAGATGCGGCATCAGCATTGAGCGCTGCGCGCAATCTTGATGTCCTCGATACCACGGAAATTGACACCGTCGCTGCCGAACTCAGTTCCGCGCGCAGTGAACAGCAAGCGGACGACGTGCTCGCGCAGGCGGCTGAGAGGCTTGATGCCGGTGACCTTCTGAGTCCGGCAAATGACAATGCTCGCTATTACTACGAACTCGTCCTGTCGAACGATGCCGGGAACACGGCTGCTCGCCAGGGGCTGAGTGTTATCGCTGGCAAGCTCGCTTTCCAGGCTCGAGCAGAGATTGACAATGGCGATCTGAACGCGGCTGAAAGCATACTGGCGGACGCGCATGCTCTCGACCCCGCGAATAGTGACGTCGCATCGACGGTGACGGCGCTTGCGAATGCAGAAGCGGCTGTTGTTGAACAGCAGCGCCGCGCTGAAGAAGAACGTCAGGCGGCTGCCGAAAAGCGTGCAACCGACGAGAGAAATGCTGCGGCGGCACTTCAAGCCGAGGCGGATCGTCAAGCCGCAGCAGCGCAACAGGCCGAAGCAGATCGGCAAGCCGAAGTAGCACGACTGGCGGCAGCGGAACAAGCTGCCGAACAGATACCGGCAACCGCCACTATCGATTCTGGTGCTGACCCGGTTACGACCAGCACTGATGATCAAGTCATAACGACCGAACCGCCTGTTGAACAGTCAGACAAGCAATTGGTAGTGAGCGAGCCAGTACAGGCAGAGGCTGCGCAAAGTCAGCAACCCGCCCCTGTCAGCTCTTTGAACCGCATCAAATACGTCGCGCCGAAATACCCTCGAGCCGCACAACGCCGCAATCTGTCGGGCTGGGTCGACGTCGTTTTTGTCGTAACGACTGACGGTAGCGTCAAGGACATTTCGATTCGCAACTCCGAGCCAGGGGATACCTTCGTCAATGCCGCCATGAAGGCCGTTGAAAGATGGGAATTCGAACCGGTCGTCGAGAACGGTGCGCTGATCGAGAAGCTGGTCGGCGTACGTATGATGTTTGCACTCGAATAGCTCGGTAGCGCCTTTTTGTCTACGTGGTAAAATATTCCCAAACTGGACCAACTGCATAAATCCCGTTATGGTTGGCTGAATTTATCCAGTTTGGGAAAATAAAGTGTCACAAGAAATCGCCTTGCACCCGGATCAACCGGCGCGAAAACAACAAAAACGCAGTGTGGTGACCCAGCAAAAACTTCTCGATGCCGCCATAGAGGCATTCTCCGAAAATGGCTTCAAGGGCACATCGACTCGTGACATCGCGGAACGTGCCGGTGTCCATCACCCACTGATAACCTATCACTTCAAGAATAAGGACCAGCTCTGGCGGGCAGCCGCAGACCACTTGTTCAGCGCTTTTACGCTATCGCTGGGTAAGGCTGTGGAAGAACACAGAAACATGTGTCCGAAGAAACGCATGTCTGCGCTGATCCATGTCTACGTCAATTACGCAAAAAGCCATCCTGCCTTGCACAAAGTGATGATTCAGGAGGCAAGTTATCCGAGCGAAAGGCTCGACTGGCTAGTCGACGCTCACCTGAAACCATTTTTCGAAGTTACCTTTGACATGATCAAGAAGCTACAGGACGCGGGCGTCTCGCCGTCCGGCAATCCTGCCCTCCTGTTCAGCATGATTCGACTTTGTTCAGGTGGCTTGCTGGCATTGGGCAACGAACTCAAACGCTCCAGCGGAATTGATATCGAAGACCCGGAAACACTCGACGAAATTTCCGAGATGATTATCAATATTTTCCTGCCTGGTGATATGCCAGCAGATTGGAGGCCAAAAGCGGCTGCCTGATCCAGTCGACTACAACAGCTCTTTCAGCCGGTAATACATCATGCCTGCCGCGACAGCGGGATTGGCGAACCACTTGCCGCCCGGCAAACGCCAGTGGTGGACTTTGGAGAATATTTCGAACTGTTCTGACTCGCCGGCAACAATATCGGCGAGAATCTTGCCGGCGACGTGTGTTGGCGCTACTCCGTGCCCCGAATATCCCTGAACGTAATAGGTGTTTCCTTCGATACGACCAAACTGCGGCACTCGATTCAAACTAATAGCGATATTTCCGCCCCACTCATAGTCAATGCGGGCCTGTTCGAGTTGCGGAAATACTTTGAGCATGCTGGGCCGTAGCGAAGCAGTAATGCTCTTCGGCACACGCCCGGAATAGTTGCACATGCCGCCCCACAGCATTCGCCCGTCTGCAGAAAGACGGAAATAGTCCAGCGCCGAACGAATATCGACGCAGGCCATATCCTGTGGCAGCAATTCTTTGCAGAGTTCAGGCGGCAATGGTTCAGTCGCCATCATGTAACTGCCGGCCGCAATGACCTTGCCTTTTAGTTTGGGCTCCGTTCGACCCAGGTAGGCATTACCGGCTAATAATACTTTCCCGGCGTGAATCGTCCCTGATGCGGTCTCCACTCTTGGCTTTTGGCCATGGTGAATTCGCGTGACCGGCGATTGCTCGAATATCGTCGCGCCGATGGAAACCGCCGCTGCTGCCTCACCGGCGCAAAGATTGAGCGGGTGCAAATGACCGTTGCCCATGTTTACCAGGCCAGCCAGATACTTCTCGGAACCAACGACGGTGTGCATTTCCTCTCGGCCCAGGAATTTCATCTCATGCGGATAACCCGCTTGTTCTTTTTCGGTTCGCCAGGTCTTAAGCTCACCAACCTGTGAGTCGTTCAATGCCAGTTCGATGTAACCGAACTTCAAGTCACAATCGATGGAGTATTTTTCGATGCGCTGCAAGACAATGTCGCGACAATCGATACCCATTTGATAGGTTATTTTCGCGGCGTCGGCCCCGAAGCGTTTTTCAATTCTGTCCGAATCGACAAAGCCATCGATGAGCTGGCCACCGTTACGGCCGGATGCACCCCAGGCAATACGGCTCGCCTCTACCAGTGCGACGTCGTAGCCACGTTCCGCAAGATGCAGCATTGCGGATACGCCGGTAAAACCACCACCGACAATGACGACATCGCAATGATGTTCGCCCTGTAATTTCGGATAGCGGACTGCGGAGTTTGCGGTCGCGGCATAATAGGACGCCGTGTGTTCACTTGCCGTACGCACTCGGGAAATGACTATGACACCGGGCGAGTGGCGTACAGGTATAACATCTCCATAGCCAGGTGGCTCGCCGCCAAAGCGGTGATCTCGCCGACATCGTAAGCCGGCGCGACCTCGACGATATCCATACCGATTACGTTGATCCCTTTGAGACCCCGCAGGATCGCCATCGCCTGATGACTGGTCAGCCCGCCACAAACGGGCGTGCCTGTGCCTGGTGCGTAACTCGGATCGAGGCAGTCGATATCGAAGGTCAGATAGACCGGCGTATCACCAAGATGTTTACGTGCCTCGACAATGGTCGCTTCGATCGATTGCGAGTGCACCTTTGGTGCATCAATAATATTGAATCCCATCGTATCGGGATTCGATGTACGAATACCGATCTGCACCGATGTTGCTGGATCAATCAGACCCTGCTTCGTTGCCCACCAGAACATGGTGCCGTGATCGATACGATCATCCTCGTCGGCCCAGGTATCGCTATGAGCGTCGAAGTGCAGTATCGAAATCGGCCCGCCATATTTTCTCACGTGTGCCTTGATCAGCGGGTACGCAATAAAGTGATCGCCGCCCAGCGTCAGCAGGCCTGGACCCTTGGAAATTATTTCATACGCTGCCGCTTCAATTTCATCCGGCACTTTCTCGGGCCGGCCGAAATCGAAATGAGCATCTCCAGTATCGACAACTGCAAGCTTGTCGAACGGGTCAAACTCCATGCCGTAAGGTCGTTCCCACGCCATGATGGTTGAAGCGTTGCGAATCGCTCTCGGTCCCAGCCGTGTTCCCGGTCGATTGGTGGTTGCCGTGTCGAACGGTACTCCGAGAACGGCTACATCGGCGCCGGTCACGTCCTTCGTATACTTGCGGCGCATGAATGATGTAACGCCGCCGTAGGTTGGTTCCGGCGTGGTGCCGTGGAGGTCCTTACGCGTTATTGCATGATCGTTGTCGTGCTTATCCATCGTAATTATGCCGATAACGCTTTTTGCGTCAGATCAAGCGCCTTCCAGGTCGCTGCAATCAACTCGTCAGCTTCGCTGTGAGAGAGTATGAAAGGTGGTGCACAAATAATCGTATTGCCAACGGCACGCATACAAACCCCATTGCCCATTAAGTGATCGCGGCATATCCCACCCGCTCCCAGATCTTCATCAAATCGCTCGAGTGGACTTTTGTTCTTGACGATTTCAAAGGCACCCATCAGGCCGACCATACGCGTGTCACCGACCAAAGGATGATCGCCAAGTGCAGCCCATTTTTCTTGCAGGTAGGGCCCGATATCATCTTTGATGCGCTCAACCAGTTTGTCGCGCTGGATCAACTTCAGGTTCGCGATAGCAACAGCGCAAGATGCCGGGTGTCCGGAGTACGTGTAGCCATGGAAGAACTCGCCCGCCTTGTCGATAAGTACATCGGCAACCCGGTCGCTGACCATCACGCCACCCAATGGCAGATAGCCCGACGTGACGCCCTTTGCGAAAGGCATGAAATCGGGGCGTATCGAAAAGTAATCAGCACCGAACCATTCACCGAGACGGCCGAAGCCCGTAATGACTTCGTCGGAAATAAGCAGGATGCCGTACTCATCACAGATACGCTGAACTTCAGGCCAGTAGGTATCTGGTGGAACAATCACGCCTCCCGCACCCTGGATCGGTTCGCCAATGAATGCGGCAACTTTGTCAGCACCAAGCTCCTGAATCTTCGTTTCAATCGAACGAGCCGCAGCGATACCAAATTCGTCCGGCGACAGCGATTGGTCACTGCCGAACCAGTAGGGCTGATCAACATGCACGATTCCGGGTATCGGCAGATCGCTCTGTTTGTGCATGGCCTTCATGCCGCCAAGACTGGCCGCCGCTACTGTGGACCCGTGATAGGCATTGTCGCGGCTGATTATCGTATGACGCTCTGGTTGTCCCATCACGTCCCAGTACGTTCGAACCATGCGCACAATGGTGTCGTTAGACTCGGAGCCAGAACCTGCGAAGAACACGCGGTTGAACTGTGGCTGACTCACTTCCTTCAGCATTGAAGAAAGTTCGATTACCGGCGGATGCGCGCATTGGAAGAAACTATTGTAGTACGGCAATTCCTGCATCTGCTCTGTCGCCGCATCGACCAACTCCTGCCGCCCATAGCCCGCGTTGACACACCAAAGACCGGACATTCCGTCCAGTATCTTGCTGCCGTCAGCATCGTATATATAGACGCCTTCCGCTCGCGTGATTATCCGCGAGCGTTTCTCATGCAATTCCTTGTGATCGGTAAACGGGTGCAGGTAGTGATTCTTATCGAGTTCCTGCCAGTCTTCCCGTGAGCGCTTTTCAATTGCAGTCATAGCAACCTCGTCAAACATTAAACATTAGAGTTTCACGCTCGTACGGCGTGATGATTTCCTGAAATTCGCGGTACTCGGCATCTTTGAGTGCCGTATACAGCGTAACAAATTCGTCGCCGAGCATACCGCGCATAGCGTCGCTGTCTCGCATCGCATCGATCGCTGAGAAAATATGCCGATGTAAATCGAAATCGCCTCCGTAGGCACTGCCTTGTGCTTCTTCGGTTGGCTTTAGTCCCTCGACCATACCGAGGTAGCCGCACGCCAAGGTCGCCGCGATAACAAGGTAGGGATTGACATCGGATCCAGCCAAACGGTTTTCAACTCGCCGAGCTTCTGGCGGTGAGTCCGGAACTCGCAA
>CAYWBZ010000097.1:0-8672 GCA_964456535.1 uncultured Woeseiaceae bacterium | reverse complement strand
GCCGTGCAGGAGGCCTGGGGCGAAGAATTTACCCTTCGCCGCTATCACGACCAGGCATTGTCCTACGGCTCGCCACCGGTCAAATTCGTCCGCGCCCTGATGCTCAACGAGCCTATTCCGCAGCAAGCACGTTAGGTAATCGCTGACCGGCGAACAACCTGAATGAAGGTGCAAAGGTCAAGATCATGGACAAGATAAACAAAGCCCTGCAGGCCGGTTTCGCGGCGTATGAAAAAGGCGCGTTCGCCGACGCGCGGCAACTTCTTCGGCACATTAACCACCCGAAAGCTGTTCACCTATTGGGCCTGATCGAGAAAAGTGATGGCAACCTGAAACTGGCCGTTACGTTGCTGCAAACTGCTGCCAATCTCGATCCGCGAGATGCGGAGATTGCCAGCAATCTTGCGTTGGTTGCGATAGACGATGGGAAATTCGAGCTTGCCATAACGGAGTATCGCCGGGCGATCAGAATGCGGCCGAATTTCCTGCCGACAGCGACGGGGCTCGGTCGCTTGTTGATCGACCTTGAGCGTTACGAGGAAGCGCTGGATGTATATCGGACGCACTCGAAGGATTTGCCAACCGACGTCGGCATTCGCCATGGGCTGGCAACCGCGCTTCTCGGTGTCGGCCAGGTGAAGGAGGCGGAGTCAATTTTTGATGAGCTCATTCGTGAGGGCAACAATGAGCCGCAAATCAGATTTATGCGTGGGCGAGCTCGTTTCGAACTGGGGCAGATCGAATCCGCGATCGAGGACCTCGAGTTTTCACATGCCGCTAGTCCAAGTACTCTCACCCTCAAAGCGCTCGCCAATACTTACTGGATGATGCAAGACAACCCGTCCTTTACCGATCTGCTACGCAAGGCGATGCCGATACCGGAACTTGCCGTGAGCAGTGCTGAAATACTACGACAGAGCGGCGCACCTGAAACCGCGCTGCAGGTGCTGAACAACAACGGCGTTGTGAATTATCAGCAGCCGGACGCCTGGTGGATCGCGGCAAGCTCGCATATTGATTTGAAACAGGCCGGGAAAGCCGAAACCGTCTCGCGGCGCAGGCTAGCAGCCGATCCGGATGACCAACCGATCAAGCGTAGCCTGATTATCAGTCTACTCATGCAGGGAAAGGCCGAGGAAGCCATGCCACTGATCGAGGCGATGCGGCAGGCCGAACCGAACGACCAGCTGTGGATCGCCTACGAGGCCTCTGCTCTGCGGCTGCTCGGATCCGAGCGCTATGCCCACATCGTTGATCTCGAACGCTTCGTACGACCTTACGAACTGCAACCTCCCGATGGCTTCGACGATATCGTCAGCTTCAATGCAGCTTTTCTTGAGGCGCTGGACAAGTGGCACCGGTTCAAGGCTCATCCGCTCGATCAATCACTCCGCGACGGCAGTCAAACACCGCGAGATCTTACCTCTATCGAGGATCCGGTCATCTTGGCGTTCTTTCGCTCGCTGGACACTCCGATTCGCGCGTATATGGCACACGTTGGAGACAGCGGCGACCACCCACTGACGGCACGCAACACTGGGAAATACAAGATCGCTGGCAGTTGGTCCGTAAAGCTGCACGGCGGAGGCCGACACGTAAATCACGTACATCCGGAGGGCTGGATCAGCTCGTCTTACTACGTGTCTGTGCCTGAGGAGACGAAAACCGACCCGCACAAGGCAGGGTGGATCAAATTCGCGGAGCCGCCATTCGAGACGACCCCGCAGAGTTCGCCGGAAAAATGGATATGCCCTAAAGCTGGAACCCTGGTGTTGTTTCCGTCATTCCTGTGGCACGGCACCCAGCCTATCCATGACAAGTCTGTGCGCGTAACAGCGCCGTTCGACGTCGTCCCAGCCTAAGTCACTGTCAAATACGCAGCGTCACTTTTCGCGAGCAATGCGTATCTTTTTCTTTTCACCGTCACGGACCATTTTGTAACCGAAAAAATCTTTGCTGATCGTTACTTCGAAATCGCACTCATTCCAGCGGATCCGTGAATTGTCCTTTTGTCGCCAAACCTGCCCGTTCTCAAAATAGAACACATATTTACTGGTTAAATCCTCTCGGCAACTGACGATTCGTCCCCGCACGAGAACTTCCTCTCCCTTCTTGGGACCCAAAGTCTCGCGCCCGACCTCGTCACTCAGTATCTCGGGTGCGCGCTCGTCCGGCTGTGATGAAGCCGCGGGAACCACCGCTGCAGGTTTTGGCGTTGCTGGCGGCGCCTCAACCGGGACGTCCGGTACCACTGGTACTGCATGCTCGGCGGGGTCTGATTGCTGTGGCGATGACGGCGAGCTAAGGGAGTCATAACAAGCAAGTCGTGCAGCACTATCTTGCATAGACTTACACTTAAGAAGCGCTTCGACTTCCGAATCCGCGGCGAGCGGCGCCGATATAAACGACAACAAAACCAGAGCAGCCGAACTGACGCGGAACTGGCTGAAAGAGAATTCTATTGATCTCATTGTATGCTTCCTCATATTGCTCACCTTGCGCGAGAACATTCTATATCTGCAAGTACTGAGTCGGTTTTTCTCTGAACCATTTGGTGACAACCCACTTTTCACCATCAATCACGGTATCGCCGGCATGCAGACTGCGCTCGTCAATCTGGCCGTTCTTAAGACAGTTCCTGAACCACAGAGTGCCACCGGCAACGGGCGGCACGGTTACCTTAAGATTCGGAAAACTGGTGCCCCCTCCGGCAGTCGGTGCTGTCAAATACGTCACAGCCGACGCCGTTCGCTGTCCACCATCCTGCAAGAAATCCTTTGACACGTCGAGTCTCGGATTGAAGTAGTCTACATGAGGTCGATAGTACTCGCCCGGAGCGTAGCGCAGAATTGACATCGGTTCTGAGCACGACAGGTCCTCACCAGTTTCATGGATGATTTTCAGTTCGATGTAACGACCGATAATGTCGACGATTTCAAAGGGCAAGTACGTTGACATGTTGGTCCGAACATCCGAAACCATTCCAGTACTATCGCCTTCAGGGTCAATAACGGAAGCACGCTTTAGGTACGGCCGAGAAGAATACATTAAGTACGCACAATCGACGGTGTTTAGCACTTCCTTGAAAAGCGTGATCGGAGGGTCTGAACTGAACACCTCACAATCCACTCCCTTTGTTTCCGGGTACAGCGGGAACAGCGTCCCAAAATCAATCACCTTATTTGAAGCTGGCGGTGCAACTGGTTTCGCTGTGCTCGACGACGTAAGCAACTCGGCAGCGAAAGGATAGTCTGCGCTCGACGCCTGCTGCAACCAAAAAGCAGCTTCGGGCTCCGTCCCCGCACCGCCCCAGCCTTGCAACAAACACCAACCCAGAATAAAGGCGGAAACGAAATCGCCCAGCACCGCACCTTGGCGCAGACAGTCGATGGCAAGATCTCTTTCGCCCTCGTGCTGCATCGCGAGGTAGCCGATCACCCTGAGTGCGGGCGCCACGTTCGCTGTAGCTGCGATGACCAGCAGATCAAAAATAAGGCTTGAATATTCGGGCCCTGACTTCGACTTGTATAACAATTGAGCCTTGTTAAGAGCGGCAAATTTTGATCCCGCATCGACGGCGCGATCGTAGTAGCTCATCGCCTTGGCCATATCGACTGCGAACCCCTTGCCTTTTTCGTAGCAATGGCCCAGCGCGCCAAGTGCGTCCGGAAATCCCTTATCACTCGCTTTTTCAAGCCAGAAAACCATGCCGTCAATGTCCTGGCTTTGTAAGCAAATCTGGCTCAGCAAAAATTGTGCATCCGGCTTTCCCGCATGTGCGCTGGCAAGAAGTTGATCGAATTGCGGGTTGGACATGGGCTGAGGTATTCAGATTGCAGGCTGTCATCGTACATCATCCAGCAATCGCAGCGGAATCAATCAGTTGCTATACTTGATCGCCATTTGAGGAAGTCGCCTTGTCAGAAGAAGAATCGAACAACGGACAGCCAACGCAAGGCTGGAACACCTACTGGGAAGGCGTCAGCGGCAGCCAGGATTTTTCGTCCGGAGGCGTAAGCCATCCGGGTTTCGCTGTATTCTGGGCAGACGCATTGGGCGAGTTTTTCGCCGCTCGGCCAGAATCCAGAACCCTCGATATCGCGACTGGCAGCGGCACGGTCATCGAAAGTTTGAGTCTCGTTCCAGGCATTAGTCTCGACACCGTCAGCTGTGTCGACATAGCGCAAGCTGCGGTTGACGGCGTGAAAAATCGTTTTCCTGATGTAAACGGCGTAGTCGCCGACGCGAACCTGATACCGCTGGAACCCGGTCAGTTCGATCTGATTACGAGTCAATTCGGCATTGAGTATGCTGGTCCCGGTGCTATCGACGAAGCTGTTCGGCTACTCGCACCTGGTGGTTATCTAATATTTTTAATGCACATCCACTCCGGCGCGCTACACCGCAGTTGTCTGGCAACCATCGATGCGTTGAGCCGGGTACGACAAGCGAACTTCTTCAAGTTTACCAAAACATACTTCGAGGCGGGTTTCGCCGCGGTTCGTGGCGCGGACCGAACTCCCTATGAAAGCGCGGCGAAGCAATTGAACCCTGTGATTCAGGAACTCGAATCCATCCTGACGCAGCATGGCGAGAATGTTGCGGACGGCACCATCCACTACCTGTACACCACATTTCAGAATATTCACAACCGCATCCAGTACTACGAGCCTGATGAGGTGTTCGATTGGTTAAAGACAGCGGACCTGGAGCTATCGAAGCATCTCGAACGCATGAGATCGATGAATAACTCCGCCTTGAACAAAGCGGAAATTGAGGGAATACGCACAATCCTCATCAACAAGGGCCTCGCGCCGAGTCAGGCCGAACCCTTGCTCTTCGAGGGCGACCCTTTGCCGTTCGCCTGGGCATTGCAAGCGAGTAAAGCCTGAGGTTTTAGTCGACCTCTATACCGGCGCTCTCAAGGCACGCCCTCAACGGCTCCAGTTGCTTTTCGTAGTTCTTCCAACGAAGTACAGATCGTCCATGAATTTTTTCTCGAATTTGCACTGTACTCGCTGTGTTGCTGGCGGACTTATTCTTCTCGAAGTTAAGGCAACTTTCCTCAAACTCGAGCCCCAGCTTATCGAGTAACTGGCGAGTCTGTGGTTCCTGATCGCCAACCAGATTCTCATACTCGATCTCGATCATGCGGTCTTTGAGCAGCTCACGCCAATGTTCATATAGACGATGGTACGCGACGTAATACGCTCCAAGATCTTCAAGCGTATAGGCGTAACGGAAGAAAGACTGCTTATACAGAGCGAAACAGGTATCCATAGGATTGCGTTTAAGATGGATGATCTGCGCATTCGGAAACGCCTTCGCAATAAAGCCCAGGTACAGAAAGTTTTCCGGAAACTTCTCAATGAAAAACGGCCTGTCTCCGAACTTGTACTCTATCGCCTCCAGATACCCTTTGCTTATACGGCGAATATCCTTTTTCGAGACCGCATCTACGATTGCAGGGTTCATGGTGTCCACCGTTATCACGCGGCTTTCTCGCTTGATAACGGTCTGTATGAAAAAGGACTCGCCAACACTTTCCACGAGTGAGTGACTGGTGAGAATTCGTTCGCTCAACGTTGTTCCCGTTCGCGGGAGGCCCACTACGAATACGGGTGTCTTTCTGCCGTCATCAAGCGCCGGTTCATTGGGCCTGTCTTCGAGCCAGCCCGCATTGCAAACAGCTATCATTTTGTCGATCAGATCGACGTCCGCCCGCACATCGTAATTGGCGACCATCGCAGCCGCATCGCCGCCCTTTTTGTAGTACTCGAATGCCTCTTCCCAACGTTCCAGGTCTTCAAGTTCCTTTCCGATCGCGTAATAGGCATAGATGTTTTTCTGCGGCGGCAGCTTCGTCGACTCCAACACCGCCTTCATGTCGTTGACATGCTCGCTGTTCGTCGCCCTTGCCAGTCGCGACAGTTCGTAGTGATTGCGTTGATGGTTCGGATGTTTTTGCAATAACTCGCGGTAAACCTTCGCTGCCTCTTCTATCTTGCCGACGAATACACTGCAAGAGGCCAGGTTTGCCTGCAGCTTATCCACGCCGGGCTGCAGTTCGTTCGCCCTGCGGAACAACGGCCAAGCCTTTTCCGGCAAGCCGGCGTTCGAGTATATTGTCCCCGCCATATCCAGATAAAGCGGACTGTTCTGCAATTGATTCTCGTAGCGCTGCAGCAGGCCCGTAGCCTCACCGTGCCTTGACGAACGCAGATACAAACCTGCCAGCTCGACCGCTGCGTCGTAGCGAGCTTCATCTGCCCTGATCGAACGCGTAAATGACTTGACGGCCGGATCGACTCGATTAAGACCCTTCTCAGCCAGGCCCCACAGAAAGTGTCCCTCTGCGTTGTCACGTTGTCGGTTGAGGATATCTTTTGCGTAAGCTTTGACCTGCGGCCAGTCCTTTGCCCGGACCGCCTGCCTTGCCGCTGTACTGCACTGTTGGATGTAACTATTCACAATATTAATCCAGGGAGATACCTGCACCCTCAAGGTATTCTTTCAGGGGTCGCAACTGCTCTTCATAGTTCTTCCATCGATTCACACTGCGCGTATGTACCTTCTCTCGAATTTGCACTGAGCTCGCGGTCGCCGATACCGATTTATTCTCGTCGGGATTGAGGCAGGCTTCCTCGAAATCCAGACCAAGGTCTTTGAGTAGCTGCCTGGTCTGGTTTTCCTGGTCTGCGACGAGGGATTCATACTCGATCTCGATCAAACGATCACCAAGCACTTCACGCCAGTGATGCAGCAATCGATTGAAGGCGACGTAAAACTGCCCCAGACCTTGCAGCGTGTAGGAAAATTTATAAGCCCACGTGAAGACCTGCTTGTACATCGCAAAGCAGGCGTCCATCGGATTGCGGCTGATATACACGATACGCGCCTTCGGAAACGCCTTCGCAATATAACCCACATACAGGAAATTAAATGGCAGCTTATCGACAAACATTGGTTCATCGCCAAGTCTGTAACTCAACATATCAAAGTAACCACCTCCGATTACACCGATATCCATTTTCGCAGTAGCCTCGATCATGTCCGGCGTCATTTTTTCTTCACTTTCGATCCCGCTTTCACGACGGACCGTCATTTGCATAAACTGTGTTTCGCCAACGCTTTGCACTTTCGAATGACTGGCTATGATCCGATCCGTCAGTGTCGTTCCGGTCCGGGGTAGTCCAACGATAAAAATCGGTTGTTTAGGGTATGTATCTGTTGCGGCATCCTCGTCGGCCTCTCGCAGCCAATCGGCATTACAGACTTCGATGATCTTGTCGATTAATTGCAAATCGACGTTAATGTCGTAGTCTGCAACGCTGGTAACGGCATCGCCCGCCTTTTTAAAATACAGGAACGCCTCATCCCATTCTTCGAGGTCCTCCAGCTCCTTGCCGATCGCGTAATACATAAATACGTTCCTGTCCGGCGACAAATTAGTGGAGCTAATAACCTCTTTCATCTGCTCGATGTGTTTTCTGTCCGTCGCCTTTTCGAGCCGCGCCAGTGACAGATGATTTCTTTGGTGTTCCGGATTACGGTCGAGCAGCCCCGTAAATATCTGCTTGGCCTCGTCAATCTTGCCGAGGAAAACGCCGCTCGTGGCCAGTTTTTCGAGGATCGCATCTACATTCGGCTGCAGTTCGCTTGCTTTCTTATATAGGGGCCACGCATTTTCCGGCATTCCAACCTGGGAATAAACGTTGCCTGCCAGGTTGAGATAAACCGGGCTGTTCGAAAGCTTCTCTTCGTATCGACTTACGAGCGCGGCCGCGTCACCGTTCCGCCGCGCTGATGAGTATAGATGCGCCAGTTCGATTGCAGCGTCATATCGCTCTGAATCCAGCTCGAGGACCCTGGCAAGACTAACTTCCGCCCGCTCCGGTCGGTCGAGGGCCTTATCAACGAGTCCAGCCAGAAAAAAGCCCTCGGGACTGTTTTCGTCGTGCTTGCGTATTTCTATAGCGCACGCGCCTGCGGTCGCCCAGTCTTTACGACGTACTGCGTTACGGCCGGCTGCACTCACCTGCAGCAAGTATTCGTTCATTCTTGTCACCGTTGTTATCGGAAAGTCCTTCGACGCGACCGAATAGATGGAAAAATATTGATCGCTGGAGCTTGAAGCCCTATCGTCGGACTACAATTTCACGCGTGATTATATGACAATACGCCGCTCTGCGGCGCAACGCGTCGGCAAATGCAAGGATGAAGACCATGGCTGAAAACGATCAACCAAAAATTCCCGAATCAGATTCGGTATGGGCTCGCACGGTATTTGACAAGGCGGTCCGCGAGCTCATCGCGAACAATCTGATCGATATCGAGGTGTTCGAGGCGCGACCGTCATGGACGTTGGCGAACCAAGTTGTTATTGGTCAGGTTCGCGAAGTTAACTCAACAGTGATATTCAGTTGGGTCATCTGCGGAGACTTGCCGACTGATCACATCAGCTCCGATTTGGCGGCCACGCCGAGAGATGCCGCCCGGCATTTCTCATTGAAGTGGCAGCTAGATGCTACGCGCCAGACCGATCCCTTGGCGGGCGAGCGACTCAGTCAAAAGGCGGAGCTGCTCTATGATCTGGCCGAGAGCGACGATATCTGGGGGTAAGTCTCAACTTTCCACCACATAAATCCGGAGCAAAAAAAAAGGGCCGCGTG
>CAYWBZ010000096.1:0-8817 GCA_964456535.1 uncultured Woeseiaceae bacterium | reverse complement strand
TCCCACGACTCGGCCACGCCGCTCGTCAGCTCGCCGGTCGACGTATAACTAACGAGGCCTTCGCCGATATCCCGCAAGACGGCCGCTGCCTGCAGACTCCTGGCTTTGTGCGCATCGAGAGATTCGGGCTCGGTGCCGAGGCCGCGATTGAGAACGGAAGCTGAGTCACTCGTGTCCTCGGAGCCACCACACGCAGCAACGCCGGACAGCAGCAGAATCAGCAACAGGAGCCGTATCGATTTCATGCTTCAGAGGATACCTGAAAGGCGCGCAGTATCACCCGACCAGGTCACATCAAGGGGTGCGTCAGGCACTTCGCTGCAGCTGCCGCTTCTTGAGGTGCACCAGCAGTAGAGACACCGCGGCCGGCGTCATGCCCTCGAGGCGTGACGCCTGCCCCAGCGTTGTGGGTCTTGCCGCAACGAGCTTTTGCCGTGCTTCATTCGACAGGCCGCCCACTGTTTTGTAGTCGATGTCGTCCGGGAGCCGCAACGACTCCTGTTTCGCATGCTTCGCGATCTCTCGCTCCTGACGCTCGATGTAACCGGCGTATTTCGCTTGCACTTCGAGCTGCAGTGCGACCTGTTCATGTTGCTCATCGCTAACTAGGTCGGCCGCTTCGCTGCCGCCAACGTCGGGTAGCGCAACAACATCTCGATACATGAACTCTGGTCGCTTTAGAAGCGCCGCAGCGGTGGCGCTCTGTGCCTTAACAAATATGCCCTCAAGTCGCCGCTGTTCATTTGCTACCGCTTCGCGCTTCGCGTTGTAGACAGACCAGCGTTCGTCATCGATGAGGCCCAGCTCACGTCCCTTTGGTGTCAATCGCAGGTCGGCGTTATCTTCGCGCAGCGTCAGCCGGTATTCCGCACGGCTCGTAAACATGCGATAGGGCTCGCTCACGCCGCGCGTGATCAGGTCATCAACCAACACCCCGATGTACGCTTCGTGCCGCTCCGGAAACCACTCTTCCTGATCGTGCGCCTGGCGCGCCGCATTGATACCCGCCAGCAGCCCTTGTGCGCCGGCCTCTTCGTAGCCGGTTGTGCCGTTTATCTGGCCCGCAAAGTACAAACCGTTTACGTGTTTCGTTTCAAGTGTTGGCTTCAGGTCGCGTGGATCGAAATAGTCATATTCGATCGCGTAACCCGGTTGCATGATATGCGCGTTTTCAAAACCGATAATCGAGCGCACGAATCGCACCTGCGTTTCATACGGCAGACTGGTCGAAATACCGTTCGGATAAACCTCGTTCGTGGTGAGCCCCTCAGGCTCAACAAAAATCTGGTGCGATGTCTTGTCCGCGAAGCGCACAATCTTGTCTTCGACCGACGGGCAATAACGAGGACCCACGCCTTCGATCATTCCTGAGTACATTGGCGACTCGTCGAGCGAGCCGCGAATAATGTCGTGCGTCTCTTCGGTCGTTCTCGTTATGTGACAGGAAACTTGTTTCGGATGATCGCGCCGTTTGCCCAGAAATGAAAACACCGGCGTGGGTTCATCGCCTGGCTGTTCCTGCATTAACTCGTAGTTGAGCGTTTTGCCATCGAGTCGCGGCGGCGTGCCGGTTTTCAGTCGAGCAACGCCAAAGGGCATCTCGCGAAGTCGTTCGGCGAGTTTGTTCGACGGTTCATCACCAGCCCGGCCACCCGCTTTTTCCGTGCGTCCGATCAGTATTCGACCCGCGAGGAATGTGCCGACCGTCAGGATGACCGTTTTCGCCAGAAACCTGAGGTTTTCTCCAGTTATGACGCCGGTAACACGGTCGCCCTCAAGAATGAGGTCCTCGACCGACTGCTGGAATACCGACAGGTTTGGCTGGTTCTCAATCGCCGTGCGAATAACGTGACGATAAATCTGCCGATCTGCCTGCGCCCGCGTCGCGCGAACGGCGGGCCCCTTGCTCGCATTCAGCGTACGAAACTGGATGCCGGCGAGGTCAATTGCTTGCGCCATCGCGCCGCCCAGTGCGTCGATTTCCCGGGTCAGATGCCCCTTGCCGATGCCGCCGATGGCCGGGTTGCAGCTCATTTGGCCCAGCGTTGCGATGTTTTGCGTGATCAGAAGCGTTTTCGCACCTGCCCGTGCGGCCGCCAGTGAGGCTTCCGTACCGGCGTGGCCGCCGCCAATTACTATAACGTCGTAGCTTTCGGTCATGTTCGTAAAGTGGTTAAGAAGTAACCAGTCGGGGTCGCGCATTCTAGTCTCTGGCCGGCAGGGTTGCTACAGAAATATGCCGCCGCTTTACTATTAAGGGGCCCTTGTCCAAGATAGCCCGCTGTTTCTCTTTCCGAGTAAAGCATGCACCGAATACCGCTTATTCTGCTGCTCGCGTTACTGGCAACCAGCACCGCCGGCGCCCAGTCACTTGAACTCACAGACTGCCGCATTAGTGCCGGCCCGGGTGCTTCCAGCATGGCTGCGCGCTGCGGCATGATGACGCGCCCGCTGGACCCCACCGGTGCGGTGCCTGGCGAAATCGAACTTCGGGTTGCTGTAGTTCCGGCGCTGAACCTGACACCTGAGCCAGACCCTCTCGTGCCGATCGCGGGCGGACCCGGGCAGGGGTCGGTACAGTTTTACACCGCCTACTACTGGGCCTTTGAAGATATCCGCCGAAATCGCGACATATTGCTCATTGATCAACGCGGCACGGGCGAATCCGCGACGATGGATTGCGAATTTGACGACGACATTCTCGAGGGCGAGTACTCGGTCGAGGTAACGGTGGAATACACCGAACGTTGCCTCGAGCAGTTGCCACACGACCCGCGCTTTTTTACTACCAGCGTTGCCGTGACTGATATGGAGGCCGTCCGTGACGCGCTCGGCTATCCGGCTCTTAACTTGTACGGCGTTTCGTATGGCACGCGCGTCGCACAACATTTCGCGCGCCGTTATCCCAACTCAACGCGCACTGTTGTCATTGACGGCGTGGTGCCACCGCAGCTTTCGCTGGGCCCCGAAATTGCCACCGAAAGCCAAAAGGCTGTCGACAACATTCTGGCGCGCTGCGCCGAAGACGATGCGTGCAACGACCGATTCCCTGACGTCGCTGCTGACTTTGAGCGCGTCGTCGCGGAGCTTCGTGCCGAGCCGGTGACTATAGATGTGCCAAATCCAAGCACCGGTCGCCCGGAAAACCTCGAGTTCGGCGAAGGTGAGCTTGCTGGTGCGATCCGCCTGCTTGCCTACCACCCCAACTCGATCGCTCTTATGCCGCTGCTCATACATGAGGCCGGCAAGGGTAACTATGTGCCACTCGGCTCGCAGTTCATGATGACCATGATCGCCATGGCGGACGCGATGTCCCTGGGCATGCATAACTCGATTATGTGCACAGAGGACGTCCCGTTCTACGACAAATCGTCGATCGACTACGACGGCCTCGCCGCCAGCTACATGGGTACGTTTCAGCTCGATGCACTTGAGGCCATCTGCTCGGTCTGGCCCGCAGGACCTATCGATGATGAGTTCAAGGTCCCGCTCGCGACCGACTTGCCGGTGCTGTTGCTCTCCGGTGACGCCGACCCGATCACACCACCGCGTTATGCCGACCTTGCAGCGGTGGACCTCGATAACGCCACTCACCTTATCGGCAAGCATCAGGGGCACGGCCAGATCAGCGTTGGCTGTACGCCGCAGCTGGTCGCCGACTTTATTGACGCGGCTGATGGCTCCGGGCTGGACGCGACATGTCTGGAGCGAAGTTTTGTGATGCCATTTTTTCTCGACTTCTCGGGGCCGAATCCATGATCAAAGTTGATGGCATTCATAAATCCTTCGGCAAAGTGCGCGCGGTCCGGGGCGTCAGCTTTGATGCGCCCGACGGCAGAATAACCGGCCTGCTCGGCCCGAACGGTGCCGGTAAGTCGACGACGTTGCGAGTGCTGTACACGGTGCTAAAGCCCGACGTAGGCTCGGCAAGCATTGATGGCGCTGATGTCGTAACGGACAGCCTCTCTGCTCGGCAGAAAATTGGTGCGCTGCCGCACGGTGCCGGTCTGTACCCACACCTGACGGCGCGCGAAAACATTGCCTATTACGCGAACCTCTGTGGCATCGACAAGAGCGAAGTCAACGACAGGGTGGCCGGCATCATTCGCTTACTTGAGATCGAAGAATTTGCCGACCGGCGCACGAAGGGCTTTTCACAGGGCCAACGCACGAAGGTATCGCTGGCTCGTGCGCTGGTGCACGACCCGCAGAACGTCATCCTCGATGAGCCGACGAACGGCCTCGATGTCATGGCAACACGGTCCTTGCGACGCCTGATACTGAAGTTAAAAGATGCCGGACGTTGCATTTTATTCTCTTCGCACGTTATGCAGGAGGTCGCTGCATTGTGTGATGACATTTGCATCATCGCCAACGGCCAGGTGGCTATCGACGGTTCGGTCGACAGTATTCGGGAGCGCACAGGGCAGGACGATCTGGAAGAGGCGTTTGTAGCTGCGATCCAGATGGTGGGAGGCGAATGATGCGAACCTTCCTCACGGTTTTCTTTAAAGAGTTGCTCGACAACGTTCGCGATCGCCGTACGCTGGCCTCCGCGCTGATCATGGGTCCGATTTTTGGTCCGGTGATGTTCGCCGTTGTTATCAATATGTCGATAGACCGCGCCCTCGATGACGCCGAAAGCGTCATGGAGTTACCCGTCATCGGGCAGGAGTACGCACCAAACCTGATGCGCTTTCTTGAGAGCCGTAATATCGACATCGTTGCCGGACCGGAGGACGCCGGCGGCGCCGCGGAAGCGGTGAAGAGCGGCCTGCACGACGTCGTTCTGGTGGTGCCTGAAAACTTCGGCGAACAACTGGCCGATACGATTCCGGCCCGGGTCGAGCTGTACTCCGACGAGGCAAATTCTCAGGGCGAAAAAGAGGCACGTAGAGCGCGCAGTGCATTGCGTGCTTACAACCAGCAGCTCGCGGGCATTCGCCTGTCGGCACGCGGTGTAAATCCGTTGTTGCTGCGCCCAATCAACATCGATGAGGTTGATGTTTCAACGCCCAGCGGTCGATCCGCGATGCTGCTTGGCATGATGAGTTACTTCTTTATTTTCGCGTTGTTGATGGGGGGCATGTACCTGGCAATTGACACAACGGCGGGTGAACGCGAGCGCGGCTCGCTGGAACCGTTGTTGTCTCTGCCGGTAACGCGTGGGCAATTGATCCTCGGCAAAATAATGGCGACCTGCGTGTTCATGGCCGCGTCGTTAATGCTGAGCCTGTTATCTTTTTATGTGGTCCTGGAGTTCATGCCGCTGGAGCAACTCGGGATGACGCCGAACTTCGGGTTGCCTGTCGTTGCCGCCGCGTTTTTCCTGTTGCTACCGTTCATCCTGCTCGGCGCATCCTTAATGACGCTGGTCGCATCATTTACAAAAAGTTACAAGGAAGCGCAAACCTGGCTTAGCGTCGTGTTAATCGCACCGACCCTGCCCATTCTTGTTGTGAGTATTTTGACGCTCAGGCCGAAGCTCGAATTTATGTTTGTACCGTCGTTGAGCCAGCACCTGATACTCGTCGACATGGTTAAGAATGAACCGCTGAACGGCTTGCACATCGCAATTTCGGTTTGCAGCACGCTGGTCTTTGGAGCGATTCTAACCTGGATATGTGCTCGGCTTTACCAGCGCGAAGGGCTCCTGGGGTAGATTCGGTCGCGGCGATTCGCCGCTTCTACGGTTGACAAATCCGACCGTTTCTCCACCATGGGGACCCCAAGGATAAGAATAACTATTATGGCTCTGTTCTCCGAATTACGGCGCCGCAACGTCCTTAAGGTCGCGTTGCTTTATGCTCTCGCCAGCCTGTTGATTTTATGGGTGGTTGGTGGCTCGCTGATCTGGCTCGGCGCGCCCCGGTGGGCTAATGAGTTCGTCCTGCTGGTGCTCGCGATCGGCTTTCCTGTTGCGCTGATTTTTGCGTGGACTTACGAAATTACTGCGCACGGCGTGCAAAAATCGCTGGACGTCGACCAGTCGCAATCTATCGTCTACAAAACAGGCCAAAAACTAAATGCCGCCATGGCGGTACTCGCCGTTCTCGGCCTCCTCGCACTGGTCGGCGAACGGCTGCTGCCGACATTTGAGCTTCCCAAGATCATTGAGCCGATCTTGCTGGCACCGGTTTATGAACGGCCCGAAAAAATGGGCGTGCCCGCCGAAATTCGCGCGTACACCCTCGACAATGGTTTGCGCATTGTCGTCTGGCCGGACCACGACATACCGAATGTGGTGATGTACAACTTTGTGCGCGCAGGTGGCCGTAACGAGTACCCGGGCATTACGGGTCTCTCACACTTTTTCGAACACATGATGTTTAACGGTACGAAACGCCGCAAACAGGGTGAGTTTGACGAGACCATGGAAGCCGCTGGCGGCTCGAACAACGCATATACGTCCGAAGACCTGACGGTTTACATGGACTGGTTTCCCCGCTCGGCGCTGGAGACCATTTTTGATCTCGAGGCGGATCGGCTACACCACCTTTCGATCGACCCCGAGGTTGTAGAGTCCGAGCGTGGCGTCGTTTACTCGGAGCGCCGGTTGCGCATCGACAACGACAACTTCGGCCTCCTCTACGAACAAATGATGGCGACAGCGTTTGTCGCTCACCCCTATCAGATTCCGGTCATCGGCTGGCCATCGGATATCGAAGGCTGGACACAAGAAGATCTCGAGTCTTATTTTCGTACCTATTACGCGCCGAACAACCTGACGATGGTTTTTACCGGTGATGTCGAGGCCGAGGAAGTCTTCACCCTGGCGCAGGACTATTTCGGACCGATCCCCGATCAGGACCCGCCGAGTCCGATCACAACGATCGAGCCCGAGCAGCGCGGTGAGCGACGGTTACTGGTTAAGGCGGATGCTCCAACACCGCTTTTGCACATGGCCTTTCACGCGGGCAGCGCTACCGACGCGGAAACTCTACCGTTGAATGTCTTATTAAACGTCCTTGTCGGCGGCAGCTCATCGCGGCTGCACCGGCTGTTTGTCGAAGACGAGCAAATAGCGCTGTCTGTCGAGGGCTTTCAAATGGAGGGTTTCGATCCGGGCCTCGTCTATTTTTATCTCACATTACCGCCAGACGCAGACACGGACATCGTAGAGGCGCGTTTGCTTGAGGAGCTTGGCCGGGTCGCTAGCGAGGGCGTTACAGAGGCGGAGCTGCAAAAAGCCCGCAATATCATGATCGCCGACCACTGGCGGGACCTGTCAACGATTAACGGCAAGGCCGCAGCACTTGGCCGCGCCGAGGTATTCCACGACGATTACCAGCTCGCGTTTTCCTTGCCCGATGAACTTGCTGCCGTAACTGCGATACAAGTTCAACAGGTAGCCAGCGACGTATTCAACAGGGACAGCATGACGGTCGGGGTGTTGCGGTCCCCCGAACAGGAGGTTGAACAATGAAGCGTCGACTGTTCGTCCTGCTGGCCCTGCTGCCTGTAACCGGCGCCTTCGGCGATGGCGTGACGCTTCCCGCCGCTGAGCGCATCGTGCTCGAGAACGGCACCATTTTGATTCTCAACGAGAATCACGACGTTCCTTTGGTCGGTTTGCAAGCGATTGTGCGCGGCGGCGCGGCGGCCGATCCGGCCGACAAGCACGGGCTCGCCAGCTTGCTGGCAACCCTGCTGGAGAAGGGGGCCGGGGACCGCAGTTCAGCAGAGTTTGCAGAGGCTGCTGCCGCGGTTGGCGGCGAGTTGAGCGCATCGGCCGGGCTTGAGTCGATATCAGTTTCTGCAGACTTCATGTCGAAAGACGCCGCGCTTATGGTTGAGCTCGTAGCAGACATGCTGCAACGACCGACGCTCGATGCGGACGAGTTTACAAAACTGCGTGATCGATCCATTAATCTGATCAAGGCAGCAAAGGGCTCTGACCCCGGTAACCTGATGCCGTATTACGCCAATGCCTTTTTGTTTGGCGAGCATCCGTACGGTAATCCGATCCATGGCAGCGAATCATCGCTGGCCAATGTTACCCACGGCGACCTGTTGGCTTATTACGCGGACATGGTCGGTGGCAACAGGCTTGTCATTGCGGTGTCCGGCGATTTTCGGATTGGCGCGATGCGCACTGCATTAAGCAATGCTTTTGGTGGCTGGCAAACGGCCGCCGGAGCTCTGCCCGAGGTCGCGGCGGCGACGCCGGCGGTGGGTAATCGCGTTTACCTGATCGACAAACCCGGCGCGACGCAAACGTATTTTCGGATTGGCAATACAGGTGTCTCGAGAGACTTTGCACAACGCGCAGAGCTCGACCTCGCCAACACTGTATTTGGTGGTCGCTTCACCTCGATACTGATGACGGAGCTTAGAACCAAATCGGGACTCAGTTACAGTGCCAGCTCCGTTTTATCACGCTATTCCCAGCCTGGTTCTGTATTTATCAGCTCCTTCACCGAAACTGGCACGACCGTGGAGGCGTTGGATGTAGCGCTGGGCGCTTTGGGCCAGCTCAGAGACCTGGGGCTCGATGAGACGATGGTCGTTTCCGCGCGCAACTATGTCATGGGCCAGTTTCCACCGCGCCTCGAAACGGCGGCGCAGCTAGCCGATACGTTTGCACTGTTGGAGGCCACCGGTCTGGGTACATCGTACATCGATGAATACGGCGCCAACCTGTCTGCGGCAACACCTGAGTCCATTGCCCAGGTCATAGCCGAGGTCTATCCGTCAGCCGACAGTCTCGTGTTCGTGATTCTCGGCGATGCTGAGCATATTCGCGATCAGGTGGCACAGTACGGCCCGGTCACCGAAATTTCGATCTCGGAGCCGCGGTTCCACCCTTAGCCACCG
>CAYWBZ010000095.1:0-9013 GCA_964456535.1 uncultured Woeseiaceae bacterium | reverse complement strand
ATCGGCTGGCCGGGCATTTGCTGCAACAGAATGCCAGCCGCAACGTTCTCGTTCGCAACCAGCGCCACGTGACTGAGCACTTGCACCGATCGATCAAAGTAATGCTCCAGACTGGATGACAGTGATTCACCCTGAATCTCGACGATGCCCTGATACGGACGCTCGCCAGCATCGACAGTGATCGCACAATGCGCTTTGTCCGTTAGCTCGGAGAAACTGCTTGCCGCGACACTCTCGTCCATCGAGGCCATGCCGCGAATATCGAGATCGCTCGTGCACTGCATCACCAGCATTTGCAAAGCACCACTGCCCTGAATTTGCAGCGTAATAGCACCGTCAAATTTCAGGCTTTGCGCGATCAAACCAGTCGCTGCTGCTGCGTGACCCAGGGTCTCGGTTATCAGGGCGTCGTAGTCATGATCACGCTGCATCCGTCGCCACGAGCGCGAAAGATGAATAAGCGCGCCACGCACTGGCAACGACTCAAACGCAAATGGGGTAATGCTGTCGGCCGACATGCTCTAAGGCTTGAGTTTGTCTTTGAGGATCTGGTTGACCTGCCCGGGGTTTGCCTGCCCTTTGGTCTCTTGCATGACCTTGCCGACAAAGAATCCGATCAGCTTGTCTTTGCCCGCCTGGTACTCAGCGACCTGACCTGGGTTATCCGCAATTACTTTGTCGACGACGGCCTCAATAGCCGAACTATCCGTGATCTGCTTCAGGCCCTTCGCTTCAATGATTTCGTCAGCAGAGCCTTCACCATCCCACATCGCCTCGAACACCTGCTTGGCGATCTTTCCCGAGATCGTGTTGTCGTGAATTCGACTGACCAGCCCGGCCAGATCAGCAGCAGAAATTTTGCTCTCACCAATATCCTTGCCGTCACGATTCAGTGCGCCCGCGAGCTCACCAATCACCCAGTTCGCAGCGATCTGCGCGGCAGCGTTCGTCGCTGCCACGACAGCCTCGAAGTAGTCAGCCAGTGCGCGGCTCGCCGTCAGAATTTCGGCGTCATCACCTTTCAGACCATACTCATCGACAAACCGTGATTGCTTGGCAACCGGCAGCTCCGGCATCGTCGCACGCACTGCCTCGATGTATTCCTCGCTAATCTCGACCGGCAATAAATCCGGATCCGGGAAATAGCGGTAATCATTCGCCTCTTCTTTCGAGCGCATGGACCGCGTTTCGTCTTTGTCCGAATCGTAGAGACGTGTTTCCTGAACGACAGTGCCACCGTCTTCAATCAATTCAATCTGCCGCTCGACCTCAATGTTGATGGCTTTCTCGATGAAGCGGAATGAGTTCAGGTTCTTGAGTTCGGCACGCGTACCGAGCTCTTCCTGGCCCATCGGCCTGACCGACACGTTGGCATCGCAGCGGAACGAGCCTTCCTGCATGTTGCCATCGGATATCCCGAGGTAACGCACGATGGTATGAATCTTCTTCATGTACGCGACCGCTTCTTTAGCCGATCGCAAATCCGGCTCTGAAACGATTTCGAGTAATGGTGTGCCAGCGCGATTCAGATCAATGCCAGACGAGGCATCGAAACCTTCATGAATCGACTTGCCCGCATCTTCCTCTAAATGTGCACGCGTGATGCCGATGCGTTTTTCATTGCCGCTGGCATCAGTGATAACCATCTCGCCGCGCTCAACGATCGGCAACTCCAGCTGACTGATCTGATAGCCCTTCGGCAAATCCGGGTAGAAGTAATTCTTGCGGGCGAACACCGAACGACGTGCGACGGTGGCATTAACCGCCAGTCCGAACAGCGTCGCCATGCGCACAACCTCCTTGTTCAGCACCGGCAATACACCCGGGTAGCCGAGATCTACAAGGTTCGCCTGCGTGTTGGGCTCAGCCCCGTAAGCGGTTGACGAGCCAGAGAATATCTTGCTCTTGGTCGCGAGTTGCGCGTGAATCTCAAGACCGATTACAACTTCCCATCCCGAATTTGATCCGGCGGCACTCATTTGAACGCCTCCGGACAAGCGGTATGCCAGTCAGTCTGCTGCTGATATTGATGACCACATCGCAAAATCGTCTCTTCGGCGAAATGCGCACCGACAAGATGCAGGCCAACCGGCAGGTCATTCACGAAGCCACATGGAACAGACATGGCGGGCAGGCCGGCCAGGTTTGCACCGATGGTGTAAATGTCATTGAGATACATCGTGATCGGGTCATCGACCTTGTCGCCCAGCTTGAATGCCGGTGTTGGTGTCGTGGGACCGGCAATAACGTCGACATCCGCGAATGCACGTTTGAAATCGTCGGCGATCAGCTGACGAACCCGCTGCGCCTTCAAGTAATACGCGTCGTAGTAACCCGCAGACAACACGTAAGCGCCCGTCATGATTCGACGCTTCACCTCGTCGCCGAATCCTTCACCACGACTGCGGCAATAAAGATCCAGCAAGTCTTCAGGATTTTCCGCACGATGACCAAAGCGCACTCCATCAAACCGCGAGAGATTTGAGGAACACTCGGCCGGGGCAACGACGTAGTACGTCGGCACTGACAAATCGAGATTAGGCAAATCGACTTCGACGGTCGTCGCGCCCAGAGACTCAAGCACCGCGATAGCGTCTTTCACTCTTGCGCCACACTGTTCGTCAAGGCCCTTATCAAAATGCTGGCGAACGATGCCAACTCGCAAGCCCTTTATCGAATCGCCAATGCTCGCGAGGTAATCCGGAACGGGCTGATCGATGGACGTCGAGTCTCGCTCGTCAAACCCGGCCATAACACCGAGAAGACGCGCAGCGTCTTCAGACGAGCGCGTGATGACGCCTGCCTGGTCGAGACTGGAGGCGAACGCGATCATGCCGTAGCGCGAAACACGGCCATAGGTTGGCTTGAGCCCTACCGTTCCGGTCAGCGAAGCGGGCTGACGAATCGAGCCACCCGTGTCCGTGCCGGTTGCGGCCGGCGCAAAACGTGCCGCAACGGATGCGGACGAGCCGCCTGAGGAGCCGCCCGGGGAACACTCAAGATCCCAGGGATTGTGTACGGGTCCAAAAAAACTGGTCTCATTCGACGAGCCCATCGCGAACTCGTCCATGTTGGACTTGCCCAGGACGACGGCGCCCGCATCGGCGAGCTTCTCCACCACGGTGGCGTCGTACGGTGAAATAAAATTGTCGAGCATCTTCGAACCACATGTGGTCTTTATGCCCCGTGTGCAAAAGATGTCTTTGTGAATGATCGGCAGGCCATTCAGCACACCGCCCGAGCCCAATTCGCGAGCTTCGTCAGCGCGTGCGGCCGCGGCCAGTGCCTCATCACCCGTTATCGTCACGAATGCATTGAGCTTGTCGTTGTGCGCGGCAATACGCTGCAACAGTGATTCCGTCAGCTCTACCGACGTAAAGTCACCTCGCTCCAGACCGGCTGTGAGCTCGGTCAATGTTTGCAGGTGCAACTCCATTATTCGAGCACTTTCGGTACGAGATACAGGCCATCAGTGACGGCGGCCGCGTTTTCCTGGTACCGGTCGCGGTCATTGGTCTCGGTGACCTCGTCCGGACGCAGTCTTTGGGCGGCATCCAGCGGGTGTGCCATCGGCACGACGTCCTTCGTGTCCGCCTGCGACAACTGATCGACGAAATCGACGATTTTCGACAGTTTTTCGACGCTTTCGGCGTACTCCTCATCGCTGAGTTTCAGTCTCGCCAGCATCGCGATATGTTGGACCTGATCTTTGTCGAGTGACACGGGATTTTTCCGGAGGTTTTCTGGTTGCTGTTGAACCGCTTTTCAGCGGGGCCGCAATAATACACGCCGCCTTGTGGAATGTCGTGGGCATTGTTAAATTACGCCGTTAATCCTGATTCGAGACCCCACCCCGACATGTTCAAAAATATCCTGGGTTATTTTTCCAATGACCTTTCTATCGATCTTGGCACTGCCAATACCCTGATTTACTCACGTGGGGCTGGCATCGTGCTCGATGAACCGTCTGTTGTGGCGATTCGTGAGGATTCCGGCCGGGGTGGCCGCACCGTTGAGGCTGTGGGCGCCGAGGCCAAGAACATGCTGGGCCGTACGCCAGGCAACATCACCGCGATTCGGCCACTGAAAGACGGCGTCATCGCCGATTTCACGGTCACCGAGAAGATGTTGCAGCACTTCATCCGAAAAGCACACGAATCTCGCTATTTCAGGCCGAGTCCGCGCGTACTGATCTGTGTGCCCTATGGCTCCACGCAGGTGGAGCGACGCGCAATTCGTGAATCTGCCGAAGGCGCTGGCGCGCGCAAAGTTCACCTTATTGATGAGCCGATGGCTGCGGCGATCGGTGCGGGTATGCCCGTGCACGAAGCTCGTGGTTCCATGGTGCTCGATATCGGCGGCGGCACATCTGAGGTCGCGGTCATCTCATTGAATGGCATCGTTTACGCAGCATCTGTTCGCATCGGCGGCGATCGCTTCGACGAGGCCATCACCAATTACGTACGCCGCAATTATGGCATCCTGATCGGTGAAGCGACGGCCGAACGCATCAAGCACGAGATTGGCTCGGCATTTCCGGGTCAGGAAGTCCTCGAGATTTCGGTCAAAGGCCGCAATCTGTCCGAAGGCGTGCCGCGCAGCTTTACGCTGAACAGCAACGAGATTCTCGAAGCGCTGCAAGAACCGCTGCAGGGCATCGTTGGCGCCGTCAAAGAGGCGCTGGAACAAACGCCGCCTGAACTGGGCTCCGACGTCGCCGAACGCGGTATTGTCCTGACCGGCGGTGGTGCCTTGTTACGCGACATCGACAAGCTGCTGATGGAAGAAACCGGCCTGCCGGTCGTTATCGCTGACGATCCGCTCACATGCGTTGCCCGCGGCGGTGGTCGAGTCATCGAACTCATCGACGAGCACGGCCCCGCAGTATTTGGTCTGGAATAGTGGCGACAATATTCAATGGTCGCTTCGCGCGGTAGTAGCAGTAACCCAGGCCGCATTCCGGCGCTGGGTCTTCGAGTCCTCGTCCTGATTTTCATCAGCATCATGCTGATGTACTTCGACAACCGAGATAACCACCTCGATACAGTACGCACGAGCATTGGTGTCGCGGTCTATCCATTGCGCGTCATTGTCGACGCACCGGTACGTTTTTGGAACTGGTTAGACGACTCAACGGCGTCACGCAATGCCATGGAACTCGAACTGGCACGGTTAAAGGCCGAACGACTCCTGACCAACGCACGGCTGCAAAAATTCATTTCGCTCGAAGCTGAAAACGCTCGCCTGCGTGCGCTGCTCGACGCTCGTGCACAGGTTCACGACCGAGCACGCGTTGCCGAAATCATGTCTGTCGATGCGAATCCGTACAGCCACAGCCTGGTCATTAACGTGGGCACTCAGGACGGCGTCTTCGATGGTCAGGCACTCATTGATGCCGAAGGCGTTGTTGGTCAAGTCATCGTAGCCGGTCTCTTGACCTCGCAGGCAATGTTGATCAGTGACACAGAGCACGCCCTGCCTGTTGAGGTTAATCGCAATGGCTTGCGAACAATTGTTGTCGGCACCGGCAAGATCGACGAGCTCGAATTGCCGTTTGTCGTTAATAATGCCGATATCCGGGTGGGCGACCTGCTGGTCACGTCTGGCCTTGGCGGAGCATTTCCGGCCGGTTACCCGGTCGCGATCGTTGATTCTGTTACGCGCATCCCGCAAGAACCCTACGCGGACGTGACCGCAACTCCAGCCGCATCACTCGGCCAGGTACGGGAAGTCATGCTGATCTTTTCCGTCGCCCCGAAAGAGCCGGAGGCTGCTGCCGATGACTAGAGATCGCGCCTCTCGCCGCATGCCCGTGATCATATCGTTTATCTTCGGCCTGATGCTGACCATCATGCCGCTGCCGGATGCAATTTCCGCATTCCGTCCCGACTGGCTGGCAATGCTGGTCATTTTCTGGGCTATGCAGTTACCGCGCACGTGGAGTGTCGGCACGGCCTGGATCGTCGGCATTGTGCTTGATGCGTCGCAAGGCACACTGTTGGGCCAACACGCGCTCGCGCTATGCTGCGTCGCGTTCATCACAGTCCGGTTTCACCTTCTGATGCGGGTATTCCCGGTACCACAGCTGACCGCATCTGTATTCCCGATACTGGCCATCTATCAATTCCTGTTGTTCTGGATTAATGGCGTTGCCGGCGTCGAAGCGCCATCGGTCGCCTATTGGGGTCCTGTTATCTCCGGCACATTGCTGTGGCCCGTCATGATGGTGTTCCTATCCGGGTTGCGTTACCGGACACGTTCCGGATGAGTTTGCTTTCGCCGATCAAGGACCACCATTCGGAACGGCGTTTATTTATCGGTAGAGCTATCCTCGCATCGGTTATCTCGGTCATATTGCTCGGCCTTGTGATCGCCCGCCTCGTCCAGTTGCAGGTTTTCGATCACGAATTATTCGCCGAGAAGTCTCAGGGCAATCGTATCCGCATCGAAGCCGTGCCACCGATTCGCGGCCTGATTTTTGATCGCAAAGGCCGGGTGATCGCCGAAAACCTCCCCGCCTACCAGCTTGAGTTAATTCCCGAACAAGTCGAGGACATTGACGACACGCTGAGCCGGCTCGCTGCTATCAATCTGATTGAGGACGACGACATACCCCGCTTCACGGCATTGAGTCAGAGCGGCCAGCAATTCAAACCGGTCACGTTGAAATTCCGACTGACCGATGAAGAAATTGCGAACTTCGCGATTCAAAGACCGCGCTTCCCCGGCGTCGATTTCCAACCGCGACTGGTACGCCACTATCCGCACGGTGAGCTGTTCGCTCACGCGGTGGGCTACGTTGGTGCGTTGGATACGAATGACATGCAGCGACTCGACTCAGCGCGATATGCCGGCACATCGCACACTGGCAAGACCGGCGTCGAAAGTAGCTTTGAAAATGATCTGCACGGTGATGCCGGCTTTCGGCACCTCATCGCCAACGCACGCGGGCGGCAGGTACCTGCCGAAACCAGCGAGCTTCTGGACTCGCTTCCGATGGACGAGACACCGAGTCCGGGCTCTAATATTTACTTGAGCCTGGATCTCGATGTGCAGCGGGTCGCTTATGATGCTTTAGAGGGCCGGCGCGGCGCTGTGGTTGCACTGGACCCTACGACCGGCGAAATCCTGGCACTTGTCAGCACACCAGCGTTTGATCCAAACCTGTTCGCCGTTGGCATGAGCACTACTCAGTACGGCTCATTACAGGATAATCTCGACCGACCGCTATTCAATCGTGCCGTGCGAGGCACCTACCCGCCCGGCTCAACGATCAAACCAATGCTGGCACTGGCTGCACTCGCAACGGGCGCCACCAATCTGACTCGCAAGACCTTCTGTATCGGTTACTTCCAGTTGGAAGGTAACGATCACCGCTACCGTGACTGGAAACCGGAAGGCCATGGGCCTGTCGACCTGCATGACGCTATTGCACAGTCCTGCGACGTCTACTTCTACGAATTGAGTGGTGATCTCGGCATCGACAACATGCACGAATATCTGACACAGTTCGGCCTCGGCAGTGCGACTGGCGTTGATGTTCTCGGCGAACACCCGGGGCTGGTGCCGTCACGTGAATGGAAGCGCAACAATTTTCGTAATCGTGACGACAAACGCTGGTATCACGGCGAAACAGTCATCGCTTCCATTGGTCAGGGCTTCATGCTGGCCACACCGCTGCAGCTGGCCTCCGCCGCCGGCACGCTGGCATTGCGTGGTTCAAGGTATAAACCACATCTGGTGGCGGCTGTTGAAGACCCGCTGAGCGGAAAACGCGAGATGGTCGAACCAGAAATCCTGGACAGAGTCGCCATCGACAATGAGTTTTACTGGGACAACGTCCGGGAGGCGATGCACGACGTCATGCAGGGCCCGCGCGGCACGGCGCGCGCTGTCGGCTTCGGTGCAGGCTATGAAATGGCGGGAAAGAGTGGCACAGCGCAGGTTGTTTCTATCGCGCAGGACGAAGAATACGACGAAGACGAGATTGAGGAACGGCTGCGCGACCATGCATTGTTTATCTCGTTCGCACCATTTGATGATCCGCGAATCGCGGTAGCGGTCATCGTAGAAAATGGTAGTAGTGGTAGTGGTGTCGCCGCGCCGATCGCCAAAGCCGTGATGGACAAATATCTGGGATACGGTGTTGATACAACTCAGTAATACGCGGCGCATACTCTCGTCAAAAGGGTCACAGCAACGGAATTTCTCCGGGCTCGTGCGCGGACTGAACATTGATGGTCCGTTACTGGGTGGCCTCCTCCTGATCTGCGTATTCGGCTTGTTTGTCCTCTATAGCGCGTCCGGCGAAAACTCCCTCCTGCTTGTCAACCAGGCGGTCCGACTCGGCGTAGCCCTCATCGCTATGCTGGTCGTCGCGCAACTGCCACCGGATTTCTTGCGCCGCTGGACACCGTGGGGATACACCGCGGGGCTCCTGTTACTGGTACTTGTCCTGACCAAGGGTGACGTCGGACAAGGTGCCAGACGCTGGCTCGACATCGGTATTCGTTTTCAACCATCAGAAGCGATGAAACTCGCTGTTCCGATGATGACGGCCTGGTTTCTGCACGACCGGCACATCCCACCCAGAATAGGTCACCTGGCCATTATCGCCGTACTCATTGCTGTGCCAACGTTTATGATCGCGAAGCAGCCGGACCTTGGTACATCACTATTGATCGCCGCGTCCGGCATCATCGTGATCATTCTGGCGGGCATGTCATTCAAACTCATGTTCGGTCTCGGCGTGCTAACCGTGCCAGGCGCACTCGTCCTCTGGAACTTCATGCAGGACTATCAGAAGCAACGTGTTCTGACACTGTTGAACCCGGACAGCGATCCGCTCGGTGCCGGTTACAACATCATTCAATCAAAAATCGCCATCGGCTCCGGCGGTTTATTCGGCAAGGGCTGGACCAACGGCTCGCAGGCACACCTTGAATTTTTGCCGGAGCGACACACCGACTTCATCTTTGCCGTGCTCGGCGAGGAATTCGGCCTGTTCGGCGTT
>CAYWBZ010000094.1:0-9016 GCA_964456535.1 uncultured Woeseiaceae bacterium | reverse complement strand
TCGGCGAAGAGTTCACGGTAGCCGTGCCTCCGTGTAATTCGGCGACGCGGGCGGCGACCGCGAGGCCGAGCTCGTAGCCGCCAGTCTCACGGTTGCGACTGCCCGTTGCCACCGATTCTCGTTGACGATTCTTGCGTGTAGTTTCTGTGTAAATAAGCCGAGAAAAGCGGATATACAGAACGACAAATTCAGAACATTAACTTAAGTGCCATGGACCAGAACCTGAGTTTTATCAATGCGCATGGATCAATCGAGAACGCAGTAGACAAACATAACTGAATACTGAAAATCCGCGTGTCGGTGGTTCGATTCCGCCCCTGGCCACCAATTTCACATGGTCCATACTGGAGACATGGGTTACAAATTATACCGGAGACATAGGTAACACTTTGCAGCAAACGGGTTGTCGATAGGCTTAAGGCGACAGGTTTCATGATCGAATATGCGGAGTCGATGCCGCTGTATCGCAAAGCGTCCGAAATTTACACCGAAATTCTGCCGAATGATCATTTCGAATCGGCGCTCCCTGTTGACGCTCGCATATGCGGAGTTACAGCTTCAGGAATTTGCGGCCGCGGAAGCATCGGCGATTAAGGCGTCGAAGATGCTCGGAGAGACAGCGCCCGACACCTACATGTTTGGGGTGGACCCAGTGCCTCCCGGGCCTCGCTATGCAGTGACAGGGACGTAGCGAAGCGGGGCAGGCGCTATTGGACGAAGCCGAACCGCTGATTCTGGAGAGCACGTGGCGGGTATGTATCGTGCCGCCTGCACCGACCGGGAGCCGTAATTTCGCCAGACGAGACCGTGTCAGTTGGCGGACTCCGCGCCGGCAATGCACTTTACATCAGTAGCTGAACGGAGCAATCATATGCAAAACCGGAAGTTGTACGGACTCGGGCAGCTCAATCCGCCCGCCGGCACAGGCATCCGGCGATAACAACAGGAATCAATACAGAAGGAGGAAATCCATGTTTGATCCGAATCGCACAATGCAGTTGATCAAGGGGGCCCTGTTCGATGCCGAAGCTACCTGGCGGGGTTATCTGCCGGAGGCTGACAACTGGCAGAGGACGGTGTTTTTGCTAACCGGGCCGCTGATAATCCTGACGGCCGTGCTGGGCTATGTGATCGGCTTCTTCGGCAGCGATGCCTCCGTGTTCGGCTTCCGGCCGACGATCCTGTCGACGATTCTCGGTATGGTGACCGGGGCAATTGCCGCGGGCGTGGTTGCGTTCGTTTTCAGTGCCTCCTCTGGAATGTTCGGTGGCAAGTCGAGCTTCGCGTTGGGTCTCGCCGCGACGTCTCTGGCCTTCGTGCCCGGCTATCTGGGCCAGGCCCTGGTGTGGCTGCCGTGGATCGGCGCGCTGGTCGCGCTCGGCCTTTTCATCTACGCATTGATCCTGCTCTGGCGCATCATTCCGATTTATCTTGAAGTGCCGGACAGCAAACGCACCGGACATTACATACTGTCGCTGCTTGCCACGATCGTCGTGATGGTTCTTCTGTCAGTGCTATTGCGTCCGATTATCGCGCCGAACACTCCGAGCTTCGGCGATTTCTCGAAATCGGATTCGACCGATACGGGTGTAAGCGGCGTCGGCGGCATGCTTGGCGGCGTGATGCGCCAAGCCGAATTGATGGCAGCCGCCGAAGAAGACCGCTACGACCCGCCGTCCGATGGCAAGCTGGACGACGATCAGGTCGAAGGTTTCATACGCGTCATCAATCGTGCCGAAAAAATCATGCAGGAAAAGACGGAGCGAATGCGTGACCTCGCCGAACGGGCCGATCGGGACGAGCAACTCTCGATGAGTGAAATGAGCGAAATGATGTCCGGCGCGACGCAGGTGATGGGTATGAATACGATCGAGCTCGAGGTCGTCAAGACCGGTGGCGGCAACTGGGCGGAGCACCAGTGGGTCAAAGAGTCGCTGCGAACGGCTTACGTTCAAGAAGACATCAATGAAGCCGTCAAACACAACTTCGATCTATACAAAGAATACGAGGACGAGCTGAAATCGGTCGTCACTCGCTGAACAGGTGGTGGATCGAATACAGAAGAGAATCAAGCAGAGGAAAATTGCTATCGCGGCCCGGCTATGGCCGTCGTGTTGCCCGGAGCAGTCTTTGCGGATGAATTGACCAAGATCGAGTGGGCCGAGGGACAGGCACCGCACGGGAACAATTCGGGCGTATTTCCATAGCCAGCTCGGACTCCGAAGCACGTCCGTATATGGGCGCCGTCACCGAAGGCGGATGGCGAGCAGTGACGGAACAAACCCTGCAGCTCCGGGCACACGATGGCGACTCGGTTACTACAGGCTACGGGCGGAACGCGTGAGAAATGCGGGTATTAGCTGTGCACCGTTATGCACAGTGATGCAATTAGTGCAACGGACGCCCCAGTAACTCATTGAAGTATAGGGCCTCGGACGATCCTACTCGCGACTGAAAATCCGCGTTTCGGTGGTTCGATTGACTCGGATCGGCCCAGGCCGATCCTCACCCTTCGGGCAGCTTCGCTGTCCTGATTCGCTTCGCGAATCGGTCCGCCCCTGGCCACCAATTTTTCAAGACGGTCAGACACTTACAAATAGATGTCTGGCCGTTTGCTTTTTGCCTGCATGAATTTTGCGGGATCTAGCTAATACTAAGGCGCTGCAGAACCGCCAACTCAGAAACTTTTCCTGCTTTTCCACATACGTTGTTTGCGGTGTCGATGAATCCCGATAACGTAGCTGCAGAGTAGTGCGTGGTCGTTCACGCAAACATGGCCGTGAACAAGAAACGAAGTGCGGCCGGAACAAACAACGACAAGATCAAATCGCGTTACGCGCTTCAATTCTCCCGCGCTGGCCAGCTTATCGAAAAGCGAGCTCCGCCCAGACTCGGTGAAGAGTTCACGGTGGCCACGCCTCCATGCAATTCAGCGACGCGGGCGACGACTGCGAGGCCGAGTCCATAGCCGCCAGTCTCGCGGTTGCGGCTGCCGTCGATGCGAGTGAAGGCCTTGAACACCTGGCCGCGCCATCAATCGTAAACGGGCCGTTCTAGGGGCTACAGGCGAATCGGCTACCCTCGAACTCGCCTGCCCGCCAGACCGCCGCGCAGATCGGTGGTCTGGGTGACGATTAAGGATGAGCAAATCACGAATGTCTCAGTTGCTTCATAATATGAAGTCTATTCGTTCCTCGGCGTTTCTGTAGCTTTCTAAAACAAAGTAACTTTCCTTCCTGTCACTGAATAGCGCTTGACACCGGGCCATTCCAGGCGTGATACTTCGTAAAACAAAGTAGACTAACTCGTGAATCTTCACTTCGACGAAATGATCAGTGCCCCCTGTCGCCTAGGTATCCTCGCCACGCTCGTGCCGGGCGACGCTATCTCGTTCACCGAGATGAAAGCAGCAACCAGCCTGTCCGATGGCAACCTGCATGTGCAGACTCGCAAACTGGCCGACGTGGGTTATATCGACATCAACAAAGTCATGAGGGGCCGACGTTCGGTGACCGAGTTTCGCCTCACTGAACTCGGTCTTGAGCGCCTCCGACTTCATGTAATGAAGTTACAGAAGGTCCTGGACGCGGCAACGGACGAACCCGGTGTCGGGTCACGTTCCAGGCGGCGTGACGATTCGGCTGTCTGGTCGTGAATCCCCGAGGGAAGATCATCGCACTTGGTGCCGACCACGGCGGTTTCGAGCTGAAGTCCGGCCTGATCGTTCGGTTACGCCTGGCCGGGCACGAGGTCGAGGACGTCGGTACTTCATCCCGTGCAGCAGTGGACTATCCCGTCTTCGCCCGTGCTGTCGCGGAGGCCGTATCAGAGGGCAGGGCGGACGTAGGCATCATGATCGATAGTGCCGGGATTGGCTCCTGCATGGTCGCGAACAAGGTGCCGGGTGTGCGGGCGGCGCTGGCCTACGATTTATCGAGTGCGAAGAACAGCCGCGAGCACAACGATGCCAACGTGCTGACCCTCGGCGCCAGTCTTATCGGTCGTGGTCTGGCGGAGCAGATCATCGACGTCTGGCTGGCAACCGAATGCACGGAGCCGCGGCACTTGAATCGGGTCGCGATGTTCGCCGATCCCGACTCGCAGCCGCGAGTCACACCCAACTCGGAGGAGAACACCGAAATGCATTTATCCGATCAGGACATCGATCGGGTTGTTACCCGCTTGCAGCAGATCCTGGGCCCAATGACGAGTACCGACCCCTCCGGTCCCTGTGTTGGTGACAACCCCGAAGCGGCGCGAGAGTTTGTGCGGCTCGGCGCCAGCGGTCTGACCAGTGTCGCTCCGGCAGAGCGGCCGGGTAGCATCCCCGGTGATCTCGCGCGCTACATAGACCACACCCTGCTCAAGCCAAACGCGACCGAGGAGCAGGTTCGAGAGCTATGCGCCGAGGCACGCGAATACAATTTCCGTTCGGTCTGCGTGAACCCGACCTGGGTGCCGCTGGCAGCTCAGCTGTTGCGGGGCAGCGAGGTGCTTACCTGCACCGTTGTCGGTTTTCCGCTCGGTGCCAACGAACCCGAAATCAAGGCCATGGAATCGCGCCGTGCCATTCGCAACGGTGCCCGCGAGATCGATATGGTGATCAATATTGGAGCGTTAAAAAGTGGCGACGATGCGCTCGTTCTGCGCGACATCCGGGCCGTGGTCGAGGACTGTGTCGACGGCAACGCCGTCTGCAAAGTCATTCTGGAAACGGCGCTACTGACCGACGACGAGAAGCGGCGCGCCTCGGAGCATGCGAGAACCGCGCGCGCCCACTTCGTCAAGACGTCGACTGGCTTCTCGACCGGCGGCGCCACAGTGAGCGACGTGGCGCTCATGGCCGAAGTCGTTCGCGGTGCCGGCATGGAGGTGAAGGCCTCCGGCGGTATCAGTTCTTACGACGATGCCAGGGCGATGATCGAGGCGGGAGCCACCCGTTTGGGGGCAAGCGCCAGCATCCGCATCGTGCGAGAAGCAAAATCAACCAGCGTTAGTACTTGAGGAGTTGAATAGATGGTCGATCTGAGAGCTTTCGTTTTTCTTGACTCACTGCAGCCGCAATTCGCCTCCTTTCAGGCGACGATCTCGAAGGGTTACCTCCCCAAGGTGGGTCAGGCGAGTCTGTTCGTGGAGATCGCCCCCGGCATGGCAATCAATCAAATCACGGACGTTGCCCTGAAGTCGACGGACGTCACGCCGGGAATGCAGATCGTCGAGCGTCACTACGGCATGCTCGAGGTGCATTCCGACAGTCAGGCCGATGTCCGGGAAGCCGGGCAAGCTATCCTCGACGCTCTCGGCCTGCAGGAGAAGGATCGCCACAAGCCGCGGGTCGTCTCCAACGAGGTCGTTCGTCACCTTGAGGATACCCAGACCATGCTCATCAACCGCTTCCGCCACGGCAATATGATCCTCGCCGGGCAAACTTTATTCGTGCTCGAAGTCGAGCCGGCGGCCTATGCCGCGCTGGCGGCCAACGAAGCGGAGAAGGCGGCGGACATAAACATCCTCGAGGTCCGGGCAGTCGGTAGCTTCGGACGCGTTTACATTGGCGGCGAGGAGAAGGATGTGGTGGTGGCCCACGAAGCAGCAACGAAGGCGATCAAGGCTGTCACCGGAAGGACAATTAAGAAGTAGTTTTGAACAGACAACCCCGGGCGTGATGCCCAATTTGCGAGGAGCAAAGCGATGTCAGACGCATTAGGAATGATCGAGTGCCGGAGTTTTCCGGCGATGGTGGAAGCGGCCGACGCAATGGTCAAGGCGGCCAGAGTCGAGCTCGTAAGCTACGAAAAAACTGGCGGCGGCTACACCACCGCTGTGGTGCGGGGCGACGTCGCTGCTGTCAGGGCGGCCTGTGATGCCGGCCGAACTGCCGGCGCGCGTATCGGCGACGTAGTGGCCGTGCACGTGATCGCTCGACCGCACAGCAGCGTCGACATGGTAATCCCACTAGGTCACAGCACCGATTCGGCCAAGAAGTAGTGGCTGGGGAGGCAGAGCAGCCATGAAACTCGCGAAAGTGCTCGGCAGCGTCGTCGCGACCGAGAAGGATGCCAAGCTTCAGGGCCTTAAATTACTGATGTTGGGTCTATGGGGTCCGGACAACAAACCGGCCGGTGGTTCGGTAGTGGCGGTGGATGCCGTCGGTGCCGGCGTTGGTGAAATGGTGCTCTTCGCCAGCGGTTCCTCTGCCCGCCAAACCGCGGCGACAGATCAGAAACCGGTTGACGCCGTCATCATGGCTATTGTCGACAGCTGGGAAATCGAGGGCGACGAGAAATACCGCAAGGGGGACGCTGAAGCATGAGCCGGCCAGGGGGGAACACTGATTTCCTTAGCGATCAGCAGGTGGACATCATCGCAACCCGCCTCGCCGAACGCCTCTCGGCATCGTCGGCGAGTGCGACACAGATTGCTGCTGCCCACAGCAAGCCGTCCAGCCCTCCTCGCGCAGAGCTCGGCGAAGGCGTCTTCGCTACAGTCGACGATGCTGTAGCCGCGGCGGGTGTCGCGTTTCGCGAGCTCGACGGCATGAAGCTCGAAGGGCGACATAAGATCATCGCCTCGATTCGGGAGTCGATGTACGAGCATGCCGAGGAGCTTGCACGCCATGCGCAGCGCGAGACCGGGCTCGGCCGTATCGAGCACAAGCTGATCAAGAACCGCTTGGTCACACGTAAGACCGGCGGGCCGGACGCGCTCCAGCCGCAGGCCGTCACCGGCGACAATGGCCTGACGCTCACCGAGTACGCACCCTACGGTGTGATCGGCGCCATCACACCGACAACCAATCCGACCTCCACGATCATCTGCAATACTATTGCCATGCTCTCGGCGGGCAACAGCATCGTCTTCAATGTGCACCCCAACGCCCGCGAGTGCTCTATGGCAAATGTTCGACTTCTGCATCGCGCGATCGTTCGTGGTGGCGGTCCGGCGAACCTGGTCAGTGCCGTTGCCGAGCCGACAATCGAATCCGCGCAGGCACTCATGACACACGAGGGTGTCCGCATCCTCGCGGTGACCGGCGGCAGTGGCGTGGTGCGTCAGGCAATGACGAGCGGCAAACGCGCTATTTGTGCCGGCCCCGGCAATCCACCGGTGGTGGTCGATGAAACGGCCGATCTTGAACTCGCCGGCCGCGGCATCGTCAATGGCGCCTCTTTTGACAACAACATCGTGTGCACCGACGAAAAAGAAGTCATAGCCGTCGAGAGCATCGTTGACAAGCTGTTACAGCAAATGAAGCGACACGGGGCCTACTTGTTGAACGAGGGCGAGCTACACCGCGTTGAACGGGTGATCTTCAGCGAGCAGCGCGGGCCACGGCAGCACGCGGTGGTCGAGAAAGACCTGATTGGCAAAAACGCGAGTGAAATCCTCGCCCGGGCCGGTATCTCATCGTCTGGGGACCCGCCGCTTTTGGTTGCGCGAGTCCCGAACGACCACCCGCTGATCTGGACCGAGCAAATGATGCCGGTGCTGCCGGTCACCGCAGTACCCGACGTCGGTCGCGGCATCGAGTTGGCCAAGGAGGCCGAACACGGCTACGGTCACTCGGCGGGCATGTATTCGCGCGACATCGAAGCGCTGAGCGCCATGGCGAGGACCATCAACACCAGCATCTTCACAAAAAACGGCCCGTTTTATTGTGGGCTGGGTGAAGGAGGCGAGGGTCACTCGAGCTTTACTATCGCCAGCCCCACCGGCGAAGGGCTTACCGGGCCGGTTGCCTTCAGTCGGCTGCGGCGCTGCGTCCTCGTCGACCACTTCCGCATCGTCTGATCCGTATGGCGCAGAAAAAGAAGCGGCACGGGGCACTGGCGCTACTGGAATTCGAGACTGTAGCCGTCGGCATCCTGGCGAGCGACCTCATGGTCAAGCGAGCGCCTATCGCGTTGCTTCGTTGCGGAACGATCCACCCGGGTCGATTCCTGATCCTGGTCGGCGGTAGCGTCGCCAGCACGGAGGAGGCATTCATGGTCGGAGTGCAGTTGGGCGAGACCAAGCGCTCGTTGGCGGGTAGCGTTTTTCTCGGCGACGTCCATCCGATGCTTCACGACGCGGTTCTCGGAACGCGGCGAGATTTGGCGGGCGATGCCCTGGCTGTGGTTGAAACTCGCTCTTCACCCGCTCTTCTTGCCGCCGTGGATGCCGCCGTCAAGAGCACCCCCGTCATCCTGTCCGAGCTTCGTCTCGCCGACGACCTCGGTGGCCACGCACTGGCGCTGATGAGCGGTGATCTCACCGACGCTGAGACCGCGCTCGGCATTTGTGCGGACAGGGCCGGCGATCAGCTTCTCACCCGGACGCTTCTACCGCGGCTCGACCCGGACCTGCGCCAGCTTCTTGAGCAGGGCACACGTTTCGGTCTCTGCCCTGCCTTCGAGCCAGCCAGCGCCGAATATCCCGAGGAGGTCGCATGCTCCTGGGACGCGTGATCGGGACTGTGGTTCCGGCAATGCTGGTGGACGAACTGTCCGCCACGCCACTGCTCTGGATCCAGCCACTCGACGTGGAGGGCAAACCCGACGGCGACCCCCTCGTCTGCGCCGACGGCACGCGCATGGCCGGTCCCGGTCAGGTGATCTATTGGGTGGCAAGCCGCGAAGCTGCGCTGACCCTCGATCCGACTTTCGTTCCGGTCGACGACGCCATCGTCGGCCTCGTCGATGATGTAAGGCGCTATTCCAGGGAGGAGTTGGCCTGATGATCCTCGGTCGCATCACCGGCAGCGTCGTGTCGACCATCCATCACCCGGTCGTCGAGGGTCAGAAGCTGCTCGTCGCCGAGCGACTCGACCCAACCGGGCGCCCCACCGGCGGCTATATCATTGCGCTCGACGTCATCGGAGCCGGCCAGGGGGAGACCGTCCTGATTCTCGATGAGGGCAGCGGCGCCCGCCAGATCCTCGGCGACAGTAACGCGCCGGTGCGTTCGATCGTTGTCGGTATTGTCGATGCGGTGGAGCTCGAAACGAGCTGAAGGCGCGACGACGGTACTGACAAGT
>CAYWBZ010000093.1:6592-9062 GCA_964456535.1 uncultured Woeseiaceae bacterium | reverse complement strand
GCCATTCAGGCAATCTGCCTGACAATAGTCGGTAAATCACAAGACCAAGCGAAAATACGTCGGACTGAAATTTCGGCCGGCCCATCGCCTGCTCCGGCGCTATGTAATCGATTGTTCCGGAACCGGATGCTTTGAGTGTCCGCAGGTTGAGCTTGGCGAAACCAAAATCTGCCAGCTTCAGCTGGTTGCCCGGGAACAAGATGAAATTCTCCGGCTTGATGTCGCAGTGGATTATTTTGTGTGCATGCGCATGCGCCATGGACGCTAATGCTTGTCCGGCGAGATCAAGTGCCCGCACAGTTGATATGCGGCGCTCGATTCGATCGGCCAGCGATTCGTCGCCAAGCTCCATCGCGATAACAAATTTCTCGTCAATGTAACTGGCGTTCATGACCGACAGAATATTCGGGTGTTGGAGCTTGGTTGCGACCTGCACTTCGTGCAGAAACTCTTCATGCCCCGTGTCGTCGTCGGCTTTCGGAATCTTCAACGCGACCTTTATTTTTTGAATCGTATCCTGAGCACGATACACATCGGCAAGCGGCCCGGATGCGATGCGCCCAAGAATTCTGTATTTGCCGAGTCGTTGGCGTGCTTTTAACAAGAAACTTTATCCATTGTGGCGTATACGACTGACAGCTGCCTGCCAACCGTCGAGTAATTGCCCGCGCCTGTCTGCAGACATGCTCGGTTCGAAGCGCGAGTCACAACGCCAGTTCTTTGAAATTTGCGCACTACTTTTCAATATGCCCGCTCCGAACGCCGCCAGGTAGGCAGCGCCGAGCACAGTCGACTCCACATTGACTGGCCGCTCCACGGGCGTATCGAGAATGTCCGCCAGAAACTGCAGGAACCAGTCATTGGTGACCATGCCACCATCGACGCGTATAACACCGGGTGACATGCCATCGTCAGCCATGGCGCTGATTAGATCATATGTTTGATAGGCGACCGATTGCAGTGTTGCCGTAACGACCTGATCGCCGCCGCTGCCTCGGCTTAGTCCGAGGATAGCTCCCCGTGCATCGGGGTCCCAATACGGCGCACCGAGTCCCGCAAATGCAGGCACGACGACCACATCGTCGACGACGCCAGTACGTTGGGCGATGGCTTCAGTCTGTGACGCTGACTCAATAATTTTCATCTCATCGCGTAACCATTGAATCGCGGACCCGGCGACGAAGACGCTGCCTTCCAACCCGTAGGTGACTTCGCCATTCAATCGCATCGCAACTGTGGTCAGAAGTTGATTTTTCGAAGCCAGCGCTATGTGACCGGTATTGGCGATCACGAAACACCCGGTACCATAGGTGCTCTTGGTCATGCCGTACTCAAATCCTGCCTGCCCAATCAATGCTGCCTGTTGATCACCGGCCATACCCAGGACCGGAATACTTCCGCCCAGGCACGGGTCCGTTGCCTCGCCGAAGTCAGCAGCACAATCCTTCACCTCTGGCAGTAGCTGGCGCGGGATATTGAATATTTCCAGCAACTCGTCATCCCATTCCTGTGTATGGATATTGAATAACAAGGTGCGCGACGCGTTGCTTGCATCGGTCGCATGCTCTTTTCCGCCAGTAAGTCGCCACAACAGAAAGCAATCGATGGTTCCGAATGCCAGCTTGCCCGTTGCGGCGCGCTCGCGTGCGCCGTCGACGTTATCCAGTATCCAGGCAAGCTTGGTCGCCGAGAAATACGGATCCAGTCGCAGGCCTGTCTTATCGGAGACCGTCGCTTCGAGGCCATCATTCCTGAGCCCTCGGCACACTGCCGCGGTACGACGATCCTGCCAGACGATCGCGTTATAAATGCAGTCGCCTGTATCGCGATCCCAGACTAATGTCGTCTCGCGCTGATTCGTAATACCGATCGCGGTGATGTCCGTGGCACTGGCACCGACCTCGCTCATCGCTTTTTGGGTTACGGCACGTACCGAATTCCAAATGGCCTCCGGGTCGTGTTCTACCCAGCCAGACTGCGGGTAAATTTGCGGGAATTCCTGTTGCGCGCTGGCAACTACAGACGTCGAGTGATCGTAGATAACTGTACGACTGCTGCTCGTACCTTGATCGATTGCCAGCACGTATTTGCCCATCAGCCAGCGAGCTCGGAAGAGTAAATCGGCTGGGCGATATTCATTTGACGACCCACCTCGGCAGGCCAGCCCCAATCATCCTGAAGATCCGCAAATGCTGCAATTTGCGAGCGTATGTCATCGGGCCAGGGCGCGACCTTTCGTACGTTGAGATCAACATGCAAATTTAGCCATTCCGCTGTTGCAGCAAGAAAGTGATGCTCCGCATGATACATGCGCAAGAATTGATGAATGCGTTTGTCATCGTACGCAAGCAACTGTGCAGTGATGATGTACGGTGCGTCTACGCTGAGTTCGCGTTGCCACGTTATGTGACTCTCAACCGCAAAGGTCGAGCTGTTGCTTACGTTGATGTAATCATTGGTGATGCCAAAC
>CAYWBZ010000093.1:0-6492 GCA_964456535.1 uncultured Woeseiaceae bacterium | reverse complement strand
GAGCGCACAGCCAGCTCGACAATTTTGCCGCTCTTGGTGCGCGGGATCTCAGGCACGGCGATGACCTTTGCAGGTACGTGCCGTGGCGTGGTGTTATCGCGAATTGTTTTGCGGATACGATCCACCAGCTCATGATTGAGATCGATACCGTCCTTGAGCAGTACAAACAGGACAACACGCACATCATCATCCCAGTTCTGTCCGATAGCAATGCTCTCGACCACTTCGTCCAGTTTCTCAACCTGTCGATAGATTTCTGCTGTACCAATGCGAACGCCACCGGGATTAAGCACCGAGTCGGATCGGCCGTGTATGACCATGCCACCGTCTTCAGTCAGCTCAGCAAAATCACCATGGGCCCAAACGCCGGGAAAGCGCTCAAAGTACGCCGCTCGGTAGCGCGCGCCGTCGGGATCGTTCCAGAATCCAACAGGCGTTGACGGAAACGGTTTCGTGCAGACGAGTTCGCCGTGTTCACCCGTTACTGAACGACCGTTTTCGTCAAAAATCTCGGTTGCCATGCCCAGGCCCTTACATTGCAATTCACCACGACGAACCGGCAGCATCGGATTTCCCAATGCAAAGCAACTTAGAATATCGGTACCGCCGGATATGGAGGCGAGCTGCAAGTCGCTGCCGATACCCTCGTAGACAAAATCGAAACTCGCGGGAGCCAATGGTGAACCGGTCGATAGTACGGCTCGTAATTCAGGCAGTGAAAAATCGTCCTTTGGCCTTACGCTGGTATTTTCCAGCGCCGAGATGTACTTCGCACTCGTACCAAAAATTGAAATTCCTTCACGCTCTGCAATTTCCCAGAGAATACGCCCTTCTCTAAAAAACGGAGCTCCGTCAAAAAGAATGAGAGTGGCTCCCGTACCGAGCCCGCAAACTAGCCAGTTCCACATCATCCAACCACAGGTCGTGAAATAGAACAGCTTGTCGCCTTCTGCGACTCCGGTGTGCAAGACATGCTCTTTGCTTTGCTGCAACAAAGTCCCGCCATGGCCATGCACGATGCATTTTGGAACACCAGTCGTGCCGGAAGAGTACATGACATACAGCGGATGATTGAAATCGACAGGCGTAATCTCAAGTGAAGCTTGCTCGGCGAGAAAATCCTGCCATAGCACCGCACTGTCGATCCCGGTATCGACTGGTGCCTGCTCAACAAACGGTACGATGACCGTCTTCACGAGTGATGAAATTGCTTTGGCTACACCAGCAACTGTCGCGCGTGAATCGCAGATCTTGCCATTGTAGAAGTACGCATTTGTGGCGAACAGGACTTTCGGCTCGATCTGACCAAAGCGGTCAACAACACCGTTGGTTCCGAAGTCCGGTGAGCAAGACGACCAAATCGCACCGATGCTCGCTGTCGCGAGCATCGCAACAATGGCCTCGGGGCAGTTAGGCAGGAAACCTGCAACTCGATCACCCTTCTGTACGCCGCTGGCTCGAAGGGACACAGCGACGCGAGCAACCATATCGCGCAGGTCATCCCGGCTTATTTCTCTTCGGGACCCATCCTCGCCACAAAAGACGATTGCGGCCTTACTGCCGGTGTGCCGCAGCAAGTGTGTGGCAAAATTGAGTTGCGCGCCTTCGAACCAGCCGGCATCCATAATATTGTCAGGGCGAGCCAGAATGGTCTTCGCGGCCTGGTCAAATTGTATATCGCAAAATTCACAGAGCGCGGACCAGAAAGCCGGCGAATTATCGATCGACCACTGATGCAGCGCCGCGTAGTTATCGAATCCCTGCTGCTGCATGAATTGATACATCGCAGATGCGCGAATTCGAGTGGTGCCGGGTTCCCAAATGACTGGATTGCTGCTCATTTCTTCTACGTATTAGAGGGCATGTGCCAGTATCCATAAAACCATCCTTGTGTCCATGACCAATCGAAGGTGATACTCGGAACCATGAGCACTACAGCACTCTTGATTATCGCCGCCGTAATCGTCGTCGCCATTATCGCGTACCGGCGCTTCCAAAAAGCAGGCCGGCCTGTACCAGCCATACTGCGCCGCGGACAGCCGTTACCGGATTTTCATGCTGTTGACGAAAGTGGGGATCCGGTACGGTCAACAGAACTGCATGGCACGGCAGCGGTGATACTGTTTGTGCGTGGCAACTGGTGTCCCTTTTGCAGTTCACAAGTCGAGAATCTGAGCGCCCATTACAAAGACATTGTCGATCTGGGTGCACGATTGATTCTGGTTACGCCAAAACCACTGGAAACCACTCGGCGTGTTGCCGAATTCTTCGAGGTCGAGTTCGAATTTTGGCTGGATGATGATCTTGCCATCACGAAACAACTCGGGCTGCTGCTCGAATCAGGCGTGCCTGACGACAGCCGCAAGGAGTACGGTGCGGACACAATCTGGCCAACTGCACTGGTCATCGACCCCAGTGGCATCATCCGCTACACGGAATTATCAAAGTTCATTGCTGACCGGCCGAAACCGGAGACCTTGTTGCAGGAACTGCGAGTCGCGCTAGGAAATTAGCGCGCTACAGCTTTACGCCAACCGCGGCGCACAGAAATTCCATATAAGGCGTCGCCTGCTTGAACGAGGTTTCGACGCTGCGCTGAAACTGTGGCTTCAGGCAGTCCGCGACGCTCATCGTGCGAATCGCTATGAAACTCTTGCGCTTGATGTCGTCGATTAACGGGTGTTCTTTGTCGAACCCGCGCGGTGGACGTTGCAGCGATTCACCGCCCAGGCTGAAATGGCGCTTGAACGCCGGTGTACCAATCGCACGCTGCCACTCTCCCGGTCTTGCGGCAATTCGCTCTCGAATTTGCCGCAACGGGTCGGAATCCGGACGCCACATACCAACGCCAACAAACACCTCGTCAGGATCTATGTGCATGTAGTAACCCGGCGAATGCACATCCCTGGCACGCTCGTGGCGAAACTGAATTCCGACGTTTGTCTTGTAGGGCAACTTGTTGTGCGAAAATCGAGTGTCACGATAAACGCGCATCAATGACCCGCCAATCCGGGTCGGAACCGCTGTGAAGTGTGGCGCGAATTCAGCCAAAGGGTCCTGCATACTTTGGATGAAATGCAAAGCAACGTCGAGGACATCTTCCTCGTAACGCGACTTGTTGGCTTTGAACCATTCCCGATTGTTGTTTGCGCCAAGTTCCGTCAGGAACTTAATCGTCTTTTTCTCGAATCGAGTGTAACGGCCGCCCACTTTCAACGCGTGTCAGGCGCAATCAATCTGAATTGTCTCTGATACGAATCTTCACAACAGAGCGCAACCAGCCTTACTCGGCCATTACGTTTTCCGCCTGCGGACCTTTCTCGCCCTGGGTCACTTCCATAGTGACTTTTTGTCCTTCTTTCAGGGATTTAAATCCTTCCATCTGGACCGCGGTGTGATGTACGAATACATCCGGACCACCTTCTCGTTCGACAAATCCAAAACCCTTATCGTCGTTGAACCACTTTACGGTTCCTGAAACTCTTTCGCCTGACATATCTACCTCGTATCGAAACAACCGCTGAAATGCGGCTTCAACGCTGCACCCCCCATGGTCACAGCTGATTAAATGGTAACCGCAAATGGGCGGTAATTCCTAATTTTCGAGACGAAAGGACCCCAAAACTCGCGTTTTACCCACCCTGGATGCGTTGCCGAATGAAGCTCGAGCCGAGATTTTCGATCGAATTGCAGCCGACCAGTGCCATGGTTCGTTCAACCTCGTCACGCAGCAGCGTCAGCCCTCGCTCTACGCCAGCCTGACCACCGGCTGCCAACGGATACAAGTAACCGCGACCAATACTGCACGCGCTGGCACCCATCGCGAGCGCCTTAATAACGTGTGTACCGCGACGGACGCCACCATCACAAATGATCTCGAGACGGTCATGTAATGCATCGGCAACGTCGGCGATACAATCGACCGGGGCCGGCGCCCCTTCGAGCTGCCGTCCGCCGTGATTGGATAACATGACGGCCGTCGCGCCCGCGTTCGCCGCATCTCGGCAGTCGGCGACTGTTTGCACACCTTTGATAACCAGCGGGCCGTCCCATTGTTCTGCCAACCATTCGATATCCTTCACGGTCAATGAGCGATCAAGCTGGCTGTTGAAGTATTCCAGCAAACTCATATCCGCGAACTGATCCGGTCGGACGCTAGCCGCAAGATTCACCATTTCCAGGTCCTTGCCGACCACTACGCGATATATCCAGCCCGGGTGACGCAGCATGCTGGGAACACTGCGCAACCTGAATTTTCCGGTGGCAAAGCCGTACACGTGGTCGCGTTCGCGATTACCTGCAACAGGAGTGTCAACGGTGAGACAAAGCGCCTTGAACCCGGCCACTTTGCATCGGTCGATGAGATCTTTGGTAAGCCCTCGATCCTTGAAAACGTACAACTGATACATTTTTGGAACACTGCAGGTTGCACCGACGTCTTCGATGGTCATCGTACCCAGCGTGGACAGGCTGTAGATCATGCCGAATTTCTCTGCTGCGCGAATAACAGCCGGTTCGCCTGTAGCGTGGAACAACTTGGACGCGCCCGTTGGCGAAATCATGACCGGCCAGTCGATTGCTTCGCCGAATAATGTTGTCTTAAGGCTTATGTTGCTGACATCCGACAGTTGCGCGGGAAGTAATTCGTAATCATCGAAAGCGGAGGTATTTCTGCGATACGTCCACTCGTCATCGGCAGCACCATCCATGTAATGAAATATCGGTGCCGGCAATTTTTTCCGCGCAATACGGCGGAAATCCATGATGTTGTTGCAGTGTGAAATTTTCATGGTTTGAGGTTATCACGCATTGACGCATGTGGCTTTCGGCCTGTAGCGTGCGCGGTAAGAATTTTCAGGATGTGCGTGTGTCAGATTTTCAGAATCACAGTTACGAATTACCCGTTGGCAGCGAAGCAACTCGCCGCACAGTCACTGCCTGGCTGACATTGGGCCTGGTCTCGCTGGTCGCTGCCGGCATTTTTTCCATATTGCTGGTACTTGCCCGTACGCCAGTCGTGCAAGGACTGATTCCGTTTCTGGACTTCTTTCACATTGCGTTAGTCGTGCACGTAACGTTGTCAGTATTGATCTGGTTACTGGCCATGTCGGCGGCAAGCTGGAGTCTCAGCACTACTGACGACAGGCCCGCATGGGATCGATTGTCATTTTGGTTAGCGGCACTCGGTACAGCGATCATCATCATCTGCCCATTTGTTGGCGCTGGTGATCCGCTCATGAACAACTACGTGCCGATACTGCAACATCCGTTGTTCTACGGCGGCCTCGTATTGTTCATCGCTGGCATAGTCAGCCACCTGGTTCGCGCATTGGTCTATCGCCCAAGAATTAGTGAAAAACTCAGTGGTACGACTGCCCTGCAGCTGGGTATTACGGTCTCAGCGATATTGACGGCACTTGCAATCCTCGCTGTTATCGCATCCTGGCGCGGTTTACCCGACGAGATGGAAGGACGGATCTATTTTGAGTTTCTGTTCTGGGGTGGCGGCCATGTCATACAGTTCAGTTACACATTGCTCATGATGATCGTGTGGGTAGTACTCGCGACGGCCAGCGGCTGTCGCTTCGAACTGACGCCGCGGCTCACACTGGTCTTTTTGATTTTTCTGGCACTGCCGGTTATCACGGTGCCCTTCCTCTATCTCGCGCATGACATTACAACGGCCGGCCACCGCATCGCCTTTACTGAACTTATGAAATACGGCGGCCTGTCGTGCCTGCCGCTAGGCCTCGCGGTTGCGGCAAGTCTCTGGCGCGCTGAGAAACCACAAGGCGAGCGCCGTTATCTTCGTGCAGCACTCGTTAGTTCCCTGGGGCTGTTCGCTGTCGGCGGAATTATGGGCTTCATGATCGCCGGGCTCGATATCGTTATCCCCGCGCACTATCACGGTGCGACCGTCGGCGTCACGATCGCCTTCATGGGGCTGACCTACTACATGCTGCCAAGACTCGGTTTCGGTGATCTGCCAGAGCGCATGGCGACATGGCAACCGTACTTGTATGGAGGCGGCCAGCTGATCCACATCATTGGGCTCGCCTGGAGCGGCGGCTACGGCGTGCAAAGAAAAACGGCCGGTGCGGCACAAGGTCTGGAAGGACTTGGTCAAACGATGGGAATGGGACTGATGGGACTCGGCGGCCTGATCTCGGTCATCGGCGGCTTGTTGTTCTTGATAGTGGCGTACAAATCTATGCGCAAGAGGCGAAGCTCATGATGGAAATAGTGGTATTCACGCTCAACGCAATTGTTGTCTATTTGCTGGCCGACTGGATCATCCGTGTGATGGAAAGAAAAAAGGGCGCAGCGCTTAAGAACCGGCAGGTCATTTTTTTCGTGATATTTCTTTCGCTGGCGCTGATCTCATTCAATGTCCTGAAGACATTGCTGATATCGCTTTAGGTCCAACGCCTGAGTTCAATGGTCTCAATCAAAAAACGCCTGGCCCGTGAACGCCTAACCATGAGCAAGATG
>CAYWBZ010000092.1:0-9245 GCA_964456535.1 uncultured Woeseiaceae bacterium | reverse complement strand
AGGTTCGTCAGCTACTGCAGCTGATGATCCATTCTCTGTACAGCAACAAGGAAATTTTCCTTCGTGAGCTGATTTCCAATGCCTCGGATGCGGCAGACAAGTTGCGATTTGAAGCGCTGGCCAGCCCTGAGTTGCTGGCGGACGATACCGATCTTGGCATCAGTATCGAGGTCGATAAGGACGCGCGAACGCTATCTGTCGTGGATAACGGCATTGGCATGTCCCGCGACGAGCTGATCGACAATCTCGGCACGATCGCGAAATCGGGTACCGCCGAATTCCTGCAGCAAATGACCGGGGAAAAGAAGCACGATGCTCATCTGATCGGGCAATTCGGTGTTGGCTTTTACTCTGCGTTCATCGTGGCTGACAAAGTGTCGGTTGAGACTCGTCGAGCGGGACTGGATGCGGACGCAGCAGTGCGGTGGGAGTCTGCAGGCGAGGGCGAATTCACGATCGAAAATATCGAGAGAGAGGAGCGTGGCACGCGAGTTACTTTGCACCTCAAGGAAGACGAGGCGGAGTTTGCAGAATCATTCCGCATCGAATCATTGATTCGAAAGTACTCTGACCACATCGGCTTCCCTGTTTCGTTAACCGCTATTGGCGAAGAAGACGCTGAGACCAAAGTCGTCAACTCCGCGACGGCACTCTGGACGCGTTCGCGCTCTGAGGTGACCGAAGACGAGTACAAGGAATTCTATAAACACCTTTCGCATGATTTCGCGGATCCTCTGACATGGAGTCACAACCGCGTTGAAGGCAAACGTGAATACACAAGTTTGCTCTATGTGCCGGGCGCAGCGCCGTTCGACATGTGGAATCGCGAAGCACCGCGAGGTCTGAAACTCTATGTGCAACGCGTATTCATCATGGATGATGCGGAGCAGTTTTTGCCGTTATACCTGCGCTTTGTTAAAGGCGTTGTGGATTCTTCAGATTTGCCGCTCAATATTTCAAGAGAGTTATTACAGCAAAACCCGGATCTCGCTGCGATGCGCGGCGCGCTGACACGTCGTGTACTGGACATGCTGAAGAAAGTCGCCGGTGATAAAGAGGGTTACCAGAAATTCTGGGGTGAGTTTGGCCAGGTGCTGAAAGAAGGTCTTGTTGAAGACCACACCAACAAAGACAAGCTCGCGAAGCTGCTGCGATTTGCGACAACGCATAACGGCAACGACACACAGGATCAGTCACTGGATGACTATTTGCAGCGGACCAAAGACGGTCAGGAAAAGATTTATTACATCCTGGCCGAAAATTACGCGACAGCTGTGGCCAGCCCACATATTGAGCAGTTGCGAAGTCGCGGAATCGAGGTCTTGCTGTTAACCGACCGCATTGACGCCTGGTTGACGGACAGTCTCACCGAGTTCGAGGGCAAGGCACTGGTGGACGTCGCGCGAGAGGCGCTTGATATACCAGAGGAAGGTGACGAGAAGGCACAGGACAAGCTGAACGACGAGCACAAGAGTTTGCTGGAGAAAATTCAGGGCGCACTAAGCGAGCGCGTAGAGGCTGTGAATGTCAGCCGTCGGCTCGTCGATTCACCAGCCTGCGTGGTGGCCAGTGATCAGGATTTGAATCCGCAAGTTCGACGTATGCTCGAGGCGAGTGGCCAGGAGCTGCCGGATTCAAAGCCGATCCTCGAAATTAATGTTGAGCATCCACTAATGACCCGACTGTCCGGTGAGGCCGACGATGGGCGTTTCGGTGCCTTGTCCAACATCGTTCTGGACCATGCATTGCTGGCAGAGGGCTCGCAGCTTGCGAATCCCGCGGAATATGTGCGGCGGATGAATGACTTCTTGTTGAACAACAACGATGGGGCAGATATTGAGTAATCCTGACGACAAAGGGCTACGCGCGAAGCTGGATGACGAGCAATTTGAGGTCACGCAGAACGCTGCAACAGAACGCGCGTTCACGGGTAAGTACGTCGATCACAAGGCCGACGGTACCTATCGCTGCGTTTGTTGCGACGCGACGCTTTTCGAATCGGAGCACAAGTACGACTCGGGTTCGGGTTGGCCAAGTTTCTGGTTGCCAATGGCTGAAGACGCTGTTCGTATCAATAAAGACATGAGCCACGGGATGGTGCGAAGTGAAGTCGTCTGCAATAACTGTGACGCGCACCTGGGGCATGTGTTCGAGGATGGCCCGCAGCCGACTGGTTTGCGATACTGCATCAATTCAGCATCACTGGATTTTGAGGACTCACAAGAATGAACAGGATTTTCGCACTCGTCACGATCGTATCTGCCATGACTTTGGCGGCGTGTAATCAGCCAGCAGAAGAGGGTGTCGCTGAGGAAGCGGTCGCCGAAGCTAATGAACCGGTGAAGCTCGATTGTCCGACCGCCGATGAATCAGGGAATATCGACATTGCTCCTGGTCTGTCCGCAAGGATTATTAAGACCGGCTATGGTCGAGCAGCCGTCAAAGGCGATTACGCAGACACCAATGTATGGCTTTGGCAGCTGGACGAATCTGCGGCGGATCGCCATGGCCAATTCGTTTGGGAGTCGGGTGCCGATATTTTTCAGTTCCAGCTTGGTGCTGGTCAGGTGATCAAGGGTTGGGACCTGGGTGTGCCGTGCATGCTCGAAGGCGAAACGCGTGAACTCGTGGTGGCGTCAGATCTCGCCTATGGTGCGACGGGGCGAGGCTCGGCGATTCCACCGAATACACCATTGATTTTCACCATCGAGCTCCTGAAACTGACGGCGTCTGAATAGCCGCCTTTATCCAGTCAGTTGGCGATACCGGGCTCGGCAGCTCGGCCGGCGCTGGTCAGCGAAATCTCGATGCGGCGATTGAGACTGCGCCCATAGCGGGTGCTGTCGTCAGCGATCGGTGCGCTTGATCCCGCGCCAGCGACTTGCAGGCGAGCACGGTCAACGCCACCGCTAACGATGTAATCACCAACGGCGTTCGCGCGCTGCAAACTCAGGCGCTGATTCCACAAGTCGTTGCCGGATGAGTCGGTATGACCGGTAATCGATATCTCCGAGTTACCGCAGGCATTCGCGAGCGCTATCACGCGGTCCAGTCTCGGGTACGCCGAGCTTCGAAAGTTTGTGCTGGACTCCTCGAAATTGATCGCGCCCGACTCGAACGCCGCGAATGCGCGCGTGCAAACTTCGCCTACGCTGACGGAGACATCGATGGGGAGAGTATCCGTAACCATCGAAAGGTGTGGCGGGAGCGTTTTCTTCAGCGCGTCGAGTCGACTCTGCCAACTAAAGTGATCGACAGTAATGCCACGAATCCTGATTTCATTAGTGGATAACTCTGCCTGGGCGGATGCCGACTCGGCGAGCAAATAGAGAACTTGTATCGTCATATCTTCCCAGTAAGGCGGGACGATGCCGAGCGGCCGAAAATTGGTGATCACAGGATCTTCAGGGTATGACGACTTTGCTATCTGAAGCAGGTCCTGTTCGTGCCGCAGGGAAGTTGTGTGGCCGGAGAGTACCAGCTCACCTCGTTGCCAGCGGATCTGAAATAGTGGCGGCTGAGAGGCCAGTGCAGCGTTTGCTGTATCCGTTGAGTCGCTATTATCGAGCAGCGGTGAAACCGCGAGGCCACCCACGAGAATGACAGCAGCAACTATCCTAGTTGCTGATTTCTTGATCACGCAGATCTCGTGCCTGGCCTATCCAGTCTTCACGATAAATGCGACTACGCAATCCCTTCAGCCGCTTTGCGATTCGGTCGATGTCGTATTCGCTCATGTCCGCAATCTGCTGGAATCGGAAAATGCCCATTTCATTGAGCGTCTTCTCTATAGCGGGCCCGACACCCTTGATGGCCTGTAATTTGTCACGCGCACCGTTGATGGGCTCATCGGCAGGATCGTCGTCGTCATCCTCGTCGTCATCCTCATCCTCATCTTCATCCTCATCTTCATCCGAATCGAGCTCAGCCTCGGATTCCGACTCTTCCTGCACCTCAATCTCAGTCGCGGGATCCTCCTGAGTCTCGACTTCTGCCTCGTCTTCCAGCGCGTCGTTGATCAGATCCTCTTCGACTGGATCTTCATCGATCGGTTCCTCTTCAATCGGTTCCTCTTCGACCGGTTCCTCTTCAATCGGGTCGTTGGATGCGTCGCGTCCATCAGTTAACGTATCCGGATCGCTCACCGGCTCGATACGAGTTTGAACGGATTCAGATGTCATCTCGAGTTCGGCGATGCGCGTCTCTGCCGCAGCCAGGTCTGCTTCCAGTCGCTCCGCATCTTCATTTCTCTGCCGGAATTTTTCGATCAGCGGTGGCAGCCTGTTTTGCCAGTTCTCGAGTTCCAGTTGCAGCTTCTTGATGCGCGCATCTTTTTCCTGCAGGTTTGCGTTCGCGCCCTCACTTGAAGAGATGTCGGACTGCAGCTGGTTCCGCTGCTGCATCGATACTTCGAGATTGCCACGAATATCCTTTATCTCACGCTGTAACTCATCTCGTCGGGCGAAGGCTTCCTGGACCACCACAGATAATTCCTTGGCGCGGTTCTTGGCGTCCTTGTTGGATGCCTGATACTGACTGATCTGATCCATCAAGCCCTTGTTCTGATCAGTCAATCGATCATGCTCAGTGCGTTGCGCATTGATCTGTTCCTGCCAGCCTGCACTCACGGCAGCTTTTTCTTCTTGCGACCGGTTGCCCCGGAGTACCCATCCGACAATGGCGCCGGCAACAGTCATTGCAGCGATTATTGCGATATGTACGACGTTGAGTTCAGGCATCAATTGCTTCCGACATTACATAAGACCATAATTTTACAGCAGTATTCATGAATCTATCCACCCCGGAAACCCCAATGTCCAAAATGCCACGCGCTGAGAGACTCTTCTTTGATGGTCCGGTGGGCCATCTGGAGGCTATTTTTGAGCTTCCAGCCGAGCAAATCCCCGTCGGTTGCGTTGTCGTGTGCCATCCGCACCCGCAGCACGGCGGGACAATGCATAACAAGGTTGCACACACCCTGGCGCGTGCTTTTGTGCGCATAGGGTTTGCTGCGCTGCGGTTTAACTTCAGGGGTACGGAAAAAAGTGAGGGCGTTTACGATGAAGGCGACGGCGAGCTTGGTGACGCCCTGGCGGCGATTGAATGGATGCGCGCAAGATATCCCGACGCGCCACTTTGGGTAGCGGGATTTTCGTTTGGCGCAGCGATCGCGGTCAAAGCCGCTGTTGCCACCGAGGTCGACGGGCTAATAAGTGTCGCGCCCGCGATATCCCGTTTTGCATTGGGTCTCGAAACGCAGCCTGCGTGCCCGTGGCTAATCGTGCAGGGCGATCAGGATGAGCTTGTCGACGTCGATGAAACGGTGGATTGGGTTGATGGATTGGAACCTGGGCCGGAACTGTTGATCATTCCGGAAGGTGAGCACTTCTTTCATGGTCGGCTGCTTGAGCTGCGCGAGGCTGTCGCGGCGTTCGTCGATGAGTCGATGTTTGAAGACTCACAGACATAAAAAAGCCGGGACAAGCCCGGCTTTTCGATTTCGAACGTAAGTCCCGAAATTCAGACCATATCTTTCAGGCCCTTCAATGCCGAAACCTTAACAACTTTCGTTGCTGGCTTTGCTTTGAACATCATCTCTTCACCCGTGAACGGGTTGGTGCCCTTACGAGCCTTACGAGCCGGCTTCTTAACAACACGCATTTTCAGCAGACCGGGAACGGTGAACATTCCTGCGGCGCCGCGACCGCCAAGATTCTTCTGGATCTGGCCGTTGAGTGATTCGAATACTGCTGCTACGTCTTTGCGCGTCAAACCTGTGTCGTCAACGATCTTTGCGTAGATCTCGGACTTGGTTGGTGGCTTCTTGGTGTTTGCTGCCATGAAAAACTGACTCCTCAAAAAAAACAAAAACGGGCTGCTGTCCAGAGGACAAACGCCCGCAGTGAAAGCAGCGCGACGATAACATATGTTTCGAATGCGCGTAAGCGAAAAAAGCCTTTTATTTAAGGCCTTTTTAAGGTATTGCGAAGCGAGTTAGTCGCTGTAGAACTGTCGTTTGAAACGAACTTCCGAGACGGTTTCTTCACCGTCTGGTTTGACGCTGATATCGAACACCAGCACTTCCCGGTTGGCGACGGTTGTATCGCCGATGTAGTAGATTGCGACGATCTCGTCCTGGTCTTCTCGACCCTCTTTGATTTCGCGCATTGTGATGTTCTTGAGTTGTCCCGTCAGGTTAACTGTATTGACGGTGACGACTGCGCTAACGGGTTTGCTGTCGGACTTGCCGATCACTGAAACATTTAGCATCGCGCGATTCTTGCTGCGAACAATATTGTATTCGCGAGCAACGGCAGGCGGCAGCTGGTCGGTAGACTGTGCACTGAAGTGCACGATGTGATTGCCGATATCGGCGGAGGTCGCGCCCGCAGGTTGTGCCTCAGGCACATCGGCAGATTCACCCGGGCCCCCACAGGCAGAAATCAGAGCGAATATTGAAATCAGTAGTGTTCTTCGAATCATGACACTTGGCCCCCTTTTGAAATCACTATAAACCATTTAGCTGTGGATGAGGAATTGCTTGCTGCGCTGCGTCTCCCCACGGAGTAGCGTCAGTGTGGATGGCGCAACTCCGAGATGCTTGGCGAGCATTTTTCGTACCGCCTTGTTCGCTTTGCCATCGGCTGGCGGCGCGGTTGTGCGAATTTGCAACTGTCCGTCCCGGACACCGGTTATTTCATTGTGCTTTGCGCGTGGATGTACCCTTACTGCAATGACCTTGTCATCGCCCGCAGCTCGAATGCAGGATTCGAGTTCTGGCACTAAAATCCTAATTGATTAAAACCCATCACGAGCCGGGTCAATGCTCCCAGACCAATAATCACGAATATAGGCGAGATGTCGAATCCGCCCATCGGTGGGATCAGGCGGCGGATGGGCCGAAGGAGGGGTTCTGTCAGCGAGGTTATGATCGCTGTTGCCGGGTTGTGCTGGCCCTGCGAAATCCAGCTCAATATGATGCGGATGAAAATCGCGAACATAAACAGATTCAATGACAGCAATACGAGCTTCACGACTGCACTGATAGCGATGGTCGAAATACTCGCACTGACGCCGACGATGAAAAGTATCAATATGAGTCCGAGATACTGAACAGCGAATGCCACCAGGATAGTTGCGGTGTCCAGCCGCCCAAACGACGGAACGATACGTCGTAGTGGCACGATAACTGGCGAGGTCAGCTTCAATATTCCTTGCGCCAGTGGGTTGCGAAAATCAGCTCGTAACCACGGTAGCCAAAACCGCAGCAATAATACGAGCAAGTAAAGACTCGTGAGTGCGTTTACGATAAAAACCAATGCCGAGGCGATGTTTGAAGGCATAAATCAGTCCTGACTCAATTTGTGCGCCTGATCGGCGAGTTCTGCGGCCCTGTCACGCGCAGCGACGACAGCCGAAGTGAAGATATCACGAAAATTTGTGCTGTCGATGTAGTCAAACGCTGCTGCCGTGGTGCCGCCAGGCGAGCGCACACGGGCAATTAGCGTGTCCATCGTTTCGCCCGATTGCTCGGCCATCTCACCGGCTCCACGTGCAGTCTCAAGGACTAGTGCGAGTGCTGAATCGTGGTCCAGCCCCATCTGCTCGGCAGCGTTCACGAGCATGTCGACGAGTAGATAGAAGTAGGCTGGACCGGTGCCGGAGACGGCAGTCACCGTATCGATATCATCTTCGGTGGCTACCGTAATGACAGGTCCGGTCGTTGAAACGATGTTGCTGGCTGCCCGCTGTTGCTCTTCGCTGGTCTTGTCATTGGCGTACATGCCCGAAATGCCCAGACGCAGCAGTGCGGGCTGGTTAGGCATGACGCGTACAACAGAAAGCCCACCGCCCAGCCAGGTGTCGATATCGCTGCTGCGCACACCGGCAGCGACGGAGATGATCAAGGGCTTGGTCTTTTGCACTGCGGAAGCCAACGGTTTGCAAACATCGAACAGTATTTGCGGTTTTACGGCGAACACGATGCACTCAGCTTCATGAGCAACTTCTGCGTTGCTGTCACGAACAATGGTACCCGGCAGCTCTTTGGCAAGTCTGTCGCGATGCTCGGCCAAAGGTTCAGAGATTAGAATATGACCTGGCTCGTATCCCGCTGCCAGCATTCCGCCCGCCAGGGCGCGCGCCATATTGCCGCCACCAACAAATGCGACTTTCCCGTAATCCATAGTTTCATCCAGTCCTTAGTCTCGATCACCAAACAGCGCCGTGCCAATCCGTACGATGGTCGCGCCTTCGAAGATTGCAGCACGATAATCTCCACTCATACCCATCGACAAGGTATCCGTAGCAACACCATTATCTCGAAGCGTGTCAGCCAGTTCGCGAAGCCTGGCGAATGGCAGTCGTTGCTGCTCAAACTCGGGTCTTATCGCCGGCAGGCACATCAAGCCGCGAAGTTTTATGTTCGGCAACTCGACGCAGGCCGCCGCAAGTTCGGGCAGCGCGTCGATGGCGATACCTGATTTGCCGGGCTCATCGTCGATATTGACCTGCAGGCAGATATTTAGCGGTCCAAGTGCTGCCGGGCGTTGCTCACTCAAGCGCCGCGCTGTCTTCAGTTTGTCGATGGTGTGAACCCAGTCAAAGTTCTCGGCGACGAGACGTGTTTTATTGTTCTGCAGGTGCCCGATAAAGTGCCAGACCAGATTCAGGTCTTTGGTCTGATCTATCTTTTCGAGCCCCTCCTGAACAAAATTTTCACCGAAATCTCGTTGTCCGGCATCCACGGCGGCAAGAATTTTTGAAAGAGGCTGTTTTTTGCTCACAGCGAGCAATTTCACGGCATCTGGCTCGCGTTCGGCGTCAACGGCCGAAAACGCCAGCAAATCGCTGATTAAAGCTAAGTTTTCCGTGACTCCAATCACGTTTTAGTCCGGTTGCTTCGCTATACTAGGCTCAATTCTACGCCGGGTTATGGTAAGTCCGGCGTCATCAAAATGAGGGAGAAATATGGCCGTCGACGTTGCTCAACTTTTATCGTTCACGGTAAAGAACAATGCCTCTGACCTGCACTTGTCAGGTGGCGTGCCGCCTATGATTCGCGTTGATGGAGACATCAAACGAATCAATATGCCAGCGCTCACCCACAAGGACGTCAATAGCATGGTGTACGACATCATGAATGACAAGCAGCGTAAAGACTACGAAGAGTTTCTCGAGACCGACTTCTCTTTCGAAATTCCGAAGTTGGCTCGATTCCGCGTAAACGCTTTCAATCAGAATCG
>CAYWBZ010000091.1:0-9286 GCA_964456535.1 uncultured Woeseiaceae bacterium | reverse complement strand
TAACGATCCGCGACGACGAATCACAATCCCGCTAATTTGCTGCTAGACTGCCGCGGAAACCCCGCATCAGGCAGGGTAAAGACGGAGCGACAGCGAAACCATGACTGAGAAAGAGCTGCGACGCTATTCACGCGTTGTTGTTGATGGCGACGAGCAGGCACCCAGCCGTGCGATGTTACGTGCAGTAGGATTCGAAGAAGACGACTTCCAACGTCCACAAATCGGAATTGCCTCAACCTGGAGCATGGTAACGCCGTGCAATATGCACATTGGAGGCCTCGCGGAGGAAGCCGCAAAAGGCGCTAATGATGCCGGCGGCAAGGGTGTCATATTCAACACCATCAGCGTGTCGGATGGCATCTCAATGGGGACGCCGGGCATGCGCTACTCACTCGTCTCTCGCGAAATTATCGCGGACTCTATCGAGGCAGTTACCGGCGCCGAAGGTTTCGACGGCCTGGTAGCTATCGGTGGTTGCGACAAAAACATGCCGGCATGTGTCATGGCGATGGCACGCCTGAACAGACCAGCAGTATTTGTCTACGGCGGAACCATTCGTCCGGGGGTTAAGCGTCGTGACATCGTGTCGGTGTTTGAGGCGGTCGGTGCCAAATCAGGCGGCAAGATATCCGATGCCGAGCTACTTGATATCGAACAGACAGCCATACCGGGACCGGGAGCCTGTGGCGGCATGTACACCGCGAATACTATGGCATCGGCGATCGAGGCATTGGGCATGAGTTTGGGAAACAGCTCTGCTCAGGAAGCGGTATCCAGCGATAAAATAGTCGACTGCCATCGCGCGGGCGAAGCAGTGTTGCATCTGATTCGGGAGGACATCAAGCCACTCGACATCATGACGAAAGAGGCTTTCGAAAATGCGATCGCCGTCGTCATCGCATTGGGTGGCTCGACGAACGCGGTACTGCATCTACTGGCGATTGCTCGCGAGGCTGACGTCGAATTGTCTTTGGACGATTTCACGCGTATCGGTGCGAGAACACCCGTCCTTGCTGATGTTAAGCCCAGCGGCCAATACCTCATGTCTGAACTGATTGAAATTGGTGGCATCCAGCCGCTGATGAAACGCATGCTGGACAAAGGCATGTTGCACGGTGACTGCATGACGGTGTCTGGAAAGACACTGGCAGAGAATCTTGCGGAGGTCGCGGACTATCCACAAGGACAGGATATTGTTCGGGATTTCGACAACCCGATCAAAGCGGATAGCCACCTTGCTATCCTGTACGGCAATCTCGCGCCGGAGGGTTCAGTTGCGAAAATTACGGGCAAGGAAGGATTACAATTCGAGGGCAAGGCCCGCGTATTTCATTCCGAGGAAGAGGCGTTGCAGGCGATTCTCGATGACTCAATAAAAGCCGGGGATGTCATTGTCATTCGTTATGAAGGCCCAAAAGGTGGGCCGGGAATGCGAGAAATGCTCAGCCCGACCGCTGCCATTATGGGTAAAGGACTTGGCAAAGACGTTGCCCTCATAACAGATGGCCGATTTTCGGGTGGCAGCCATGGGTTCGTCGTCGGACACGTTACGCCGGAGGCCGCGGTTGGCGGACCAATCGCCCTGGTTGAAGATGGAGATACCCTCCGAATAGACGCCGAACACAAAGAAATCAGTGTCGATGTCAGTGATGAGGTGATGGCGGAGAGACGTGAGCGCTGGCGGCGTCCGGCGTCGCCTGTAACGCGTGGAGCGCTCGCAAAATTCCGCAGCGCTGTGTCTTCGGCGTCAGAAGGCGCTGTCACGATCCCACCAGCCTGGGATGAGTAGAGGGCCTATTTGGATGCCACACTTGACCTTTGCGGTGATGTCGGCTCTACTCCTACGATGATTTTTTACGACACCCACGAATTGTGCCAGCGCATCGATGATCTCGTTGCGATAAAACACACAAAAACCATGGCGCGCCAGAGGTACGTGGGTGCGAATGGCAACTGTACCGGCTAACTAATAAAGTTCGGACATTGTCACCAAACCCGCGAGGTCCTCCTAGCGGGTTTTTTTTGCCGTCATATACGGCAAAAATGGAAAAATCCAGGGGTTAGGGGCCGGAATGGCGAGTTCGCAAGCGGTCACAAACGTCTTTAAGACCCAGGTCTTGCACCGTCAATAACACGATCATGTGGTAAAGAAGATCGGCTGCTTCATCGATGACTTCGTCTTTGTCGCCCATAGCCGCCGCCAATGCGAGCTCAACGCCTTCTTCGCCGACTTTCTGTGCAATGCGTTTCGTACCGGCCTTCGCAAGGCGAGCCGTGTAGCTATCTTCAGTCGGGTCCTTTAGCCGGCCATGGACGATCATTTCGAGATCTTCGAGAAATGCGATGTCTGAAATACTCACGTTGAACCCTCAAATACGCATGCTGACGTTTTTGGCAGCAAGAAACTGTTTCAGGTCGCCGATATCGATCTCGGCGCTGTGGAAAACGCTGGCGGCAAGAGCGCCGTCAACATTGGCAATATCAAATGCTTCGAAAAAATGTGCCATTTCACCGGCTCCGCCGGACGCGACCAGTGGGATAGTGCAATGCCTCCGCATGGTTTGGAGTTGTTCGATATCGTAGCCGTTTCGAACGCCATCCTGATTCATACAGTTCAGCACAATCTCTCCCGCACCACGATTCTGAATCTCAAGCAACCAGTCAAGGGTGAGACGCTGCGCTGGCGATGTTTTGTCCGGATCACCGGTGTTCTGGTAGACGAAGTAGTTACCGTGCTCCTCTCGACTGTCGATGCCGATCACGACGCATTGTGATCCGAATCGGCGAGCGAGTTCCGTAATGAGTTCAGGATTCGCAAGAGCAGGGGAGTTAATCGAAATTTTGTCAGCGCCTTTATTAAGCACGTCCTCTGCATCGGCGACCGACTTGATGCCGCCGGCGACGCAGAACGGTATATCGAGAACGGCAGCAACACCTGCAACCCAACTTCGATCGACAGTGCGGCCATCCGGGCTGGCAGTAATGTCGTAAAACACCAGTTCGTCGGCACCTTCCTGGCAATACCGTTCAGCAAGTTCAAGAATGTCGCCGACGACGCGGTGATTGCGAAACTGCACGCCCTTTACGACAACGCCGTCTTTAACATCGAGACAGGGAATTATGCGCTTTGTCGGAATGATGCCACCTCCGTCGCTTTAATCTCTCCATCTAACAATGCGCGACCGGTAATCGCTGCCGGGACAGCCAGTTCGCGCAGCCTCTGCAAATCGTCAATATTGCGAACGCCGCCCGATGCCTGCAATTCCAGATCCGGATAACGTGCAAGGATATCGCTGTACAGATTTAAGTTCGGCCCGGTCATTGCACCATCTCGCGCTACGTCAGTGCACAGGACGTGCCGTATGCCAGCTTCACGGTAATTGTCGATGCAATCCCATAGTAAAATATTGGAATCTTCCGTCCAGCCATGCGTTGTTAACATTGGCAGGTCTGACTCATTCAACTTGATATCCAGCGCCAACACTATCGCGTCCACACCGAACTCACACAGCCATTGCTGCACGGTTTCCGGTTGATTAATTGCTACGCTACCGACAACGCAACGAGTTATGCCAGCATCCAACCAGCGCGCAACATCATCACGTTCACGAATGCCGCCGCCAAGTTGCACGGCAAGACCGGATTGAGAAACAATTTCCGTAACGATGGAGTGGTTTTTCTGCGCACCGGTTCGAGCACCATCGAGATCGACGATGTGCAAATCTCCGACGGCAAGTGCGGAGAAGCGCTGGCCTATCTCTGCCGGATTAGCGCTGTACTCCGTGGTTTTCTCAAAATCTCCTTTGAACAAGCGAACGCACTTGCCATCTTTTAGATCCACGGCCGGAATTATCCTCATGCTCCGAGCCCCACGAAATTCCGCAGTAATTGCGCACCCGCTGTCGATGAGCGTTCGGGATGAAACTGTGCAGCAACAAAATTCTTGTGACCGACGATCGCTGAGAATTCATTGGCATGGCGTGCGGTCGCCAGCGTGTTGTCGGATATGGGCAGAGCATAACTATGCAGGTAATAAAAAAAGCTCTTATCCTCTATGCGCTCAAGCACTGGGTGGTCTGCTGCAATGCTTGTTGCGCACCACCCCATGTTCGGGACAGGATCGCCTGATGTTGCGACGAGCTTTTCTGCCGTACCTGGGATGATTCCCAGACACTCAACATTTTCCTCTTCGGAACCGTCGCAGAGCAGCTGCATGCCGAGACAAATACCGAGCACGGGTTGCTTGAGATCGCGCACAACGTCGACGAGTCCTGCCTTTGTCAGACGGCCCATCGCGTCTTTGGCAGCACCGACCCCGGGCAGCAGAACTCGCGGAGCATTTCGAATTACATCGGCGTCGGATGTAAGAATTGCCTTGGTCTGCAATCGTCGCAGCGCAAACAACAGCGACGCGATATTGGCACCGCCGCTGTCAATAATGGCGACTTCTGTCACTACAAAGTGCCCTTTGTAGACGGTAACTCAGTTCCGCTCCTGGCGATCGCCTGTCGCAAACAACGACCAACAGACTTGAAGCAGGCTTCGACCATGTGATGAGTATTCTCACCACAGACTTCAAGGTGTAATGCAGCGCCAAGCGAATCCGACAGTGAGCGGAAGAAATGCTCTACCATCTCGGTCGATAGTTCGCCGACATTATCGCGTGGAAAATTTGCGGAGAATTGAAGCGCAGCCCGACCCGACAAATCGAGTGCGACTTTCGCTTCACTCTCGTCCATCGGAAGCAAAAATCCGTACCGTCCTATGCCGAACTTGTTACCTAACGCTTCACGCAAAGCATTGCCAAGGCAAATCGCAGTGTCTTCGACAGTGTGGTGTTCGTCGACATTCAGGTCCCCTTTGCAATTTACGACCAGCCCGAAGCCACCGTGTTTGGCGATTTGCTCGAGCATATGATCGTAAAAACCAATACCTGTGTTGATCTGGATCGTATCGGAAGAGTCCAGGTTAACGGCGACCGATATCTCCGTTTCATTGGTCGCTCGTTCGACATGAGCGACACGGTCAGAGTGACATAGCAGCTCAACGATCTGCTTCCAGCTCATCGCCGCAGCAGCAGCGGTATTGACCAACAGGCCCTGCACGCCAATTCGCTCGGCTAGCTCCATGTCGGTCATCCGATCACCGATTACGGCGGAATGCGGCAGGTCGATATCGGTTGCGGTGAGGTAGCGGGTCAACAGGCCCGTTCGAGGCTTGCGGCATTCGCAGTTTTCGTCCGGCATGTGTGGGCAGATTAAAATCTCATCAAAGTTCACACCCTGGCTGGTGAACAGCTGCAAAGTATGGTCATGTGCCGCAGTGAACTCTTCTTGCGGAAGCGATGCGGTACCGAGGCCGTCCTGATTAGTCACCATCACGAAGCGATAGCCATGCCGTGCGAGTTCAAGCAGGGCAGGGATTACACCTTTGACCAGGCGAACTTTTTCGACTGAGTCGACCTGAAAATCTTCGGCTTCCTCGATCAAGGTCCCGTCACGATCGATAAACAGTATTTTCGTAGCCATGTCAGGACCCCACCAACGTGTCCAGTGCGCTCAACAACTGACTGTTATCGGACGAACTGCCAACGGTAATTCGTAAGCAGTCCGACAAATCGCCACCAAAATGACGCAGCAAGACATTGTTCTCCTCACAGCGCTGCATGACTGCATCGGCATCTGTAACGCGCACCAGGAAAAAGTTCGCTTCACTCGGCCATACCTTCAGGACGAAATCGTAGGCCGCGACTGCAGTCATCAAGCGCTGTCGTTCGCCGATAATGTCCTGGACGGCCTGGTCCGACAAAGCGAGCTGCTCGGATTGAAGTGCATCTTCGACGCACTCAACGACCGGTGTTGCCAGTGCGTAGGGCGACTGCACAGCGTTCAGCAAATTTATGATATCGGCCGACCCGGCTACTGCGCCGCAACGTGCTCCGGCGAATCCGAGCGCCTTTGAAAGCGTGCGCAATACGAGGAGGTTGGGATAATCGTCGATCAGGTCGATGACTGACTCCTGATCTCCGAACTCTACGTAGGCCTCATCGACAACAACGGCCGATCGTTCGTTGCGGCCCTCCAATAATCTCACCACGTCAGCTCTGGGTAGCGGAGTACCGGTAGGATTATTCGGTGAGCAGACAAACACCAACCTCGAGTAATCGGTGCACGCCGCGAGTACTGCATCGATATCAATAACGAAATCGTTTTCGGCGAGCGTTGGCACCTCGATCACCGCCGCACCCTGAATGCGCGCGTAGTGCCAGTACATGGAGAACGACGGAGTAGGCGTAACGATATTGTCTCGGCCCGCTGCACAAAATGTGCGAATCAAAAGGTCGATGGCTTCACTTGAACCGCGTGTCACCAGCAACTGCTCCGCTGCACAGTCGAAGCGCGCTGCCATTGCTTGCTGCAATTTCTGTGGGCGCACCTCCGGGTAGCGATTGAGTGGGCGCCGAAAATTGCCGATCGGACTGATCCGGGGGGACTCGTTTGCGTTAAGACGTACCGTGTCATCGACTTGTATCGCTGCCTCGTACGCCCGCATGGCCTGGATCTCCGGTCGCGCCAGTTTGACGATACTCACGCGGGTTCCCCGAGGCGTCGGCTAACAGCGGCGGCGTGTGCATCAAGACCCTCCAGACCTGCAAGACTGATGACGGCCGCACCGATTCCCTGCAAGCCGTCATAGCTGAGCTCCTGTATCGTCATCTGCCGCATAAACTGGTCAACTCCCAGGCCGCTGTATGTCCTGGCGTAGCCGTATGTTGGTAACACGTGATTCGTTCCGCTGCAGTAATCGCCGACAGACTCTGGTGTCCATTGACCAACGAAGACGGAACCAGCATTGCGAATCGCGGGAAGAGCGGTTCGCGGATTTTCTATTTGCAGTATCAGGTGTTCAGGAGCGTATTGGTTGCTGACCTCGAATGCCGTCGCCACATCATCGACAATGATCGTGCGGGAGTTTTCCAGCGCGTCCGCCGCGATGTTTGCTCGTGACAGGGCTTTTAGTTGAGTTTCAACTTCGACGTTTACTGCCCCCGCGATCGAAACACTGGTTGTCACAAACAGAACTTGTGAATCCGCTCCATGTTCAGCTTGTGACAACAAATCTGCAGCGATGAATGCTGGTGACGCGGCTGCATCCCCGATAACGAGCACTTCTGAAGGCCCGGCCGGCATATCAATAGCAGCGCCCTCCGGATCCGCGCTGACGATGGACTTTGCACTTGTCACCCAGGCGTTTCCGGGCCCCAGTATCTTGCAGACCTTCGGAACGGATTCAGTTCCATAGGCCATTGCCGCAATGGCCTGGGCCCCACCAACTTTGTAAATCTCGGTAACACCGCCCCGTGAGGCAGCAACCAGCACCGCCGGGTCGGCCGTGCCATCCGGGCGTGGCGGTGTACAGAGAATGATCTTCGGGCATCCTGCGATAGCGGCAGGCACCGCCAGCATGATTGCCGCCGAAGGTAGGGGAGCTGTTCCCGCCGGAACGTATAAGCCCACCGAGTCGATCGGATGGCTGACGCGTTCACAAACAACGCCGGGCATGGTCTCTACTGATATGGAGGACGGCCGTTGCTGCTCGTGAAACTTGTGAACGTTGGCGATGGCGAGGTCGATCGCGGCCAGTTGTGGCTCAGTTAGCAGCTTGCTCGCCGCCGCTATCTCGGCGGAAGAGACTTTTACATCTGAAATCGTCGCAGCATCATACTGCTGCGTAAACTGGAGCAGCGCAGCATCACCATTGGCTCGCACTGCTCTAATGATTTTCTCCGCACCTGTGCGAATAGATCCGTCCTGTGACGCACTGGGGCGGCGCAGCAATTCGGCACGCTGTTGTTCGTCAAGGTCTGCCCACTGGAATATAGAGAGGCTCATCGCTAAGCCAGCATCTTTTCCACTGGCAGAACCAGCAGCGAACTCGCACCTGCTGCCTTCAGGTTCTCCAGCGTCTCCCAAAACACATTCTCACGGCAAACAGCGTGAACTGCGATCTTGTCTTCACTACCTTCCAAGGGCAGGATCGTGGGCGACTCTGAGCCTGGGAGCAGTGCACGAATCTCGGCCAGAGCCGATCGTGGAGCATGCAACATGATGTATTTGCTATCGCGTACTTTCAGGACACCGTCGAGTCGCTGGATAATCTTGTCAACGAGGGCCTGTTTTTCGTCACTGAGGGGAGCCAGTGTCTGGATAACGACCGCTTCGCTCTCCAGCAGCACAGCGACTTCACGCAATCCATTCGCGACCAATGTTTCGCCGGACGAGACAAGATCGCAGATGAAATCCGCACGGCCCAGTTTCGGAGCGATTTCCACGGCTCCAGAGAAGTAAATCGGCTCCGCGGTGATTCTATTTTTCTTCAGGTAATCCTTTAAAAGACCAACGTAACTCGTTGCGATCTTTACATTTTCAAGAGATTCCGGTCCGAGATAATCCACACCCTCCGGAGCGGCTATCGACAGGCGGCAATGGCCAAAATCCAGCTCAAAAATCTGCTTGAACTGGCCATTGGAGCCTTCCTGCTCCAGTTGCAGGCGTTTTTCCTCGACGACATTGAGACCAACAATGCCCAGGTCGCAAACGTCATCACTAACGAGACCGGGAATGTCGTCATCACGAACCAGCAGTAGATCGATTGGCATGTTTTCGCCGTAACATATGAGCTGGTTCTTGCTCTTGGTAACTTTCAGGCCACAGCGCTCCAGCAGATCGATGGAGTGATCCGTCAGGCGGCCGGTTTTTTGCACCGCAATCTTAATGCGCTGCTCGGACTGTTCCATTGGAGTTCCTTTAATGAGAGATTCGGTCTATCGCGGTTTGATAACCGCCTGAGCCGCCGCTAAGGCAACGAGCAACGCGGCCGATTGTGGTGACGCTGACGCCCGTTAGATCGTGGATCTTTCGGTAGGGTAATTCCTGCTGCAGATATTCAACGACCTGCCAGCGATCAACCAGCGCCTGTAGTTCCGCCGGGGTACAGAGGTCCTTGAAGAACAGACGACATTCCTTGGCGCTCTGCAGAGTAATTACAGCGTCGAACAGCGCCTTTTCGGCGCGCGCTTGCGTGCGTTCGGATTCGTTGCGATTTGGCTTCATAGTTGTATCAATGTATTAACGTACTATTACACTAGTGCAACGGACAAAGAATAGCAATCGCTAATTTGATGGTTACATTTGCTACTAAAATAATGCCACAGAAGCCCTTGACCTTTGCCAACAGTCACGCATACACTCCACGAAACTCATCGAGACCGGTCGAGGGATAGGCC
>CAYWBZ010000090.1:0-9335 GCA_964456535.1 uncultured Woeseiaceae bacterium | reverse complement strand
TGACCGGTTGCGCGGTTAACCCGGTAACCGGCAAGACCGAATTCATGATGGTGAGTACGGCTCAGGAAATCGAGATGGGCAAGCAAAACTACGCGCCCATGCAACAATCACAAGGTGGCCCGTATGACGTTGATCCTGCGTTGACGAGTTATGTGCAGCGCGTGGGCAATCGGGTTGCCGCCCAAAGTGGTGTCGCCCTGCCGTACCAGTTTGTAGTCCTGAATAACTCAGTGCCGAATGCGTGGGCATTGCCGGGCGGCAAAATCGCGATTAACCGTGGTCTCCTGACCGAATTGAAGTCCGAGGCGGAACTTGCTGCTGTGCTCGGTCACGAGGCCGTACATGCTGCGGCTCGCCACACGGCAAAGCAGATTTCGCGCAGTCAGATAATGCAGGTCGGAGTTGCCGCCACAGCCGTCGTAACGAGTGATAGTGATTATGGCGATTTGGTCGCCGGTGGCGCGAATCTCGCGGCACAAATGAGCCTCTCAAAATATGGTCGCAGCGCAGAGCTGGAGTCTGATTTTTACGGCATGCAGTACATGTCAAAAGCAGGTTACGACCCACAGGGTGCAGTGGACCTGCAGGAAACATTCGTTCGCCTGAGTGAAGGGCGCCAGTCCGACTGGCTTACCGGGCTGTTCGCCAGTCACCCGCCTTCCCGGGAACGAGTGCAGGCCAATATTGCGACAGCAGCAACGCTACCCAAAGGTGGTGAGCAGGGCGTCGATGCGTTTCAGGCGGTTATGCGGAAAACGATGAGCACGATCCCGGCTTATGAAGCTTACGACGAAGGCCGTAAGGCGTTGTCGGAGAAAAAGATTGACGAAGCGCTCGGCCTCGCTAACAGGGCACTCGGACTTTACGACGAAGAGGCCCATTTTCATGCGCTGCGTGGCGATGTTCGTCTGGCGGCCGACAAATACGATATGGCTATCACAAACTACGATCGCGCGATCAATCGCCGAGACGGATTTTTCTACTACCATTTGCAGCGTGGCGTAGCGAACAAAGAGCTGGGCCGCACAGACAGAGCGGTGACAGATCTTGAGCGCAGTCTGGAGCTACTACCAACTGCGCCGGCTCATTTCGCACTGGGAGGCATTGCAGAGGAACGGGGTAATTTGCAGACAGCGATCGAGCATTACAAAGTCGTTGCCAAGGCGGGTGGCGATTACGGCAAGGCGGCAACTACTGTGCTAGCGAAACTGGAGTTACCGACCAATCCTGGCGCGTACATCGCCAGAGGCTGCGATGCGGACAGTACCGGTAACCTCATTGTGTCAGTACGCAATGACACAACCGTTCAGATTACCGGTGTGCAGGTTGCCGTCAGTTACACGGATGCCTCCGGTCGTCCTGCTCAGCGACGGCACAGCGTTCGCGGCACAATAGCGCCAGGGCAGATTGCCAGTGTTAACACTGGCATGGGCCCTTACACGCCGGGCAGCAGCTGCCCGGCGGAAGTGGTTGCGGCACAGATCGCAGAGTAGCTGCGTTCTACTGCTGTTGTTCGTCGAGCAGTCGCTCCATCTCGTCCATGATGTCATTCATCTTGGAAACGAGTGCCTGGTATGGTTCTGGTTGAGCAAGGTCGACACCGGCATTGGTCAATAAGGTGTAAGGATAGTCTGAGCCGCCAGCTCGCAGCAGGTCTTTATAGTTCTTCACACCCGTCGCGCCATCTTTGACGATCTTGTCGTAAAGCGCGGTACCTGCAGTCTGTGATGTAGCGTATTGAAACACGTACATGTTGTAGTAGAAGTGCGGTACGAACATCCACTCGTTTTCGTACAGCTCGTCGATGACGACGACGCCTTCATCGTGACCGTGATAACGACGCAAAATCTCGCCGTACATTTCCGTTATCTTGTCACCCGACAATGCTTCGCCGCGCTCGGCAGCTTCGTACAACGCGAGTTCGAACTCTGCGAACATCGTTTGACGGAAGAATGTGCCGCGCAGAGTCTCAAGACCGTGCCCCAGGTAGAAGAGCTTTTCGTCAATTGTCTCCGAGTGCTTCGTCATGTAGTCCTGCAGAATGAGCTCGAGAGATGTCGACGGAATCTCGGCGATAAAAGTCGCGTAACCGGCGGTCTCGAACGGTTGCTCCTGTTTGGCGTACAGCGTGTGCATCGCGTGTCCCCATTCATGGGCAAACGTCGACAGTGAATCGTAGTCATCATTGTGATTCAGCAGCAGGTACGGATGAACATCGTAGGCGAAATCGGACATGTAAGCGCCGGAGCGTTTGCCACGCTGCGGATACACGTGCATCCAGCGATCGTCCATTGCATCGGCCTGCATACCTACCCAGTCGTCACCCAGAATCTGCATAGCCTCAAGCGTGATCTTCTTGCTGTCTTCGAGATTGAACTCGCGATCAAGAGAAACGAGAGGTGGGTAGATATCGTAATAATGCAGCTGCTCTACGCCCAGCATTCGTGCGCGCAATTTGAAATAGCGATGCAGCGTTGGTAGTGCCTTGTTTACTTCTGAAACAAGCGTGCGATAAACCGCAGGTGGCAGGTTATCCTGGAATAACTCCCGCTCCAGAACGCTGTCGTAATTTCTGGCCTTCGCGAGCGCAACCTGGGTCTGCAAGTGTGAATTCATCACCATACCAACGGAATTTCTGTACTCGGACCATTTTCCCCAGAACGTATCGAACGCCAGCTTGCGGTCGTCTCGATTCTCGCTGTTACGTCCGCGACCGTATCCCTGTGAGTCGATGACGACTTCGTCACCATTCGCCAGCGTGATCGTTGGCCACGGAATGTCGGAGTTTGCGATCATGCTGTAAATTTCGTTCGGTGAGCCGAAGGATTGTGAGAAGTAAGACAGTGTCTGCTCGGTCTCGGGGCTGAGTGTGTGTGCTGCATTGCGCAGACTGTCGTCAAGCCCAAATGCGAATGGCGCTAGGCGTTCATCTTCTTTGATGTAGGCCTCGATCACTTCGCGACCAACACTGATCAATTCCGGCTGTATCCAGGCGGTCACTTCGCCGAATCGAGCGAACATGATTTGCGCCAGCTGAGCACGCTCCTGACCGGTGGAATCACGCAGGTCTTCATCGCCCTGCAACGACGCATAAACATAGACGCGACCAACCTTCTTTAATGTGTCGGATACCAGTCTTTGCGTGGTGTACAGGGAGTCAGCACTATCGCCAAGCGTGCCACGACGAGCGTCAATTTCGTCGAAGCCGGCGAGCACCTCTTCTCTCGCATCGTTCCATGCCTCTTCGGTTGGAAACAGGTCAGTCAGGTTCCAGGTCGCCTGCGGGTCGGCGGTGGCATCGTCCTGGGCGAAGACTGGTTGGCTGGAGCACACGAAAAATGCCACTGAAAGTGACAAAGCATATTTGAGCATGACAATTCCCCAAAAATAATTTTCTTGTTAGACAATATTATTGTGGTCAGTTCAGGAGATTTTACGCCCCATTGGCCGTTACTGTCTGCGATAATTCGTCATCGCCAGTAAGAAAATCGATCGGGGAGCGGAATGCCCAGATTCGCAATCGTAGTAGTCGCCAGCCTGGCAATCGGACTTGCGGCAGGTGCATGGCTCACATCCGGGGAGCCCGTGGGAAAGGCAGCCTCGGAAAGTTCATCGAATCCCACCGACGAGGACTCATCACTTGGCGACCGTGTCCTCAGCCTTGAGCGAGAACTGGAAGAAGAGCGAAATGCCCGGGAAGTGCTTGAAGAACAATTGCTGGCTGTCTTCGAGCAACTCGAAGGCTATGGGCCGAGGATTAACTCATCGCGTAGTGGGCCGGTGGGCAGCGACAGTGGTGAGACACAAGATCGTAGTCGAACTCGCCAGCGAGATATGGTCGCGAGGGTGCGAGAGTTTCAGGAGCGCCGCATTGCCGGGCTTGTCGAGAACGGTTTTTCACAAGACGAGGCAGAGCGTTTACTAAAGCTCGAGTCTGACGCGCAGTTTGAGGTGATGCAGGCGATGTACGAAGCACAGCGAAAGGATGAGAGATTTGATGTTTTCTCGGGCAGGGTCAGTGCGCAATCGATATTGCGCGAGAATATCGGTGACACAGAATATGAACGTTTCCTGATCGCCCAGGGACAGCGCACCAATGTGCGAATCGCAAGCGTTCTTGACGGTTCGCCGGGCGGCAAAGCCGGTTTACAGCCCGGCGACGAAATCATCAGTTACAATGGTGAGCGAACTTTTTCGATGATGGATCTTCGCAACCTCGCGTTTAGTGGTGAGGCTGGTGAGGACGCCATCATCGAAGTAGACCGTGATGGCGTACGGATGCAGTTGAGTATTCCACGTGGGCCAATCGGGATGAACGGCAGCGGTGCGAATGTTGGCACTATGAACTGGTGGGGAGGCTAGTCCTTGGGCATTTTGCGTTACACAATACCGAATAGTTTTACGGCGATGAGCTTGTTGCTCGGCGTTGCCTCAATTATCACGACACAGTTGGGCGATCTCGAGCTCGCGGCATGGATCATCGTCTGGTGTGGTTTGCTCGATGTGATGGATGGTGTTTCAGCACGCCTGCTCAAAGCAACCTCGGACTTCGGTGCCGAGTTTGATTCTATGGCCGACCTCGTGTCATTCGGAGTCGCCCCGGCAGTATTGATATTGAATGCCGGGCTGAAAATTGGTGGTGTCGAGTACGATTCCGGTCAGTTTTGGCTTCTCCTGGTCGCGGTTGCCGTATTCGTTCTGGCCGGCGCAATGCGCCTCGCGCGGTTTAATCTGACTTCGGAAGAAACGACCAAAGGCTGGTTTGCCGGCGTACCGATTACTGCGGCCGGCGGCGGTCTCATTTCATCCATCGTGCTCGTTCTAATACATCACGAAGATATTGCTGCGTCGTTTCCGCTCCATCTTTATTTTCCTGTATTGATGTTCGTACTGGCGCTGCTGATGATTTCCAGAATCCGCTTCCCGAAAGCAACTCGCCGCGACAGCAATTTCATCAACGTATTCCAGGCACTGGCGATTTCAGGCATCTATTACTGCGGTATTACGCGGACTTATCCGGAGTACTTGTTCGGAATGGGCCTGTTCCTGATGATCGCCGGCATCATCGCGGGACGTATCACACGCGAGAAGTAACGCCATCGCGGCCGAAAATGTTCAAGGGGAACGTATGCTCAAGCGTGTTTTTCTGGCGATTCTCGTCGTCATCGGATTCTTACCCGTCGCTCAGGCGACAGATCAGCTGGACCTCGCTGCCTTTGATCGCCTGGAAGGGTTTATCGACTTGTACTGGGATGCAGATACGGGCCGAATACTGATCGATGTTGAGGAAATCGACGAGCCCTTCATTTATCAGTCGTCTCTATCAAGAGGCGTAGGATCTAATGACCTGGGTCTGGACCGTGGACAGCTGGGAAATACCCGCGTCGTTCGGTTTCTGCGCAGCGGCCCAAAGATCTTGCTGGTTGAGGATAATCTCGCCTACCGGGCTGTGAGCGACAACGCGGACGAACGACAGGCTATCAAGGAGAGCTTTGCTCGTTCAGTGGTCTGGGGGTTTGAGGATCTCGACCCGTCCGACGACAAGACGGTCATCGACGCAACATCCTTCATTGTTCGCGACGCACATGGTGTATCAGCCAGATTGGCAGCGGCGACAGAGGGAGGTTACTCGGTCGATCAGACTCGATCTGCGGTTTACCTGCCGCGAACCAGGGGGTTTCCCGACAATACCGAGGCAGAGGCGATCGTCACGTTTGTTGGCCAACCAACTGGCCCGTACCTGTCGACGGTGACACCCGATGCTCAGGCCATCACGGTCCATATCCATCACTCTTTCATCCGCTTGCCGGATGATAACTACGAACCGATATCCTATGACCCGCGCAGTGGCGTGATCGGTTTGCGCTACGACTCTGGTGGTTATGCTGATTACGCGACGGCAATTGGTGACGACCTGACTGTGAATTTTGGCCGTCGTCACCGCCTTGCTAAAAAGAATCCGTCAGCAGAAATTAGCGAGGCCGTCGAACCCATAATTTATTACCTGGACCGTGGCGCGCCGGAACCCGTGCGTTCTGCGTTGCTGGATGGTGCCCGTTGGTGGAATCAGGCTTTCGAAGCTGCCGGCTATAAAGATGCTTTTCAGGTCAAACTGCTGCCAGAAGATGCAGACCCCATGGATGTTCGCTACAACGTCATTCAGTGGGTACATCGATCGACTCGCGGCTGGTCCTATGGTGCCTCCGTACTGGATCCACGAACGGGCGAAATTCTAAAGGGACAGGTGTCTCTGGGTTCGCTTCGAGTACGGCAGGATTACCTGATCGCTGAGGGGCTGTTGGCCCCATATGCTGACGAAGCTGTGCCTGCCGAGATGCTGGAGATGTCGTTGGCACGCATTCGCCAGCTCTCTGCGCACGAGGTCGGACACACGCTCGGCTTTGAGCACAATTTCGCGGCGAGTACGCAGGATCGGGCGTCTGTAATGGACTACCCGGTGCCGCTGGTGAAGATCAGAGATGACAACACGTTCGATCTCAGCAAGGCCTACGACGACAAGATTGGTCCCTGGGACAAGCGTACGGTTTTGTACGCGTACCAGGATTTTCGAGATGGTATGGACGGCGATGTAGCGCGGGCGGAGATACTGGATGAAACGATAGCCGCAGGATTCAAATACGTTGCAGATAATGATTCGCGCTCCGCTGCTACGGCCCATCCGGACGGGAATCTCTGGGATAACGGCGCCGATGCTATCGACGAGCTGGAGCACTTGCTGCGTGTACGGAAAATTGCCCTCGAAAACTTCTCTGAAAAAAATGTCCGAGTCGGCCGACCGCTGGCGGAGATCGAAGAGGTTCTTGTACCAATCTATCTACTACATCGGTTTCAGATTGAAGCTGTTGGCAAACTCATTGGCGGGCAGTACTTCAGTTACAGCTTGCGAGGTGATGGTCAGCCGCTGCAGGTTTCGGTAGCAGCAGCACGCCAGCAGCAAGCGATCGATGCGTTGATCGCCACTCTGGACCCAAAGGTGCTTGGGTTACCGGATGAGCTCACAGCAATGATTTCACCGCGGCCACCGAATAATCCCAAGTCACGAGAGACATTCAGTGGTACCACCGGAGTTATTTTCGATGCGAAAGCACCGGCGGCAAGTGCGGTTGCGATGACGTTGGCGGTTTTACTTGAGCCGTCGCGCACGGCGCGCCTCGAGCAGACAGGTGCGCCGGGCTTCGACTCAGTGCTGAAGGCCCTGATGAATGCCAGTTGGCGTTCGAAGCAAGCAGGTGGATCAGCCGGAGCGATTCAGCGCCAGACAAACTTACAGGTGCTGTACGCCCTGTTCCGTCTGGCATTCAATTCAGCCGCCGACAGCGATGTTCGTGCGATAGCCCTGCAGACGATCAATACTCTTGATACCTGGTTGTCCCGGCAGTCATCGAAATCCGACGTACTAAACGCACACTTCCGCTTTGCACAATTTGAAATCGATCGCCTGCTTGGCGATCCTGCACAGATAGAAGCCCTGGTTCCGGTGACCGTTCCACCAGGCTCACCGATCGGCTCCTACCAGACCAGCATCCACTAAACAGGCAATCACATGTCAACAACCGTTACTGTACTCGTCGTTTATCTGGCAATTCTGGCCGCTTTGGCAATTTGGAGCCGTCGTGAAACGCATACCCTGTCCGGTTACTATCTGGCGGGGAAGAAACTGCCGTACTGGGTTGTGGCCTTTAGCACCAATGCGACTGGCGAGAGCGGCTGGTTGCTGCTTGGCCTCTCGGGCATGGGGTATCTGGTTGGGGTGCAGGCGTACTGGGTCGTCGTTGGCGAAATATTGGGCATCGCCGCATCCTGGTGGATCATTGCCCGGCGCCTGAAGAAATTTGGTGATGAAACGGACTCCATTACGGTGCCCGATGTTCTGGCCGCGAAATTCCAGGACAAGTGGCATCTGATACGCGGTATCGCCGTCGTTATTATTCTGGTGATGGTTACGGCGTATGTAACGGCACAGATGGTTGCAACGGGTAAAGCGTTCAGCAGCTTCCTTGGGATGGAATACGCCACCGGTGTTATCGTCGGTTCAATCTTCATCATCGGCTACACATTCGTCGGTGGTTACAAGGCTGTCTCCTACACGGATGTCGTGCAGGGCGTTCTCATGCTGCTGGGGCTCATCGTTGTACCCGCTGCGGCCATAGTTGCATCGGGCGGCTGGGGTGAAGTGCAGAGCAACCTGGTACTGCAGGACCCGGCGCTAGTGGACATGTTTGCCGTTTCCGACGGTGGCAAGCCGGTATTGATTGCAATCGCGAGTTTTATCGCGATCGGATTGCCGTTTCTGGGAGTGCCGCAGCTTCTGGTCCGCTATATGTCGGCCAGAGATGATGGCGAGATCAGGAAAGCGCGAGTTGTGTCGCTATCTGTGCTGCTGATATTCACCGCTGGTGCAGTAACCGCGGGCGTTGCTGGTCGTGCGCTATTTCCCGGACTAGAGGATTCAGAGACGATCTTCCCGGTGCTGTCGAACAACCTGTTCCCGGAGATCATTTCCGGCATGTTGCTGGTGGTTGTCCTGTCGGCGATCATGTCCACGGTTGATTCACTGTTGCTGCTGGCGTCGTCTGCTGTCGTTCGCGATACCTACCAAAAAATAATCGGTACGACGAAGAGCGAGGAGACTCTGTCGAACTACGGCAAGCTGGTCACCGTCATCATCGGGGCGATAGCAGTAGTCCTGGGTATTCAGGAACCACGAGTCATTTTCGATTTCGTGCTGGCCTCATGGTCGGGCCTTGGTTCCGCATTTGGTCCCGTCATGGTCGGCATACTCTATTACAAACGCATCACCTGGGAAGGTGTCGTATCCGGCATGCTCGGTGGCTTCATCGTAAGTGTTGCATGGCTTACCTGGTTCAAAGCGGACTTTTACGGACTGTACGAGGCCATACCGGGATTTATCGCCGGGTTGGTGCTTACCTACGGTGTCAGCTGGCTTACAAGCAAAAAAGACTGATCGAATGTAACCAAATCGGATTACACGCCCTATAAGTCAGTATCAAACGAACTTCGAGGGTTAAAGATGCGAATTTTAAAACTACTGATTGTCGGGCTTTTACTGGCCATCCCTGGGCTGGCGGCAGCTGACGCCGGCGATATTCCCGGTGCTTCGACCTGGTACCTCCATGTTGATCTCGACGAAATGAGGTCTGACGAAGTCGGCAAGTCCCTCTACGGCTGGGTGGACGAAGAGATTTTCTCTGAAATCGATGAGGAAACCGGCGTTAACCTCGGCGCAGAGCTGAACAAAGTGACCGCGTATTCGCTGGAGGGGCAGGGACCGGTTTTTCTGTTCGAGGGCAATA
>CAYWBZ010000089.1:2327-9384 GCA_964456535.1 uncultured Woeseiaceae bacterium | reverse complement strand
GCTCCTACAAGGCGACGACGTTGGACTCGGGGTCGTGCCTGGTCGCGCGCTTTTGTTTGGCAGCATCATTGCGGCGCTCTTCAAGTTCATGCAAATACTCATCTGTGACATCTCCAGTCACATATTCGCCTGAGAAGCACGAGGTATCAAACTCCGTGATACTTGAATTACCGTGTCGTACGGACCGAATCAGGCCATTGAGGTCCTGGTAGATCAAGCGATCAGCACCAATCAGGTCCTGGACCTCTTCGACAGTGCGTCCATTGGCGATCAACTCGGCCACCGCTGGCATATCAATGCCGTATACATTCGGATAGCGAACCGGAGGTGCCGCCGATGCGAAATACACCTTGCGCGCGCCGGCTTCTCGCGCCAGTTTGATGATCTGCTTCGAGGTAGTGCCGCGTACGATCGAGTCATCGATGAGCAGCACATTCTTATTGCGGAACTCAAGATCAATGGCATTCAGTTTACGGCGCACAGAATTTCGGCGTTCCTCCTGACCAGGCATGATGAAGGTGCGACCGATGTAGCGGTTCTTGATGAAACCCTCCCGATACTTGACGCCGAGGTGGTAAGCAACCTGTAACGCAGACGTACAACTGGTATCCGGTATCGGGATTACGACATCAATATCGTGGTCGGGAAAATCTCTTACGATCTTGCCTGCGAGCTGCTCACCCATTCGCAGCCGCGCTTTGTAAACGGACAGATCATCCAGAATCGAATCCGGCCGCGCAAAGTAAACGTACTCGAAAATACACGGCGTATGTGCAGCGGTGCCCGGATATTCATGGCAGTGCAAAGAACCGTCATTCTCGATGACGACACATTCTCCCGGTTTGACATCCCGCAATCTGGAAAACTGCAGTACGTCTAGTGCAACACTTTCCGAGGCAACCATATAGCCCTTCCGGCCACGCTCTTCGCGTTGGCCGAGTACGAGCGGGCGAATACCGTTCGGATCACGGAACGCAACAATACCGAACCCGACGACCAGCGCGACGACGGCATAGCCACCTTTGCAGCGTCGGTGCAGCGCTTCGATCGCATCGAATATGTTTTCCGCTGTGGGATTACCGTTCACACGCGTCTGTAGTTCGTGGGCGAATACGTTTAGCAGAACTTCAGAATCGGAGTTAGTGCTCAGATGACGACGATCTTCGCGAATCAGTAACTCGGTAAGCTCGTCATGATTGGTCAGATTGCCGTTGTGTGCGAGGCAAATACCGTATGGCGAATTTACGTAGAATGGTTGTGCCTCGGAAGACTTGGAGCCTCCGGCAGTCGGGTAGCGAACATGGCCGATACCGACGTTGCCCTCAAGCCGCATCATGTGCCGGCTGCGAAAAACGTCGCGAACCAGTCCGTTGCTCTTGCGCTGCTTGAGGCCCTGTTCGTTGCTCCAGGTCACAATACCTGCCGCGTCCTGGCCGCGGTGTTGCATTACTGTCAGCGCGTCATACAGCGCCGGACCGGCAGGGTTTGAGCTAGCAATTCCAACTACGCCGCACATAGTTCGTCTCTACAGATCCATCGGCAGATCGACCGGCAATTCACCCGCGACCTCATCCGGAACTATCAGTTCATATCCCACGGGCGCCATGACCTTGATCCAGTCGGCGACCACTTCAAAATGTGGCAACAGGCGTGAGTCCAACCACCAGTCATCGTTATCGAATCCTGAAAACTGTCCACCGATCACAAATAACGCAACCACAATAATTCCGCGCAATATGCCAAACAGCGAGCCCATTAAGCGATCGAGACCACTCAGGACGGATAATCGAACAAGTTTGGATATTCCCCAGCCAAGCAGGCCGCCGATGGACAAAACAATGGCGAAAACCAGAATGCGACCGAACCAGGTCTGCATTTCCACGGAACTCAGCCAGCTTTGCGAAATCTCACCAACAGCGGGGCCGAAATACAGCGAGGCCCAGATCGCGATCACGAGCGTCGCAATCGAGATGGACTCTTTCACGAAGCCGCGCACGAATCCAACAATGATGGACGCAACCAGCGCTATGGCAATGATTATGTCGATGATCGGCATCGAAGATGTCGTCTCAGTTCGGCACGGGTAAGAATGGACGGAATTCTAGCAGATCATCAGGTGTAATAGTCATCAGGGATGCGGTACCACTTGTCCCTTATGATTTGCTTTCAATAGTCTTGCCGCCATCGCCTCCGCGCTGGCACGGTCCTTTTGCGGCCCGATTCGCACCCGGTGCAATTCTCCGGCGCTCGTCTGCAATTGGCTCAGAAACGCTGCGTAGCCCTGTTTTCTAAGATCTGCAGCAAGCTTCTCGGCGTTCTCCTTGTTCGAAAAACTGCCGAGCTGTACGGCCCACATTCCAGTGGTTGATGCTGCGGGTTTTGCGGGCTCAGTACGCGGCTGTGGTGCCGGGTCTTGCTCCTCGCGCGCGATCTCCTGTTGCGGGATCGGTTCTGGCGTCGGTTGCGTCACCTCGGGCTCTGCAGGAGACTGTTCCGGCTTCTCGGTATCACTTTCTGGCTCGCTGGCCACCGGGATCGGCTCTGATCGCCCTCTTTCCAGCACGACGGTCTTGTTATTCTGGTCTTTCTGGCCTGGCAACAACACTCGTTCTGAAACGATCTCACCATTCTCCGGCGGGCCATCCAGAAAAATAGGCACAACAAGCACCACGAAAATCACCAATACGATTGCGCCGATAATTCGTTCTTTCAAAGCTCGTTCCATCATGTTTTTGGTCGCGATTCTGTTCTCAACTGATCGAGTATGGGACCGACGGTAAAGAATGATCCCGTGGCGAGTATTCTGTCATTTTCTGACGCGCTGCGCCGGGCAAATTCGATAGCGTCCAGCGGCGACTCCGCTATCAGGCAAGCCTTGCCGCTAATATTCGAGACTTGCCGCGCCAGCTCGTTCGCAGGAATCGCCCGGTGGCTGGCAGCCGTGATCGCGATCCAGTTATCCACATGCTCCACCAACGGTCCAATGACACCGGCTACGTCCTTATCGTGCAGAAGCCCAACGATGGCGTATGTGGCTCCCGGCGACTCTCTCGATGCCAGCGTTTTGGCCAGCACCTCAGCTGCGGCCGGGTTGTGCGCAACATCAATCAACCACTCATGGTTCTCGCAGCCCAGACCAGCGACTAACAAGTGCTGCGAGCGACCAGCGAGCGTCAGCGTCGGCAACACGCTGTTAATGAGCTCGACATTGATTGCTTCCGCCAGCCCCGCCACATCAAGCAGCGCCAAAACCGCCGCTGCATTGCTCAACTGGACTTCGCCAGTAAGACCCGGTGGTTGCAATCCCCGCAGTTCACCAGACGCTCCACGCCAGTTCCACACCTGGCTCTCACCAATTTGTATTTCAAAGTCTCGACCCGGTAGCAGTAATGTCGCGCCGCAGGTGTCAGCCTGACGCCGGACCGCCTCCGGCACGTCCGTATCTCCGAAGACAGTGGGAATTCCACGCCGCATTATGCCGGCCTTCTCGGCGGCAATCGTCTCGACGTCATCACCAAGCCAATCACAATGATCCAGCGAAATGTTGGTAATCAGCGACGCGGTCGGCTCAAACGCATTGGTCGCGTCCAGTCTGCCTCCCAAACCCACTTCCAGAACCCAGACATCAAGCTCAGCGGTAGCGAACACGACTGCGGCTGCCAGCGTGCCAAATTCGAAATACGTCAGTTCTGTATCACCACGGACCGCTTCGATCTTCTCAAAAGCAGCGATGATCTCCGCGTCACTGGCTGCAACGCCATTCACCACTATGCGCTCATTGTAACGACTGATGTGCGGCGATGTGTAAGCCCCGACGTTGAGTCCGGATGCGCGCAATAAAGCATCTGTCATTGCAACGCTGGAGCCTTTGCCGTTGGTTCCTGCAATCAGTAACACATGTTCGGGTCGTGGCAGATCGAGGCGCTCGAGAACGAGTTGTACGCGCTCAAGTCCAAGATTGATTTCTGTTGGCGACAGCGATTCGAGCCACGTCAGCCAATCGGACAGTGGCGCACCAGAGGGCAACATGATTGGGTTTACTGTGCTACGACCGGGCCAGTGTTCCAACAATACTAACTTGTTGGAACACTAGGTCGACCCTCGAACTTGGCCAGCAGATTGCCAACCTCATCGCGCATCTTGCGCCGGTCGATGATCATGTCGATCGCACCGTGGTCGAGCAGGAATTCACTGCGTTGGAAGCCTTCCGGTAACCGCTCACGTACCGTTTGTTCGATAACGCGTGGTCCGGCGAAACCGATCAGTGCGTTTGGCTCGGCGATATTGACATCGCCAAGCATGGCGAGGCTCGCCGAAACGCCACCCGTCGTCGGGTCTGTCAGCACAGAAACGTAGGGGACGCCTTTGCTACCAAGATTCGCGAGGGCCGCAGAAGTCTTCGCCATTTGCAGCAACGAGAACAACGCTTCCTGCATGCGAGCACCGCCACTCGCAGCAAAGGAAATCATTGGCATATTGTTTTCGGCAGCATAATTTGCCGCCCGCGCGAATTTCTCGCCAACCACGGAACCCATCGAACCGCCCATGAAAGCGAACTCGAAGGCACAGGCAACTACCGGTCTGCCGAACAAGCTTCCTTTCACGCTGATCAGCGCATCTTTTTCGCCGGTCTTTTTTTGCGCCGCGACGATACGATCACGATATCGCTTGCTGTCTTTGAACTTGAGCGGATCCTCCGGCTCCAGCTGCGCCGACAACTCGGTTTGTGAATCGGCATCGAGGAAGTAATCCAGGCGTTTGCGCGCGCCAATGCGCATGTGGTGATCGCATTTCGGACACACCTGCAGATTGCGCTCCAATTCGTTGCGATACAGCTGCGCATCGCAGCGGGTACACTTGATCCAGACACCTTCGGGAACCGACTTACTGCGGTTCTCGGTGCTGATGCGCGACGGCATTAATTTTTCAAACCAGCTCATTTCGACATGATACCCGCTGCTCCAAAATATTCACAAGGGTAATCAACCGACGTAAGCGTGAGCCCGTGCGGCGGTGCCGCGATTCCGCCTCGCTTACGATCCCGGCTCTCGAGCACCTCTGCTATCCAATCTGTGGAATGCTCACCCTCGCCGACGCTGGCGAGCGTGCCGGTGATATTACGAACCATGTGCTGCAGGAACGCATTGGCGGACACTTCGAGCGTAATCCAGTCGCCCGCCCGTTCAATATTGATCCTCGTGATATTCCGGTGCGGCGTGTTCGCGCGACAGCCCGCCGCCCGAAAGGCCGAGAAATCATGCTCTCCCAGCAGGTGTTGTGCGGCCTCGTGCATACGCGCCGCATCCAGTGGCTGGTAGACCCACCATGCGCGGTGCCGATGCAGTGCCGAGCGTTCAAGGCGATTCAATATGCGATAGCGATAATTCCTGCCTGTCGCCGAAAACCGGGCGTGAAAATCGTCGTCGACATGTCGCGCCCAAGTAACGCAAATATCGTCTGGCAGATTACTATTGGCACCGAGCAACCAGCCGCGATCGTCCCGCGTGCTCGGTGTATCGAAATGAATGACTTGCCCACTGGCATGAACGCCCGTGTCAGTGCGACCGGCGCACGTCACCTCAACGGAATGGTCAGCAACCAGTTTGAGAGCTTCTTCGACGCGCTGCTGCACACCGAGGCCGGTCTTCTGCCGCTGCCAGCCGTTGTACGCGGTACCGTCGTACTCAATGCCGAGCGCGATGCGCATGAATCGATGTTTCTCGAACTAGCTGGGAAGAGAATCCAGCAATTGTTGGGCTTGCTGCTTCTGCGGACCATCACCCTCGTCGAGTACTTCCTCGAGGATGCTGCGTGCACCCGCAGGGTCGCCCATGTCGACGTAGGCACGTGCCAGATCAAGCTTGGTACCAACCTCTGTCATCGTGCGCGCGTCGTGCAGATCACTGCTCATGTCTTCCGGCGCCAGTGACATCGTCGGCACTTCTGCCGTTTCTTCGGAAATCGTCGGACGTGGTTGCTCAACCGTTGCGTCATCACGCGGCTGCTCGATCGTGTCGCCGATCTCGCTGACCTGCAATGCGGCCGTCAGATCGTCCAGGTCCAGATCCACATCAGTTCCAGCTATCGCCGGTGTTTCTGCCGTGACATCGAGATCCATGTTGCTGGTGAATGCGTCAGGCGGTAATGCTTCAGTTTTCGCGAAATCGAAATTATCGTCGTCGTCATCCATCGGCGCCAACATCGTCTCGACATCTTCCGGCGGACTGTCGATGGTGGCATCGCCCATGCCCGGTGCGAGCATAGTCGCATCAGCATCGGACAGTGCACCTGCAAGATCAGCAGCCGTTTCAACGGCCATATCGTCGCTGAGAACCTGTGTAAGGCCGGTTGCGTCCAGCAAACTGTCATCAATGCCAACGTCAGTTGGTTCCCGCTCTGGCTCTGCCGAAATCATTGGGTTCTGGCCGGTTTCATCTGCCGCGAGACGCATTCCGGAGCTTTCAAGATCGCTCAGATCAAGTCCCTCCACGAGGCCCGCGGCGTCAGGATCCAGACCTTCCTGGATACCCGTGGCGTCAGGATCCAGACCTTCCTGGATACCCGTGGTATCCGGATCGATGGCCGGATTCTTGCCAGTGACATCAGCGGCGCCGAAATCGAGGTCGCTTAATGCTTCGTTGATACCGGTATCCGAAAGCTCTTCGTTCTGCCCGGTTGTGTCTATATCATCCAACGATGCGACTTCAGTCTCCGTCAGATTGTCGATACCGAAGTCCAGCTCATCGACGTTGATCTCAGCCGTCGCGTCCGCATCCTTGCCACTGGCGGAAATTGCTTCCTCCAGAGAGTCTTCATCCAGTGATGGCAGCTCAGAAGTACCTTCACCAAACCCTGCAAACTGATCTTCGATGGTCGGGGTTTCAACTGTTGGCGCCGGCATTTCGGCCGTCGCTTCGGTCATCGTCGATTCGATGGTCGGAGTTTCGGCTGTCACGTCGAGATCGAAATCAACAGCGTCATCTGCATCTGCCGCCGGTTCGTCGAAATTAAAGTCGACACCCTGTTGCGTTTCTTCGTCGCCCGCGCCGAGGTCGAT
>CAYWBZ010000089.1:0-2227 GCA_964456535.1 uncultured Woeseiaceae bacterium | reverse complement strand
TCATCAAATGACAGGTCAACCTCTTTCGTGGCCCCGGCCACATCTGCGCCGGCAAACATGTCGTGATCAGCGGCAATCTGCTGCCCCATAATCACTATCTTGTCCCAATCAGCGCTGCCGCCATCACCGACTGCCATTTTCAGGCGTGTCGCGGCGTCAACAAAGGAATCGCGATTGCCCCAGACGAAGTAGATTTCGCACAGTTTGGACATCAGAGACTTGTCGGATGGATCTGATTCCAGCGCACCATTAATCAGGTCGGCCGCCTGGTCATACAGACCATAGGCCATGTGGAAATCAGCCTCGGCGATTGGATCTGTCTGATCCAGATTGACCGCCGTTTCACTGCTAAATGTATCTTCGAGAGAGCCAAACGCCCCTGACGCCTCTCCCTCTCCAGCAGCAAGATCTGCTGCCGGTGCTTCAACGGTATCTTCAAGTATCGGATGGATGCCCGAATCCTGTTCAACCACAACGATGGCTTCTTCATGCGTAGGAGCCTGCATTGTAGAAGTGACGGAAATACTGCCAGCCGCCATCTCGTCGGAATCCAGCGTGTCCCATGGCCGGTCGTTGTCATCGTCGTCGTCACCGTCGCGCCGCATGAACCAGACCAACAAGCCGATAACCGCGACCACTGCTGCTGCTATACCTCCCCAGATACTAAGAACATACCCAAGGATCTGACTAACAATGCCCTTATCGCGGCCGGAAGACGAAGTAGAAATAATGTCACTCGGCGGCGTCGTAATGTCGCTATCGACAACATCATCTGCTGTGTCGTCGGCAACCTGCGTATCGTCCGCCACATCATCGGCGACGATGTCGCCGATACCGGAATCATCCACGGCGTCATCGATGCCCTGGTCGTCGTCAAGCACGTCTTCGACCAGAGAGTCATCTGCCACGTCTTCGACAGGTGCCTCGTAAACCTCACCACGAATGTCAGCGAGTTCCTGCCGTAATGCGGCCAGCTCGTTGTCCCGAATTTCAATCAGGGACTGCTGATTGGGCACATTTGCGGTTTCCAGCTCGACAATACGACCCTCAATCTCCTGTTCACGAGATTGCGGTTCGTAAGTTGATGCGTCGTCATCATAGTCGCCGCCCGCCACGTCTTCGTCGGGCGGTACCAGCGTCAGGCTTGGTCGCGTGGTCGATTGCTGCGGTTCCGTGTAGCTCGTACTGCCGCCCCAGGCATTGTGCTGGCGTTTTACTTCATTCAGCGCGTCACCGCGGTTGATCTGAAATACCTCGTCCGCACTTGGAATGCGCAAACTCGCACCCGCCCTGAGTACGTTGATATTGCCGCCGAATGCACCGGGGTTGGCCTCGTAAATGGCCAGCATTGTCTGATTCATCGACAAACGACCATCCGGTCGATTCCGGGCCGTGAGGCCCCAAAGCGTTTCGCCGCGCTGCACAACCAGATCACCGCCGTCGGTCGTGCCGTAAGGCGAATCATCGACAGGAGGTTGTGGTCGTGGCTCAGGTGGTGATTCGTAACTTGAATCAGTAACACTCGTATCAGCAGCGCTTGAATCCGTGGTTCGGGCCGGTTGAGTCGGTTGTGGTGCCGGGCGAGATTGTCGCTGTGTCGGCTGCGGTGTTGGCTGACGTTGTATCTGGCCACTATCGCTCGGCGTACTGCGACGTGGCGCTTCGACCGCCGGTGCTTGCCGGGAAGAAGGCGCTGCATAAGTCGGCGGGTCGAGCAAAACAGTGTATTCACGCAGCAAACGGCCACTTGACCAGGTCGCTTCCACCAGGAACGTCAGGAATGGTTCGGTAATCGGTTCTCGCGAACGTATTTGCACCACGCTGCCACTGGCGCCGGCGTTAATTACGTTGAATTCAATGCCCTGCAAGTAGAACGGACGATCGATGCCGTAGCGGACAAAAGTTTCGGCAGATGCCAGAGTAACATTGAGGTCGCTCAATTCATCGGCGCTGGCCGACAACAAAACAATTTCCGCTCTGAGCGGCTCGTTAAGCGCAGAATTCAGATTGATGTCGCCTAGCCCAATGGCCCAGACCTCGCTCGTAAGCATCAGGACGAACAGCAGAGAGAGACGAGTAAAACGTCGCGACATAATGTATTTTCTCCAAACCCCAAAAACCCCGTTATCGACATCCAGTCCGGGGCCGTTCATTGCCTGCGAACTATAGCCTAAAGATAGTTTTTTGCCAATATTTCAGCAATTTGGACACTATTTAGAGCCGCGCC
>CAYWBZ010000088.1:0-9459 GCA_964456535.1 uncultured Woeseiaceae bacterium | reverse complement strand
AATCTCAGTACCGTTCAGAGATTCGTTGATCTCTCCGCAATAATGGCTACGCATCACTAAAACCTAAGGAAAACCCGTCAAAAAAGAGGCGGAATGGTACGGGCTGGAGGCCCGCTTATCAAGCCGGGTCGTCCGGTACCTCGAACGGCAATTCTGCTGTCTTCTTATTGTTCCAGGGCGGCACGACCACGCCCAACGAGATAATCATCTTGAGCGCCTCGTCCACTTCCATATCGAGCTCGATGATGTCTTTTCTCGGCACAATGATGATAAACCCGGAGGTCGGGTTCGGAGTGGTCGGCAAGAAGCAGCAGACGACCTCTTCGCCGGTCCGGCCCTGGACTTCACCCAACTGGGAGGAAGTTTGAAATGCCAGGCTGAAAAGGCCCTTGCGGGGATATTGAATCAGCAGTACTTTCTTGAACGACTGACTGGAGTCGGAAAATACCATTTCCGCGAAGTTCTTCGCAGCTGAGTAAATCGCCCGAACGACCGGAATCCGGTCCATCAGCGATTCCCAGCCACCAACGAATGCTCGGCCCACGAAATTAGCAGCCAAAACACCTGTGACCAACAATACTATGACCGTCAGGATTACACCAAGACCAGGGATATGAACTCCGAGTAATTCGTCAGGCTGATATCGGGCAGGAATAATCGCAAGCGTCTTGTCCATCAGTCCAACGCCAACTTTCAGCAGGAACCATGTCACCGCCAGCGGTGCCCAAACCAGGATGCCTGCGACGAGATATCTGCGTAAGCGCTTCAAGACAACCGCCTCATGCTGACTTGGCTTTGGTGTCAGGTGTTGATTTCTTCGGTTCTGTTTTCTTCACGGTCTTATCAGCGTCTTTCGACTTGGTGTCCGAAGTCTTACCTGGATCGCCAGCAATATTACGTTTGTCGCCGGTCTTGAAGTCAGTCTCGTACCAACCTTTGCCCTTCAAACGAAACTTAGGCGCAGACAAAAGCTTGCGCAGCGATGGCTCACCACACTCCGGGCAATCGACCAACTTCGGGTCACTCATTTTCTGCAACGCGTCAAACGTATGTTCACAGCTGTCGCAGGTGTATCCGTAGATCGGCATCTATCAAAACTCCGTAATTATCTTGGTTGCCGAGGGTCGGCGATTATAACTCAGTTGGGGTCAGCACACCGATGTATGGCGGTCTCCCCGGTTGAAGGGCAATTCATTCGACTGTGTCCTGTGGAGAAGGAATTGCCCTTCAACCGGGGAGACCATCCGCGCTACGCGGCGTTAAGAAACTCCAGGTGATCGTCCGAAACCCCGACTTCAATAGTGTCACCAGGCTTGAAATTACCTTGAAGAATCTCCTGCGCAAGCGGGTTCTCGACCTGCCGCTGAATCGCCCGCTTCAAAGGCCGCGCTCCGTAGACCGGATCGAATCCGGCATCCGCAAGCTTGTCTCGGGCCGAATCGGACAGGTGAATGCTGATATCTCGCTCGGCAAGCCGTTCATGCAAATAACCCAGCTGAATATCGACGATCTTTCGAATGTGATCACGACCCAGCGGATGGAACACAACCAGATCGTCGATACGATTCACAAACTCCGGCCGGAAGTGCTGACCAACGACGTCCATGATCGCGTTCTTCATGGTTTCGTAGTTTTCCTCGCCTGCCATCTCCTGAATCAGTTGCGATCCGAGGTTCGAGGTCATGACGATAACGGTATTACGGAAATCGACCGTGCGGCCCTGGCCGTCGGTTAGTCGGCCATCATCCAACACCTGCAACAACACGTTGAACACGTCCGGATGTGCTTTCTCAACTTCATCGAGCAGAATTACCGAATACGGGCGACGGCGAACTGCCTCGGTCAGGTAACCGCCCTCTTCGTAGCCGACATATCCCGGTGGCGCACCGATCAACCGTGCAACAGAGTGCTTTTCCATGAACTCCGACATATCAAGACGCACCATCGCCTCGTCGGTATCGAACAGGAAATCGGCCAATGCCTTCGTGAGCTCGGTCTTACCAACACCGGTCGGGCCCAGGAACAGAAATGAGCCGATCGGCCGTTTGGGGTCGGACAGCCCGGCACGCGAGCGACGAATGGCATTCGCCACAACCGTCACTGCCTCGTCCTGGCCAACGACACGCTGTTGCACGACGGACTCCATCTGCAGCAGCTTTTCCTTCTCACCTTCAAGCATCTTGCTGACCGGAATCCCGGTCCACTTGGAAACGATCTCCGCGACCTCTTCTTCAGTGACGTTATTTCGCAGCAGCGTGTTTTCCTTATGCTCAACCTGCATGGCATCTTCGAGCTGTTTTTCCAGCTCGGGAATCTTGCCGTACTGCAGCTCAGACATGCGCGCGAGGTCATTCGCCCGATGTGCGGTTTCCAGATCGAGACGCGCTCGTTCGAGTTCTTCCTTTATATGGGTTGCGCCCTGCATTGCGGCCTTTTCAGCCTTCCAGACCTCGTCGAGATCCGCGAACTCGCGCTCCAGCCCTTCAAGCTGAGACTCAATATCCGCAAGACGCTTTACGGATGCGTCGTCTGATTCTTTCTTCAGGGCTTCGCGTTCGATCTTGAGCTGGATGATGCGGCGTTCCAGCTTGTCCATTTCTTCGGGCTTCGAGTCGATCTCAATCCGAATCCGTGATGCGGACTCGTCAATCAAATCGATAGCTTTGTCGGGTAACTGGCGGTCGCTGATATAACGGTGCGACAAGGTCGCCGCCGCCACTATGGCTGGATCGGTAATTTCAACACCGTGGTGTACTTCGTATCTTTCTTTCAAGCCGCGCAGAATCGCGATCGTATCTTCAACCGTCGGCTCTTCAATAAGGACCTTTTGGAAGCGACGTTCAAGCGCCGCATCTTTTTCGACGTACTTGCGATATTCGTCGAGCGTGGTCGCACCAACGCAATGCAGCTCTCCGCGCGCGAGCGCGGGCTTAAGCATGTTGCCAGCATCCATGGAGCCCTCGGCCTTACCAGCACCGACTATCGTATGCATCTCATCGATAAAGAGAATGATCTGGCCTTCCTGTTTTGCGAGATCGTTCAGGACGTCCTTCAGTCTTTCTTCGAACTCACCCCGAAACTTCGCGCCCGCGATGAGTGCGCCCATATCTAGGGACAGGATGCGTTTGCCGCGTAGCCCTTCCGGAACTTCGTTATTGACGATTCGCTGTGCGAGTCCTTCCAGGATCGCAGTCTTGCCGACGCCAGGTTCACCAATGAGGACGGGGTTATTTTTGGTGCGCCGCTGCAAAATCTGGATCGTCCGACGGATTTCATCGTCACGGCCTATGATCGGGTCCAGCTTGCCCTGTTCGGCCTGCTCCGTGAGATCGATGGTGAACTTGTCCAGTGCCTGTCGTGCGTCTTCGGCGTTCGGGTCATTCACCTGCTGCCCGCCACGCAAATCGTCTATCGATTTCTCGATCGCGCCTTTTACAGCACCGGCCTGCTCGAGTGCGCCCTTAAGCGGTGATTTGCCATCCATGGCCGCAAGAACGAAAAGCTCGCTGGAGATGTACTGGTCGTCCCTCTCCTGAGCGAGTTTGTCAGTGATATTGAAAAGCTTCGACAATTCACTGCCGATATGCACTTCGCCACCCGCTCCCTCAACTTTCGCGAGTCGATCGACCGACTCACCAAGCTGCGAACGCAGCAAGTTCACGTTGACGCCAGACTTGGTTAACAAGCCCCGCACGCCGCCGCCCTGCTGGTCGAGCAACGCGACCATTACGTGGACGGGTTCTATGAACTGATGGTCCTGGCCAACAGCCAGGGATTGCGCGTCAGCCAGCGCTAATTGGAATTTGCTTGTCAGCTTGTCTAGTCGCATTTGAATCACCCACGCCGAATATCGGCGAATCCTTAATCTGCCCCATAAATTGCGGCTTAAGGGCTTTTTTCAAGGGGTGCTCAGACCGACAAAAGACACCAGGCGACCACACTCGGGATCGCGTCGATAGGAGAAGAAGCGCTCGTCATCCAGATAGGTACAAAAGCCGCCGCCGAAGATATTTCTAACGCCAGCTGCGTTCAGTCTGCGCCTGGCAAGGCCGTAAAGGTCCGCCTGCCACCGCTGCCGTGAATTGACTTCAAAACAGTCGCTGGCGCCCGGGTCCGCCAGAAGGAATGCTTCCCTCACCTCGTCACCGACTTCGAAGGACGGCTGGGAAATCGCCGGTCCAAGCCAGACCAGCAGGTCAGCGGGGTCCACATCGAGCTTCGCGAGCGTATTCTCTATTACACCAGCGGCCAGTCCCCGCCATCCCGCATGCGCGGCGGCAAAAACACTACCGTCGGTGGAACACATGAGTACGGGCAGGCAATCGGCGGTTCGCACAACACAAACATAGCCTGCGTCGCGGCCCGTCGAACCATCTGCCGCCGGCGGAGCGTCAAAGTGAGTCGCCGTTACGATATTCGTACCGTGCACCTGACTAAGCCAGCAATACTCACCGGACAACGGCAGCGAGGACAAGTCATGGTTTCGCAGGGTTGTGCCCGCGACAATATTCGAAGGTGCCGGCCAGTCCGCGGCGACCCAATCATTCATTACTGGCATCCCGGCGCATCGTCTCAATCAGCACCTGGAAGTCTTTCGGCGGCTGCACTTCGAGATCCACGATCTCGCCGCTGACCGGATGCTCGAACGCCAGTCTTGTCGCATGCAGGGCCTGTCGTTTGAAATGACGCAGCACCTGAATCAGTTCTTCCGACGCGCCTTTGGGTAGAGCCAGTCGGCCGCCATAAACCTGATCGCCAACGAGTGCGTGGCGACGATGTGCGAAATGCACTCTAATTTGATGAGTACGGCCAGTCTCGAGCCTCACGTTAACGTAGGTGAACGCGGCGTATCGCTCCTTCACGGTGTAGTGCGTGACGGCGGGTTTGCCATTTTGCTGCACGCTCATGCGCTTGCGGTCGACCGGGTGGCGTGCAATAGGTTCGCGAATCGTGCCGCCGCCTGTCAGGACACCATTGCAGACAGCCAGGTAGTGGCGGGATATATCCCTGTCAGCCAATAAACGAACCAACGCCGTATGCGCGATTAATGTCTTGGCCACCAGCAGCAGACCGCTGGTGTCTTTATCGAGACGATGAATAATGCCGGCGCGCGGAATCTCCTCCAATGCCGAAATATGGTGCAAGAGTCCATTCATCAATGTACCGGCCGGATTGCCAGCGCCCGGATGAACGACCAGTCCTGCGGGCTTATTCACAACCAGAAGCTCATCGTCTTCAAAGACAATTTCGAGCGCGATTGGCTCTGGCTCAGCCCGCACTGTAACTTCGGCTTGCGGCTGCAATGTTACCGTCTCACCACCAGAAACGGCGTCTCGTGGCCGTTTTGGCCCACCCTCTACGGTTATCGCCCCGGCCAGCAACCACTCTTTGAGACGGCTCCTGGAATAATCCGGAAACATCCGCGCCAGCGCCTGGTCCAATCTCAGACCGGCGAACTCAACGGGAATCGCAGTTATTTGTTTTTCGGCGCTCATGACTGGACGCTAGTACTCCGTTACTGTGATATTCCCGGGCTCAGAGCCACCCGGATGATCCAAGACAAGGCGCAGTGTGCAGGAAATGGCTGGTCCTTTTCAAACACTGCAACGCTGTATTGGATCATCCGGGTGGCTCCCTCCGGGCTAGTTGTGAAGCGGTCGTCCGCTTTGTTCCGCCTCTTGGCAAGGACACGCCATTGCCGGCAAGTCGCGCCTCGCGATCAACCGCTTCACAACTAGCTGAGCCCGGGAATATCACAGTAACGGAGTACTGGTTTACGGTATACTCGCCGACCTCAAACCGCCCTGATGGCTGTGGCGGCACCTCAGAAAGACGACAGTATGCAATTATATTCACGACTCAACTCGGTATTTTTTCGGCGAGCTCGCCTGCTCCCGATAATCATTCTTGTCCTTGTTAGTGGCAGCCTGACGGCCTGCGCCGGCAAAGACGAGGCCCAGACCGAAGTCCAGAACATCACTGAGGCTTTTGAATTGGCGGAATTATCGATTTCGCGCGGGAATTATCGCAAGGGTATCCAAATTTTCGAGGCGATTCTGGCCCGCTACCCATTCAGTGACCTGTCCCGACAGATTGAGCTGAAATTGCTGCATGCGTACTACAAGAGTGGTCAGATTGAGCAGGCCATCGAGACTGCCGACACATTCATGCGCGAGAACCCGACGCATCCGCGCGTCGACTACGCGCTGTACATCAAGGGACTGGCTTATTACGAATCGGACCCGGGAATCCTGGAGCGCTGGTTCAAGAGGGACGTAACAAAGCGGCCACCGATAGATATCGACCTCGCCTATGCATCTTTACGGCGCCTCGTCGACCGTTACCCGACCAGTGAGTACGCGGCAGATGCGGAGCAACGCATCCGGGCCATTAAGGAACGCATGTCTGCCTACGAAAATCATGTGGCTGACTATTACCTGCGTCGCGGCGCCTACGTCGCGGCCGCGAATCGCGCGAAGAACGCGCTGGAGCAATACAATGGTGCCTCGGGCAACGCCGAGTCACTGAAAATCATGGTCGAGGCGTACGACGAGCTCGGTATGACCGATCTCCGCGATGACGCGCAAAGAGTGCTCGATCTAAACTTTCCCAACGAGAGCTAGTTAGCGCGGGAATTTGTAGCCTGACGTGATTGGATAACGCCAGTCGCGACCGAATGCGCGACCACTGATCCTTATTCCCGGCGGGGCCTGACGACGCTTGTATTCATTGCGCTTGACCATCTCCAGGATGCGTATCACCGTGTCGCGATCAAATCCACGTTCCGCTATTTGGGCAACCGAAAGGTCTTGCTCGATAAATGCCTCAAGAATCGGATCCAGCACGTCATAGTCCGGCAGCGAATCGCTGTCTTTCTGGTCTGGCTTGAGCTCAGCTGACGGCTCCCGGGTAATGACTCGCTCCGGAATCGCGTCACCCAGCGAATTGCGGAATTTGGCAAGGCGATAGACGAGCGTTTTGGTGCAGTCCTTAATCGGCGCGAATCCACCAGCCATATCGCCGTATAAAGTCGCATACCCAACCGCCATCTCGCTCTTGTTGCCGGTCGTGAGTAGCATGCGACCCGTCTTGTTCGAAATCGCCATCAGCAATAACCCTCGACAGCGAGCTTGAATGTTTTCCTCGGTTGCGTCGGGCTCGCGCTCGCCGAGCACGGGGTCCAGTTGTGCGATGGTCGCCTCATACATGGGTTCGATCGGTATGACGTCATAGCCGATGCCAAGCATCGCAGCTTGTTTGGCGGCGTCCTCCTGACTCATGTTCGATGTATAACGAAACGGCATCATCACCGCGCGCACACGATCGGCACCGATCGCATCGCAAGCAATCGTCGCCACCAGCGCTGAATCTATACCGCCGGACAGGCCGAGAATGACGCCCGGGAAGCCGTGTTTCGTGATGTAGTCACGAGTACCTGCGACCAGCGCTTTATAGACACTGGCTTCGGTATCGAGCAGTTTGGCACAGTCACCCGCTTCCGCTACAACGCCTGACGCCGTGCCTTGCAGAACGAGCTCGTGCAGACCTTCTTCGAATGGCGGCGCACGGAAACGGATCTCACCCTCCGCCGACATCGCGAACGACCCGCCGTCAAACACCAGCTCGTCTTGCCCGCCAACCATGTTCACGTAAATCACAGGAATCCGGACTTCTGCAACCCGCTTTTTCAATTGTGATTCACGGCTAATCTGGCTGCTTATCTCGTACGGCGAACCGTTAATCACAATCACGCATTCCGCACCAGCGGACCGATTCGATGCCATTGGGCCAGAGCTCCAGACATCCTCACAAATATTCAGCCCTATGCGGACACCATTAATCGTAAAGACGGACGCTTCTTTGCCGCGTGTGAAATAGCGCTCTTCGTCGAACACACTGTAATTGGGCAAGCTCTGCTTACGATAGTGGGCGATCACCTCGCCGTCCTGAAATACGGAGCAGGCATTGTAGATATGGCCTTCGTCGTATTCAGGGTAACCAATCAGGACGGCTATACCGGATATCTGCGATCGGATTTCTACAAGCGCATTTTCGACCTTGTATCGCAGGCCAACATGGAAGAGGAGATCTTCCGGCGGATAGCCGCAAACACTGAGTTCGGGAAATACAACTAAATCGGCGCCGAGTTCGCTCCGCGCGCGACCCGCATACTCGATGATTTTATGGGTATTGCCTGCGACATCACCGACCGCAAGATCAACCTGGGCCAGCGCTACTTTGACATTGTGGTCCATGGTCAGCTCCGGCGATCGTAGTCACTAGCCGCCGATGACTTCCTGCATCTTCGACCCGAGTTCCGCTGGTGAACGCACGGTTGCAACACCTGCGGCATCCAATGCCTTGAATTTATCCTCGGCCGTACCCTTGCCGCCAGCAATAATGGCACCAGCATGACCCATACGCTTGCCCGGAGGGGCCGTTACGCCCGCGATATACGCCACAACTGGCTTGCTAACGTTGCTTTGAATGAACTCCGCGGCGGCTTCCTCGTCCGTACCACCGATCTCACCAACCATGATGATACCGTCTGTGTCGGGATCTTCCTGGAAGAGCTCAAGGCAGTCGATGAAGTTCATGCCACGCACCGGATCGCCACCGATGCCGATGCATGTGCTTTGACCCAAACCGTTGGTCGTCGTTTGATATACCGCCTCATAAGTAAGCGTGCCCGAACGTGATACCACGCCAATGCGCCCTTTCTGGTGAATGAACCCCGGCATGATGCCGATCTTGCATTCTTCCGGCGTAATGATGCCCGGGCAGTTCGGTCCAATCAGGCGACAGTCATTATCGCGCAGCGCTGATTTCACCTTGACCATGTCGTTGACCGGGATGCCTTCGGTGATACACACGATCAACGAAACACCGGAATCCGCCGCTTCGAGGATTGCATCCGCCGCGAACGGCGGCGGTACGTAAATCATGCTGACGTCGGCACCTGTCGCGTCGACCGCGTCGCGAACCGTATTGTAAACCGGCACTCCGAGATGATCCTGACCACCGCGCCCTGGTGTAACACCCGCGACAACCTTGGTGCCGTACTCGATGCACTGCTCGGTGTGGAAGGAACCCTGATTGCCAGTGATGCCCTGGCAAATAATCTTGCTGTCTGCGTTGACCAAAATACTCATTAAATCTACTCGTTAATTCTTCTTGTCAGGCTGCCGAAGCAACCACCTTGCGTGCTGCGTCGGTAAGATCCTCGGCCGCAATGATGTCGAGACCGCTGTTGGCCAGCAGCTCGCGCCCTTTTGATACATTCGTGCCTTCGAGGCGCACAATCACCGGCACTTCAACGCCGACCTCTTTCACCGCACTGATGATTCCCTTCGCGATATCGTCACAACGCACGATGCCGCCGAAAATGTTCACGAGAATGGCCGTTACGTTCTTGTTCGAGAGAATCAGCTTGAACGCCTCAGACACACGTTCCGCCGT
>CAYWBZ010000087.1:0-9632 GCA_964456535.1 uncultured Woeseiaceae bacterium | reverse complement strand
ATTCTTTCAGCTTCCGCCTAATGCTAAACGGGACATCCTTACCGGTCCGCACCCGCTTGACAACTGTATACCATATGGTATACAGTCGGTTTCGTTATGGTGACCCTGACAATAGACCGTGGCCTCAAAGATTCTGTATACGAACAGGTCGCCGGCCAGGTACGACAACTTGTCGCCTCCGGGACGCTGGCTCCCGGAACACCCTTGCCCTCGGTACGCCAACTGGCGAGTGACCTCGGCGTCAACCTGAACACAATAGCCCGCGCATACCGGCTTCTGGAGTCCGAGGGCTTCCTCGCCATAAAAGACCGGGCTGGTGTTTCTGTCGCGGCACCACCGACACGAATCGAATCCACCGTCAAGAAAGAGCTGCAGGATCAGCTCAGTGTGACTATCGCCCGGCTTCGGCAGGCGGGCGTATCGCATGATGAATTACTCGCGTTGGTTGAACGCGAAGTTTCAGCCATCAGCAGTCAACCTCCGGAGGAATCGAAATGAACGAATCGACGCTTGTAAACCTGTTCCTCATAATCAGAGTCTTCCTGGTCGGAGGACTCCTTTTCGCACTGCCACACATCATGCGTAAGGGACTGATGTTCGGCGTGTACATCGGCGAGGGCACGGCAAAAGGCGATTCGGCAAGTCAACTGTTGCACAGCTGGCGCCGGGGTTGCGTACTCGTGATGGTATTGGCGCTTGGTGTCGGGCTGGGGATTAGTGCGGCTGGTTGGCCAGTTGCGGGAAACCTTACAGGAACCGCCGTACTGCTCTGCTCTGCTCTGGTGCTCTACCTGCGCGTCTACGCTAAAGCGCGCAAACTGATTCCTCCTGAGGCGGCTCGTCAAGCTCAAAAAACCGTGGTTTCTCTGGATGTAGACCGCTCCCGTGGTCATACCTTCGCCCGGGCGACGCTCGCGATCTGCCTGATCACCAGCCTGTTGGTCATCCTGTACGCAGTGGCCAGTTACCGGATCATGCCCGACCTTGTGCCCGCATTGTCCGGGACCGGGCCCATGTCTGAGAAGGTGTTTATTGACACTATCTATTTTCCCGTTCTCGCCCTTGTGGTGAGTTCACTATTCTCACTACTGGCGTTATTTGCAGCGGGCGCAAAACACTCGCTGCGTGACGGAACGGGTAGCTATTCCGCAGAAGCACAGGACACCTTCCAGTTATTCTTCACAAAACTGCTTTGTTGGATAGCAATCCTTTTCTGTGCACTCCTGACCCTGATTTCAGTGCAGATCGTTCGTGTTGGCCTGTTAGCGACCCACTCTATTGGGCATGAAATCTGGTGGGCACCCGGCATTTTAGTAATCTTCATGCTGATCGGCCTGATTCGGATCATGAGGAAATATGGGCAAGGCGGATCGTTCAGGGAATACGGTTCAGCGGAGACGCCGTTGACAGGTGCCCTTGCTGACAATGACCACTGGGTATGGGGATTGTTCTATTTCAACAGGGATGATTCGTCGATAATGGTTGAGAGTAGATTTGGCGTCGGCTACACGCTAAATTACGCCAAATCCACCGCTATTTTATTCACGGTGACGTACCTGGTGCTTACCATCGGCCTGGCTGCACTGGGTTTGGTCCGGGTCCTGTCGTAAAGAACGGTTAGAAATACCAGGCCCACTGAACAAATACGCCCGCATCCGTGGACAAATATCGACCGGGAATTCCAGACTCGATCCCACCAAACTCACTGCCATTGTTTCCCAGTGGAAAATTCAGGCTGCCCAGCAACGTCATGTTGTCCGACAAACTGTAATTGGTGATCAACTGGAATAAGCCGCTTGGGTCGCTGGCATTCATTAGTAACGTCGGAGACAGACTCCACAAAGGCGTCATCTCGATCATGACGCTGCCGGCAAGATAATGCCGCCCCAGTGTAAAGCTCTCACCGCGACTGAGGCGTAGCAGCAGATCCGGGTTCCCAAGCAGCGAAACAGGATCGTAGCTGCCCGAGTGTTGACCGAAGCCATTGAAGTGATACTCGACAACACCGCTCATGTTTTTGTCTGCCCAGTTCCATGAGTAGCTAAGGTTCGTCGATAACTGCACGACGGTATCAAGATCTGTATCTGTGACCACCAGGTCACCGCTCCAGTTTGCACCGCCGATGGCATGGCTCGCGCCAAGCCCAAGAACATTGTCTGCGTAGTGGCGCGCGACCAGCACGTCGAACTCTCCCTCACCTCTGAAACCGTGGTACTTCGTTGCGATCGTTGCCGCGTCGCTGTCCACATCACCGCTCAAATAATTTCGGCGAATAACATAGGCGCCCTGAACATCGGCTCCGCTGTCTCGTAGATACTGCAGATACAACATGTCATCGCCTGCTTTGTATTCCGTATCGACCGCTGCAGGGTTGAACGGATTTACGAGATCCATGGGCGCGTAGAACATGCCGTTACCCCACGACAACGCCTGCCGTCCGAAACGGACAACGGTCTTTTCACTACTGTAACCAACCCAGAGCCGATCCAGTCGGTGCACCAGCGCCGATTCACTACCCTGATCGATGACGGACGTAAGATCCATGAATCGCCGACTGTCATCGGGCAACAAAAATGTCTCGCCGTTCAGCGCGGCAAGCTGGTAGTTCGTATTAAACGTCCACCCGGACTGGCGGTGTTCGAGGTTCAATCTCAGGTCGCCCTGGGTATCGATTGAACTGCTGCCATACAAATCACGAAACAGGCTATCGGATGGGTAGGTTTGACCGACTACTCGCAGCTTTGTATGACCGCCAAGTTCCGTGTTGCCGTCCACCGCACCTGCCAATGCAGGAAAGGCGAGTAACAAAATGAGTAGCCTAGGCAGCACGCTGGTCAATGTCATCGACGATGCGTCCGTCGAGCATGCGAATCAATCGACCGGCGTACGTCATGACGCGCTGGTCGTGTGTGGCAATAACAAACGTCGTGTTGTGATGTTTATTGAGCAGCGTGAACAGCTCCATCAACTCATCGGCCGTTTTCGAATCCAGATTTGCGGTCGGCTCGTCTGCCAGTACCAGTGCGGGTCTTGAGGCTATCGCGCGTGCAACGGCAACACGCTGCTGCTGGCCTCCGGACATTTCCGCCGGTCTCCTGTTTTCAAGGCCCTCGAGTCCGACTTCCTTCAGTATAGCGTTCGATTTTTCTCGCCTCTCAGCCGCGGGCATGCCCTGAACCTGCATAACGAACTCGACATTCTCGCGAGCCGATAACACAGGAATCAGGTTGTAGGCCTGAAAAACGAACCCGATACTTTGGAGCCGAAGATCGGCCAGTTCGCCTTTGCTCAGATTGTCGATACGTTCGCCGGCGACATACACTTCGCCACTATCGGGAATATCCAGACCACCGATCGCGTTTAGCAATGTCGTCTTACCGCCACCTGATGGCGCCGAAAGGCAGACAAATTCGCCTTTGTCGATCTCAATGCTGACGTGATCCAGGGCCTTGATGTCCTGATCACCCTGACGGTACGTCTTGCACAAATCCACACAACGAACAGCGCTCATATTCAAACCTTTGTAATTGCTTCGACGGGTTCGTATCTGGAGGCCCGCCAGGCTGGTGAAAGACTTGCCAGGAATCCAAGTATCAGCACGACAACGCTCGCGAGTATCATGTCGCTGGCATACAGCTTCGGATAAAGCACGCTCGCCGCGCCCCACATTTCCATCCCCTCTGAGACGATGGATACATCGATACCACTTTCGAGGGGAGTCACCGTCGCCCAGGCAAGAAAATTGCCGACCGCCAGCCCCAATGTCATTAACAGCATCGACTCAATAATGATCTGGCCCAGTATGCTTCCGGGCTTCATTCCCAGCGCGAGCATCAGTCCAATCTCACGTACACGCTCAAACACGGCCATTACCAGCGTGTTAACCAGACCAAACGATAGCGCCATAAATATAACGACAACCCAGATGAGAACGAAGCCGTCCATGACATTCATCATGGTGCCGAGATAGGTGTCAATCTCATACCAGCGCCGCACCGACACACTGTTGTCCACCGCACTCATTACGGCAGCGTATATCGGCTCCACATTTCTGTAATCGTCGCCAAGAAAAACGACTTCCGTTGTCGCACCATCGATGTGCAACATTTCTTGCGCCGTCGTTTTACCAATAAAGGCATAGGCCTCTTCGACCGCCTTTGTACTGGCTGAGTAGAGACCAACGATCCTGAAACCGCGATCCGCGATCTCATTATCGGGGTCCTGGCTCATCAAAACGATGCGCTTTCCGATTTCGGTTTCGAGCGTGTCCGCCAGCTTCGCGCCGATGACGATGCCCTTGTCTGTCGCGTCGTTAAGAAAGCGCCCTTTCACTTCTTCGTAATCGAAGAAAGATATTTCACGCTCTACTGCGGGGTCGACTCCGAGTAGCGTGACACCACGCGACTCGCGCTCGCTGGTAATTATCGCGGGCACCCTGACACGACTTGCCCACGCTTCGAAACCAGCACCATCGAACTTGTCTTTGAGATCGGCATCCGAAATCGATATCCGGTTAGCAATGCTCGGGTCGTCCTGGTAATCAGGGTGGTGCATTTGCACATGGCCCGGCAGTACGCCGATGCTGTCTGTGATCATTTGATCAACCATGCCACGCGTCAGCGCCGTCATAAAAATCATCGCCCACACACCAACACCGATCGCGCCGAGCATGATGATCGTGCGCCGATGATTACGCCACAGGTTGCGCCACGCCAGTCGAAACAAAACTCCGAAGATACGCATCAGGCAACCCTCATCGCGTCGACGGGGTTTTGCCAACGTAATCTCACGGCTGGATAAATAGCTGCGAGCATCGTAAATATGAACACAATCGCCGGACCTGCCAATAACGTGAACGCGTTAATCTCCGGATACATTCTCGCTGGAAGATTGAATCGCGCCGCCATTTCGTCCATGCCGGGGAAAGCCAGACCATTGGTGGTGAACCACGACGTCACAATACCGCCCGCGACAATTCCGATTGCCGTGCCGATCAGGCCCATCATCGCCGTTTCCAGAACGACAAGGCGCCCCAACCTGCCCGGCTTGAGCCCCAGCGCCATGACGATGCCAAATTCACGGGTGCGTTCGAGCACCGACATCAACTGCGTATTAAGTACGCTGAAAGACACGAGTACGACGAGCACAAAATACATAAAAAACGAACTACCCATATCCGCCTGAATCGCCTGTTTCAACCCGGGCATTAGCGCGTCCCAGTCCGGTACGACCAGATTACTGTCGGGCGGTAGAACCGCTTGCACGCGAGCCTGCAACTCCGGCACCGCACTCAGACTGTCACCAACGATCACTATCTGGTGACCGGCACCTTCCATGAAGAATGTCTCCTGAAAAAGGCCTAGCGGAACTTCCGCGATGTTGCGGTCGATATCAATTACACCACTATCGAACACGCCGACGATATCGACGACAGTGGCGGCAAACGATCCGTCCAGGCCGCTGCCCAGTAACGTCAACTCATCGCCAACTCCCACGCGAAGGTTTCTGGCAAGAACACTGCCAACAACGATCTCTGCGGCATCGTTGTCTAGCAGGTATCGTCCGTCAGAAACGAGGCCGGGAATATTCGAAACATGCGCCTCGAACTCGGGTTCGACACCGTAAATGCCGATACCAAAACTACGCTCCTCGCTTGAAGCCAGTGCGAATGTCCGGCCGCGCGCCGCAACCGCCTCCGAGTCCAATTCTGCTCGTATGGTATTCGCGAGCGGCACAATATCCGGCACGATCTGCCGCATCTTCTGATCATCTTTGTAGTCTGGTGCCTGTACTTGCATGTGGCCGGTAAAAATCTGCAAAGCGTTATCGATCATGAGCCCATACATGCCGAACTGGAGGGATATCATGAACACCAACAGGATGTTCGAAAACACCATCGCCCCGGTCGTCAGCCAGGTTCGGCGAGGATGTCGCCAAAGATTTCGCCACGCCATACGGAAAACGATATTCACAACTTAATCTCGCGGGTTCCGCAGGTTGGAAAGCGTAAACAAACTGTCTTTGAGTTCGACGTCGTAATCAACATCGATGACCTGAATCTCGGTCCATTCGTCGGGCTTGTCTGCCTTGTTCATCCGCTGTCGTTTGGCGATGGTCCGACCGCCCATGTCGGTAATTTCCATGGTCTGCAAACTCTTGACAAGCTCGCCGTCCTGATCGAAGAACGAGTGCTCGAGCACAACGTGATCTTCGCGGATGCGAAGCACTTCACTACCCCACACAACAGCGGCATCTTCGTGCGGAATCGCCTCGATCTCATAAACAACGATGCCATCAACCTCCTCTGTGCCGAGTAGTGTGTGTTCGTACTCGTCAATGATCTCGTCGGCGCGCGCGACATCCTTGTTGGAAAAGTCAGACCCCATCCAGCTCTGCCCCATCATGGACGACGGAATCTTGATGACACGATTGATCTTGGGAGAGTATGACCACATGCTTTTGTCATCGGTCAGCGTGCCATTACCACGATCTTTTTTCGGCTCTACGACCCGCACCAGCGAATGGTCATCACCTTTGGTCCAGGCCCGCATCGTCATCGAGCGCTCCCAGTCAGGACGATGGATAATCATCGTCATTTCGGTATAGGAAGAAATGCCGCGCCAATGATCGATGGCGTCACGAACTATGGTCTTTGCGTCGCGCTCTTCGGCACTGCCCGGAGCCGAAATCACGAGCAATATCAACAAGAAGAATGATCGCATGCTCATACTGGATTCGACCTGTCTAGAGTATCGCTGTTCAGTATTTCACACTCCCCGATATCTACCTAATACGTGTTTGTCGCAATGGTCCAACCGCCTGATTTGGCTAGACTGAATTGGAAGGAGAAGACCATGTTCAGTATCGAAGCAATCATGAGCACTAATCTGGTTACGATGCCGCCCTCTGCGACGGTGGCGGAGGCCCGCACTCAAATGCACGAGAAACGTATACACCACTTGCCAGTTACCGACGGCGATACTCTGGTCGGGCTAGTGACGTTAACGAACGTACTTGCGGCAACAGATTCTTTCTTGCGCGACGATAAACATCGTATTCATGCGAATGACATCCTTGTCGACGAAGTTATGGTCAAGGACGTCGCGACTGTCGATGTAGATGCGAGCTTGAGACAGGCCGCGCTGTTTCTTGAAAAACACCAGATCGGCTGTTTGCCGGTGATGCGGGACGGCCAGCTCGTTGGAATAATCACTGAAACGGATTTTGTTGCTGTTGCTATTAACTTGCTGGAGCAACTCGAATCAGAGGAACCGTACGAGGACGAGTTTGGCGACGTAGACGTCGCCTGAATACTTACTCCTGTTCGGCCGCCCGTCTTTTTAGCGCGTATTGAGCATCGCGCTCGGAGCCGATTAGTATCGCGATCCACCGCGTATTCTCATCACTCTCCAGTATCAGCTTGAGAATCATTGTCAGCGGAACTGACAAGAGCATGCCGACTGGTCCGAACACCCAGCCCCAGAAAACCAATCCGACGAAAACGACTAACGGCGAAATACCAACACCGTAACCCATCAAACGTGGTTCGATGATGTTGCCGAACACAACGTTTATCGCCGCAAAGCCAATGGCTGTAGCACCAGCGGCACCCGGTCCCAATTGCACCAGGGCCAACAATACAGCAGGTACTGCCGCAATGATCGAGCCGATAGTCGGCACATAATTAAGAAGGAACGCGAGCATCGCCCACAGCAATGGAAAATCCAGGCCCAGTGACCAGGTCAAAGTACCCGCACAAAATCCGGTAGCGATACTTACGACAGTCTTGATGCCCAGGTAACGCCCAAGGTTTTGCAGGAAAGCTTTTGGACGCCCAAGTGACTCTGCACTGCGTCCAAATGCGGCCTCTACTTTGGTGCCGACGCTCGACACTTCCAACAACATGAAAATCATCGTGAAAACAATCAAGAAGGTATTGGTGAGCACATCTTTCAGGCTGTTGAGAATGGTTGCAACCAGACCCATCGCCCAACTCGGATTGATCATGTCGCCGAGACTTTCCATCGACTCATCACCGTTCAGGTGCTCGATTACAAAATCGATTACGCCGGCGACAATCGCATCCAGCCCCGCCTGATATCCTGGTAACGCTGCCGTGAAGTCGGCGATCGAACCACCCAAAATCGTGCCAACGACCGCCATCAGGAACATGATCGCAGAGACGATAACAAGTGCCGCAAGAAAGCTCGGCACACGCTTTTGCTGCAACCACAACATTGGTCGTATGGTGATGAGCGCGAGAAACGCTGCGATAAGAAAAGGCACAAGCAATACTTTCGCCATCTGCATGCCGTAAATCACGACGATGACCGCAGCGGCTGTTACAGCCCCGCTACCCTTGTTATCGCTCAGGTCCTTCATGCGGTCACTTGGGCTTCCTTGGAGTGTAGAGCTCTCTTTCTTCGGGCTCGAGTTGCTGCACCTTCAACGTCCATCGCGCCAGCGTAGAACTGATGCGTAGCTGGAACTTCCCGGCCTGGTCGAAAAGCTGCAGCCCATTACCTTTGCGCTTGGTGTGCAGTATACGGCCAACGTAGCGACCCGTGTGCGCTTCAACCAATGTGACATCGAGCGCAACAATTGCGTCATAGTCACCGTTTAGATTCCAGTCGAGCACCCAGGGTGCTTCAACAGTAAATATTGCCGTCGTCGTATTGCCCGTACCCTTGAATACCTTCACGGTTTCCACGGCTTGTGCGTTCGCGGACGCGATCAATAACACTGCAATCAGTGCAAATCTTCTCATAGTCTTTGATACCCGGTAGATGTTTTCCCGCACCTGTTCTTTCTTTCTAACAGTCTCCTTCGAGACTGGCAAATCCCGGGTTACGGAAACCGCGAGATTATAGTACGCCGGGGAAAGGTACGGCACATCCATGTGCCGCTCTAGGGGAGTTAGATATCGTTTCTGCGGGGCCGTTCGATGGTCGGCGCAAAGAACACTTTGTCCGCGGGAGCGTCAGCGGGATAGGTTCCGGGCGAAACAGATGCCGCCGATGACTCACCGGCAGTGCCCGCTGAAGTCAGCGCAACGACGAATGCCACATAAATCAGCATCCAGGATTTGAAGCTGATTTTGATTCTTGTCGGCATTTCGTTTTCCTCATCACAAGCCTTCTCACTAATAGACCTGCCTTGTGCCATTTTTGTTACAGGGTCAGGTCGGGTTCCGTTGACCGAACTGCAATTTCAGTCGTCCCGGTGATACGATTCTTCGATGAACAGCCCCGAGACTACAGTTGGCGCAACCGATCAGGGGCTCAAAAGAGCCCTGCCGGCGAGGTTCGTACTCGCCGTTACTGTCGGCGGCATCATTGGATTGGGCATTCTCCGCGGCCCGGGAGAAATCGCCGCGGTCGTCCGTGATCCCTACCTCTACCTTTCATTGTGGTTGTTTGGCGGACTGTTTGTGCTGCTAAGTACTGCGGTGGTCGTTGAATTGGTTGGCATGACACCGCGTTCCGGCGGTACCTACGCGCTGGTTCGCCACGCCTACGGGCCTTTCTCTGGCTTCGTTATAGGCTGGGTTGACTGGCTTAGCTTTGTGGCCGACATTGCCCTCAAAGCAGTGGTCGTTGTGGAGTTTGTTGGAATACTTCTACCTGCGACGA
>CAYWBZ010000086.1:5505-9675 GCA_964456535.1 uncultured Woeseiaceae bacterium | reverse complement strand
GTGACAAATCGCTGGGGACAGGCGCATGACATCCCGAACCTGTTCGTCAGCGACGGCAGCCTGTTCAGTAGCAGCGGAGCGGCAAATCCGACGCTGACCATTGTCGCGCTCGCAATCAGGCAGGCGGAGCACATCGCAGAGCGTATGGCACAAAAGGAGCTATAAGCTCCCGGTTCGGCAAATAGTGCTAAAGTTCCCTGCTGCCCGAAATCTGGAACCCCGAATGAGCAAGCCCACCCCCGCGATTACGACGTTTCGCGACTTGAAGATCGCCGAACCGTTACTGATCGCACTGGACGAGATCGGCTACGAAACACCTTCGCCGATTCAGGCGCAGGCGATTCCACAGCTGTTGAAAGGGCTGGATCTACTCGGTCATGCGCCTACCGGCACAGGCAAGACGGCCGCATTCGCGCTGCCGCTGCTTTCGCGACTCGACATGCAGGACAAAAATGTCCAGATCATGACGCTCACGCCGACTCGTGAACTCGCGATTCAGGTGGCAGAGGCCTACCAACGCTATGCACACCACATAAAAGGATTTCACGTTCTGCCGATCTACGGCGGGCAGGAGTACTCGGGACAGATTCGGCAGTTGAAGCGAGGCGTGCAAGTCGTGGTCGGAACACCGGGGCGAGTCATGGACCATATGCGCAAAGGCACGCTGAAGCTTGGCGGTTTGCAGGCAATGGTTCTCGACGAAGCTGACGAGATGCTGCGAATGGGGTTCATCGACGCGGTCGAATGGATTCTGGACCAGACGCCGAAAGATCGTCAGATGGCATTGTTCTCGGCAACTATGCCAAAGGAGATCGAACGAATAGCGCGGCGCCATCTCAACAAGCCGCAGGAAGTTTCGATCAAATCCAAAACCGCAACGGCCGAAACGATTCGGCAGCGGTACTGGCAGGTCAGCGGGTTTCATAAGCTTGATGCTCTAACCCGTATTCTCGAAGTCGAAAACTTCGATGCCATCCTGATGTTTGTGCGCACCAAGACAGCCACTACGGAGCTTGCAGAAAAACTGGAGGCCAGGGGATATGCCGCTGCCGCGATGAACGGCGACATGGCACAAGCACATCGCGAGCAAATGGTGGAACGACTGAAACGTGGTTCGCTGGATATCCTGGTCGCGACGGATGTTGCAGCGCGCGGTCTCGATGTTGACCGCATCAGTCACGTTGTTAACTACGACATACCCTACGACACAGAGGCGTATATCCATCGCATTGGCAGAACAGGTCGAGCGGGTCGCTCGGGAGAGGCCATTCTTTTCGTAGCGCCGCGCGAACGACGTATGTTGGCGGCAATTGAACGAGCCACGCGACAGAAAATCACGCGACTGGAGTTACCGACAACCGAAACCGTTAATAACAAGCGCATAGCCGACTTCAAGCAAAAGATCAGCGATACCCTGGCAGGCGGCGAGATGGCTTTCATGCAAAACCTCGTCGAACAATATCGTAATGAACACGACGTGCCGGCACTGGATATTGCAGCGGCTCTCGCGAAAATGTCGATCGGTGATAAATCGTTGCTACTAAGTCCGGACAAGGAAAAGCCGCCGCGTCGGAAAGACGACGCGTCAGCACCTCGTGGCAAGAAACGTCGTGACAAGACATCGACCGAACCTGACTCGGACAAGGAACGATATCGAATCGATGTAGGCCATGAACACGGCGTGAAGCCAGGAAATATCGTTGGCGCAATCGCGAATGAAGCAGGGCTGGCCGGTGAGCATATCGGTAGCATCTCGATAGAGAAGAACTATAGCCTTGTCGATCTGCCGGTCGGCATGCCGCGCGACATTTTAATGGATCTCAAAAAAGTTCGCGTATGTGGCAGGCCGATGAAGATCACGCCCCACGGCAAGCCGGAAAAGCCTGGAAGGAAAAAGCCGGATAGCAAGATGCATAAGAAAAAGAAAAAGAAACATGAATGAAAGCACACCGGTTCTCTACGTTTTTGCGATCTCCCATTACTGCGAAAAGGCCCGCTGGGCGCTGGACGCTCTCGGAGTAGATTACGAACTTCGCCATGTTGCTCCTGGCGAGCACATGGAGATCGCGAAGAAACTCGGTGCCCCGCGCAGCTCTGTGCCGTATCTTTCACTGGACGGACAGGTGATACAGGGTTCGGCGGATATTATTAGCTGGGCTGAAAAAGTGTCATCATCCGACACCTCTCTGACACCCGACGCTGAAGCTTGCGAGCAGATTGAGAAACGAATTGATGATATCGCCGGCGTGCATGTTCGTCGGTTCTACTATTCTGAAGCGCTGGTCGAACATCCGTCGACGATCCGACCGATATTTACTCGCGATCTTCCTCTGGCGAAGAAACTGATGATTAGCCTTGGCTGGGGGAAAATACGCAAGATAATGATTTCTCGAATGGATCTCGGTGCTCAACAGGGTGAAGAATCGAAGAACACCCTGAACGACGAACTGAACTGGATCGACGAATTACTGGCAGATGGCAGAACCTATCTGGTGGGTGATAGCTTTTCCCGCGCTGATATCGCGGTAGCGAGCATACTTGCGCCACTGGCGTTGCCGGCGGCACATCCGGTCTACTGCAGGTTGCAGCATCCGCCGAAAATGGCGCAAGAACTGTCGAACTGGGAGAGCCGACGATCCTTCAAGTGGGTTCACGACGTGTACGAAAAGCACCGGTAACGTTCCCATGTCCGATCCCAACGCATTCGATACTCTCAACCTGAAGCCAGAATTACTTGGCAACCTTGCCGACATTGGTTACACAGAAATGACGTTGGTGCAGGCTGAGTCGTTGCCGTTATTGATTGAAGGTAAGGATGTGCTTGCTCGCGCGAAGACCGGCAGCGGCAAGACAGCAGCCTTTGGCCTGGGATTACTCAATAAACTGGATGCAGCTTCTTTCAAGGTACAGGCACTGGTACTTTGTCCGACGCGCGAGCTTGCAGACCAGGTTGCCAAAGAGATTCGCCGACTCGCGCGAGCGATTCCAAACATCAAGATTTCGAGCGTATGTGGTGGAGCACCGCTGCGCGACCAAACGGCTTCGCTAAAGCGCAGTCCGCACATTATCGTCGGTACACCCGGGCGCGTACACAAACATCTGCGCAGTGGCAACATAGATCTTGCTGGCCTACAGACCTTCGTGCTCGACGAAGCGGATCGCATGTTGGACATGGGTTTTATGGATGAGCTGGATGCGATCCTCACCTTTGTTCCCGCCAAGAAGCAGACGCTGTTATTCAGTGCGACCTATCCGGATGCGATCGCAGATATGAGCGCGCGAGTGCAGCGTGACCCACAGATGGTGGACGTGACCGATGATGAGCAGCCCGCCCAGATTACCCAGACCTGGTGCTCGGTAACCCGCGAGAATCGCCCGGAAGAACTGGTTCGAACGTTGCGAGCCTGGGGCGGGGCGCTTAATCTCGTTTTCTGCAATACCAAGGTCGACTGCGCTGAAGTTGCGAGACACTTGCAGGCACAGAAAATCGTGGCTGTCGCTCTTCACGGTGACCTCGACCAGGCACAAAGAAACCAGGTGCTGGTGCGATTTTCAAACCGGAGCGCGAGCGTCCTCATCGCAACCGACGTTGCAGCGCGAGGCCTGGACGTGAAAGACATCGACGCCGTGTTCAATTACGAACTACCGCCACAAGCGGAAGTGTACGTGCATCGAATTGGCAGAACGGGGCGCGCCGGGAAAACAGGCGTTGCTGTGAGTCTGGTGGAAGAGCGCGAAATGTGGCGTTTGATGGAAATCGAAAAGTCGCTGCCGGATGCACTGATACAGCAACGCGGCATACCCGATGCGAAACGCGGCGACGAAACGCTGATACCGCTGATGACGACAATCCAGATCAGCGGCGGCCGAAAGAATAAACTCCGGCCCGGTGACTTGTTAGGTGCACTAACAGCGCAAGGTGGGATACCCGGCGAGGCAGTCGGCTCCATCGACTTGTTCGACACGGTAGGTTTTGTGGCAGTACAAAATAAACATGTATCCAAGGCACTGCGGCAGCTGAGTGATCGGCCGATAAAAGGCAGGAAGTATCGCGCGCGAGTGAGAAAATAGGCGTCGTCGTTACGACGCGTTAAAACTACCAGTATTGTAAGGATCAATGCCTACGCTTTCATCGCGATACGGGCCATCTGCTGCTTGCTGTGAATCTGG
>CAYWBZ010000086.1:0-5405 GCA_964456535.1 uncultured Woeseiaceae bacterium | reverse complement strand
ACATGAATCAAGACACTACGCTTCGCTGGCTCAAGTTCGGCTCAGCGCTCACTATTTTTTTCGGTATATTGGTCGCAGCTGCGGCGACTCCGATCGGAGCAGCGCCAACGCAGTTTCTCACCGATCTAATATTTTTTCCGATTGATGGTGCCCAGGACTTAGCTGCGCCTGAGACGCGGCTGATTAGTGCAATAGGTGGTGGCGTAATGGCGGGCTGGGGTGTGCTTCTCTGGATGTTATCCACACATCTTTTTCCGAGCGATCAGGCATTAGCCGCCAAACTGATCATCGCCAGTATCGTCACCTGGTTTGTTATCGACAGCACAGGCTCGATACTCGCGGGCGCACCGCTTAATGCCGCTTTTAACGTGTCGTTCCTGCTAATTTTCTGCGTGCCGCTATGGCGATATCGTTAGCACGGAAAGCAAAATCAGGCACCCGGTTTCAGAATCAACTTCTCGTCGATCGGAATGAACCGGCTGGCCGGCCCAATCAGTTGATTCGAGGTTAGTGCTCGAACGCCATAGACGTCCGACTTCGTATTGAAGCGCTCCCTGATTCGGTCAAGCAAGATACCGAAGTCGCCGTCGCCTGACGCGAGCACGATGGTGTCGCATTTCGGCGCCGCTTCGAATACATCAAGTGCTATGCCTACATCCCAATCTGCTTTCGCAGTGCCGTCCCGACGCTTTAGCACCGCTTTCAGTTCTACCGTGAACCCGATTGCACGCAGGATATTCTGAAACTGGATTTGTTTCTTGTCGCCGCGATCCGTTGCGTAGGCATACGCACAAACGACTTCACGATCGCGTGTTACCTCTGCCCAGAATTTGTTGTAGTCAAAGTTGCCTTGATAGGTCTGGCGACAGGTGTAGTAAATATTCTGCACGTCGACAAAGATGCCGACTTTCTCTAACGCTTTACCGGAGTCAGGCAACTCGAAACCTCTCTTCGGTTTCTTGTGAACGCAGATACTCGTCGTAAGTTCCGCGGAAGTCGACGATGCCGTTTGGAGTCATATCAATTACGCGCGTGGCGAGTGACGACACAAAGTCACGGTCATGACTGATGAAGATCAGCGTGCCCGCGTAATGCTCCAATGCCAGGTTGAGCGCTTCGATGGATTCCATATCCAGGTGATTCGTCGGTTCGTCCATGACAATTACGTTCGGCTTCTGCAAAATGATCTTGCCAAACATCAGGCGGCGTTGTTCACCACCGGACACAACCTTCACCGACTTCTCGCTGTCATCTCTCGAAAACAACATGCGCCCCAACGTACCGCGTAGTAATTGTTCGTCCGCGCCTTTTGGTTGCCACTGAGTTATCCAGTCGAACAATGTCATGTCTGTTGCGAACTCAGGCGCGTTGTCCTGAGCAAAAACACCCGTGCGGGCATTCTCGGACCATTTGATCTCGCCGCCATCGGCATCAATTTCTTGCAGCAATGTACGCACGAGTGTCGTCTTGCCAATACCATTTGGCCCGAGTATCGCGACTCGTGAACCGGCCTCGATAGCGAGGTCGAGGTTTTCGAAAAGCGGACCCTCGTCATAACCCTTACTGATACCGGTCGCCTCGACTGCGATGCGACGCAGCGGCTTGTCCTGCTCGAAACGGATATATGGGCTAACGCGACTCGACGGCTTTATGTCTTCGAGTTGAATTTTCTCCAGCTGCCTCGCACGCGAGGTCGCCTGACGCGCTTTCGATGCATTGGCAGAAAAGCGGCTGACGAATGCCTGCAACTCGGCCATCTTGACCTTCTTCTTGGCGTTGTCGGTATACATGCGTTCGCGCGCCTGCGTAGCCGCCGTCATGTAGTCATCGTAATTGCCCGGGAACACCTGCAATTTGCCGTAATCGAGATCCGCCATATGCGTGCAGACGCTGTTCAGAAAGTGGCGGTCATGCGAGATGATGACCATCGTCGATTTACTCGCGTCCAGGAATCCTTCCAGCCAGCGAATAGTGTTGATGTCGAGGTTGTTGGTCGGCTCATCCAGCAGCAACACGTCCGGATTCGAGAACAAAGCCTGCGCCAGCAGGACACGAAGCTTCCAACCGGGTGCTACCGCACTCATGGGACCCTGGTGCTGTTCGACCGGGATACCGATGCCTTCGAGCAACTCACCTGCGCGCGATTCTGCGGAATAGCCATCCAACTCAGCGAACTCGACTTCGAGATCGGCGACCAGCATGCCTTCTTCATCGCTCATCTCAGGCAGCGAATACAGCCGATTGCGTTCCTGCATGACTTCCCACAATCGCTTGTAGCCCATGATGACCGTATCGAGAACCCGATACTCTTCATAAGCAAACTGGTCCTGTGAGAGCTGGCCGACGCGTGCATTCGGGTCGACAGAAACGTTGCCCACGCTGGGCTCCAGCTGTCCCGCCAGGATTTTCATCAAGGTTGACTTGCCACAGCCATTGGCTCCGATCAGGCCATAGCGATTGCGATTGCCGAATGTGACGGAGACATTCTCAAACAGGGGTTTAGCGCCGAACTGAATCGACAGATTTGCAGCAGAGATCAAGGGATTGCACCGGAAGTAGGGGCCAGGCGGCTCGTTTCGCTGTCTGGCCAGTGATTTGGCCGCGGAGCATAGCAAATTTACAGGACCGGCTCCATCGGCAGTATTCGATTGAACCACGTTTTGATACGTTTTCCCCGGCTCACCACGAAATCAGGGTTGAAGTCCTCAGTGGTTTGCCAGCTATTGCCAGGAGCCATGTCACGCTCAATGCTCTCCGTCACCTGGCGGGCTAACTCGTGACTTTCAACCAGCATGCCGACTTCGGTATTCAGGTTGGCGGATCGCGGATCGAGGTTGAAAGTCCCTATGAAAACAATTTTGCCGTCGATCACCATGCTCTTGGCGTGAATCGCAAAAATCGGGTCGTTGTCCGCTATGCGTGGATAACGGTCGATCAATTGCTCGCGAATACTCGGCTCGTCCATGAATTCGAACAACTCGACGCCAGCGTCCAGCAGGTCTTCACGTTGTCCCTGGTAGCCGCTAAATGCCTGGATGTTATCTGTGGAAGCGAGTGAGTTTGTTGAGATACGAACCCGAACGTCTCGCGACACCAAGCCCTCGAAGAGTTCGATGCCGCCCTCTGGCATGATGAGGTAAGGCGACTGGATAAGAACAGATTTCTTAGCGTTCTTCACAGCGTTGATCAATTGATTGGTGGATTCGCCGCCACCACCCAAACCGGATTCCCCTGAATTCTTGCCGGGCACATCGCTGAGAAACACGACGTCCTCCCACGTCATCGCCTGCAACAGGGTGGGAAAATAATGCGCAGCATTATCAATTGTCTCTCGAACTTCGTGCTCGAAATTGACCGGATCTGCAGCGTAAGCATGTAATTCCTTGGAGCGCTGCTGCACATCTGCATTTGAAATCTGTACGGCTTCTTCATCGAGGAGTTGCTCAACCGGGACGGCGAGTTCGCTCGACCAGAATTCCTCAAAATTCTCGCTCATGTCCGATACCGAACTGCCCAGCAACAGAACATCGCGATCTCGAAAGTTGTATTCGTGATCGTAGTCGAAGTACTCGTCCGCCATGTTCCGACCACCTGTGATACCTGCGATACCGTCGAAGATGGCGGTCTTGTCATGCATGCGTTGATTAATTTCCCGAAAGCCCGTCACAGCGTTCTTGAGTCGCTGCCAGAAACTGACGCCGACGGTAACGTTCGGATTATAAATTCGAATTTGCACGTTCGGGTGCGCGGACAGCAGCAGCAATGTTCGGTCGTGAGCGTCGATGAGAAAGTCATCGACAAGAACGCGAATGATGACGCCGCGCTCCGCCGCACTCAGTAAATGCTCGGCGGCAAGAATGCCGATGTTGTCTGTACTCCAGATAAAGTACTGAACGTCGATTGATGTGGCGGCATGCTGCGTAAGCCATGCTCGACCGATAAGCGCCTCCTCACCTTTTTCCAGTACATAAACTCCGGTTTTCGCCGACATCTGCGCGGTACAGTCGACGCAGTTGGCGTCAATCCAGGCGGAGACCGACTGCGATCGCGCTTCGACTGCCGGAGCCAGGACAAGCAGGACAACGAGAAGTCTTCGGTACGTCATCATAAGGAGTCCTGTAGCGCCGACAAAAAGTAATCCGCGTCATCTCTGGATAGAGTCATCGGTGAACGCAGCTTTAGAATGTTGGAGTCAGGTCCGATACTGCCTGTAAGGACGCCGCGCTCACGCAGAGCATCTACAACTCCTCCAGCAAGTTCGGTAGCGGGTGTACGTGCCTCGCGATCCGATACGAGTTCCAGCGCGAGGAATAATCCGCTGCCGCGTACATCACCGATACAGTCGTGCTCTTGTGCCAGTTGCCAGAGGCCATCGATAATGTACTGCCCGACATCAAGCGCGTTCTGCTGCAGGTTCTCCCGCGCAATGATATCGAGCACAGCGAGTCCTGCTGCACAGGAAACAGGATTGCCACCAAATGTATTGAAGTAGTGCGCTTTCTTACTAAACTCCTCGACGAGGTCCCGGCGAGTTACTACGCCTGCGATCGGATGGCCATTACCCATCGGCTTACCCATCGTTACTATGTCCGGCACCAAATCGTCAGCCTCAAATCCCCAGAAGTTCTTACCCGTGCGACCAAATCCCGGCTGTACTTCGTCGGCGATAAATAAACCGCCAGCATTGCGAATGATTTCTGCAGCCTTGCCAAGATATCCGGGCGGTGGAGAGACAATACCGCTACTTGAAACTATCGTATCGATAACGAATGCCGCAGGCTTAATGCCGCGACTCTTGAGCAGCTCGACAGCATCGAAGACGTGCGACGCGTATTTATCGGCTGCATCCTTCCCCCGATACTGGCCACGGAAAGTGTCCGGCGCAGGTACGGTAACAACATAACTCGGTATTTCATCGGCCGGAATGTCCGACGGTGAAATTTCAAAAGTCGCCCTGGAGTTGCCGTGGTATGCATAGTCGACAACGATTAATCCTTCGCCACCAGTCACAGAGGACGCTATTCGCAACGCGAGTTCGTTTGCCTCGCTGCCAGTACAGCAGAACATTGCCGTATCAAGCTCCGTCGGAAACTTCGCCGTTAGCTGTTCAGCAAGATTGATGACGTTGTCATGTAAGTAGCGCGTATGCGTGTTCAGGGTTCCTACCTGATCACAAATAGCTTTGACGACCTGCGGATGACAGTGGCCGACATGAGCAACGTTGTTGTACATGTCGAGGTACTTGCGGCCATCAGTATCGTAGAGCCAGACACCTTCGCCACGAACGAGGTGCACCGGACTCTCATAGAAGAGCTGGTATGCTGCGCCAAGCGAAGCCTGGCGTCTTGAAAGCAATTTGGCGTTTTTTTGCGTCATCTCTAATGAGCATACTCGTTGGCAGGGTC
>CAYWBZ010000085.1:0-9682 GCA_964456535.1 uncultured Woeseiaceae bacterium | reverse complement strand
TGCGCCACAGCACCACAACGACGGCGACGATGGGCGGAATAATTGAAATCCAGTCCATACTTGCTCAAAACCTTGTGGCAATTTGAAGAGCGGCCAAGCTAATCATTTATTCTTGGGCAGTCAACCAATATAATATTTTATTCCAAGAATCAGAGAACCACACGATGACTGCATTTGCGTATCGCGACGACCACTATTTCGCTGAGGATGTTTCGCTCAGACGGATCGCCGATGCCTGTGGCACGCCCTTCTATTGCTATTCACGTGCGGAGGTTGAAGCGCGGTACGACGCTTACGTGGAAGCACTGAAAGATTTTGATGCCCTTATTTGCTATGCAGTCAAAGCCAATTCACACCAGGCGATTATCAAGTTGCTCGCAGATCGCGGTGCCGGCGCTGATGTCGTTTCAGAAGGCGAATTGAGACGCGCGCTCATAGCAGGCGTTCCTGCTGCGAAGATCGTGTACTCAGGCGTGGCCAAAACCGTGCGTGAAATCGAGTTTGCACTGCAGCAGGATATCCGCCAGTTCAATGTCGAATCGGAACCCGAACTGGAAGAGATCAGTGCCGCGGCAGTGCGCCTGGGCAAGACAGCACGCATCGCGTTTCGCATCAACCCCGACGTCGATGCAGGCACGCACGAGAAAATATCGACAGGCAAGTCTGAAAACAAGTTTGGCGTGCCCTTGGAGTCAGCAAGATACGCCTACGACAAAGCGGCCAACCTGCCGGGCATAGAGGTCTGTGGAATCGATTTGCACATCGGTTCACAGATCACGAGCCTGACACCGTTCGAGCATGCCTTTGACCGCATCGCCGAACTCGCGAAGCAGCTACGAGATGACGGACACACAATCTCAACAATCGATCTTGGTGGTGGTCTTGGTGTTAACTACGGCGGAGAAAATGACAATGCGCCGACACCCGCTGAGTACGCGGGCATTGTTAAGGAAAAGCTTGGGCATCTGAATTGCGATTTCATTATCGAGCCAGGCCGATCGCTGGTCGCCAATGCCGGCGTTCTGGTTGGCAGCGTGATTTACATCAAGAAAAGTAGTCAAAAGACATTCCTGATCATCGATGCGGCGATGAACGACTTCCTGCGGCCGAGCATGTACGACTCTTACCATGCAATCGTTGGTGGCCGCGAGACCGGTGCAGCAGACGTCCTGTATGACGTCGTCGGACCTGTCTGTGAGACTGGCGACACGTTCGCGCGTCAGCGTCAATTGCCAGAGCAGCAAGCCGGCGACCTGATCGTTGTCGAAGGAGCGGGAGCCTACGGCAGCGTTATGGCTTCAACCTACAATACGAGACCGCTCGTGCCGGAGGTTCTGGTTGATGGTTCCGAATTCCGAATTATCCGGAAACGGCCGAGCTACGACAGCATCATCGGTCTCGACCTGGACTGGGAGTCGGCCTAGCCGGTAACTTTATTCAGAGCGATAATCAATTCCGCGGAATAACTTCTCGGAAGCAATCAACCTCCGGGTATTATTGTCACCTCGCTGCCAGGCTTGCCTGACTCTCGCCTCACTATCTGCTTCCTTTAAAAGCACACTTACCTGGGCACGCTTAAAAAGAGCCATCGGGTAAGCGGGATGAAATCTGGAAACTTTGTCGAGGGCCAACGCCGCATTGGAAAACTGTCGATCGGCCAGGTAGAGGACTCCAAGTTCAAGATTTTGCCTGAAGCGCCGATCGAGAACCTGACTGGCTTGCTCAAAAGCGCTGATCGCAGCCTTTGTATCGCCTCTGGCCATTCGCATTTCCCCAAGCCGGACCAGTTCCGGTCCGGGTGAATCTTTGATCTTTACGACCTTCTCAAGCAGCTGCATCGCCTTTTCATCTTTGCCCTGCCTCGTGTATATGCTCACCAGCCCCTGCAAGGCAGGTAGTCGATCTGGCATTTCCAGCAACACAGATTCGAACAGCGGCTCGGCCAGACCCCGCTGCTGATTACGCATGTAATGCATCGCGTGATAATGACGCAGATCTATGGAAGAAGGGTTAATGGATCTGGCGCGCTCAAAGAACTCTTGAGCCTGGTCCTTTTGGTCGGTAACAGAATAGGCAACAGCCAGACGCATTGCTGCCATGAAGTTATAAGGATCAACTTCCAGAATCCGGGAAAAAACCTGGATAGCAGCAGTGTAGTTTTGGCTGATGAAGTGACCTGAACCAATATCCAGATCACGGTAGATATGCACCATGTCCCTGGGATTGGGTGCCACTTTACGCAGGACGGGACGACCAGACGTACCAACGTATCCCAGGCTGGCCAACCTCTCCACCGTTTTCTGACTGAGTGCCTCTTGTGTTTCAGCCTGATTGCTCTGTTCTTCAAGCGCTCGAGACGAGTAGCCACTAATCGCCCCCTGAAGTTCAGGAGCCAGGTCCACACTGCCCACCAGGTTGTCGGTTTCACCGGGATCGGTTTGCAGATCGAAGACTTCGATATCGCCGGACTGGATCATTTTTATGCCATCAAGCACCACCATAAATTGTGGCTGCCATCCGTACTGCAGGTAGGGTTTCAAAGCCTCGGCAAGAACGGGTTCCTCTTTTGTTCCAAGCAGACTCCGCTCACCACTGACCCCGGCCCACTCAAGTACCGTATCGAAAACTTGCCGGACGCTAACGGCTCTATCGACGCTTCCCGGGCTAATGCCATCTCCGGCAACGATTAAGGGTACGCGCATGGTCCCTTGGTAAAGCAGATTGCCATGCAGGGCTTCGCCATGATCACCTAAACCCTCCCCGTGATCACCAACCACTATTATCTTCCGCGGCCGACCAGAAAATCGCGCCTCGAACGCCGCCAACAGGCGGCCCACTTCTCCATCCATGAAAGCCAGCTCTCCCGAATAGGGACTATCCGGATATTGAGAGAGAAATGGCTCAGGTGGTTCATAGGGAGCGTGCGCGTCAAAATAGTGAACCCACAAAAAGTCCGCTGTTTGCTCTGCATCCAGATACTCCAGCGCGGCGTCGGTTGTAAGCGCTGCCGAACGCTCAGCAGCGCTCCCTGTAAAAGCATCGTCATACTTATCGAAGCCACGCGCCAGACCAAACTGTTGTGCCAGTGGAAAGCCGGAAACGAAAGCCGCAGTGTGATAACCGAGCCCTTTCAATCTCGTTGCTAACACATCGAGTTGCCCGCCAACCCGGCGTCCGTTTTCACGTATCCCGTGGTCTGTCGGATAGAGGCCCGTCATCATCGAAGTGTGGGACGGTAATGTTGTCGGGGTGGTTGAATAAGCTTGTGTGAAATACAAACCCCGCTCTGCCAGAGCTTTGAGATGTGGGGTCTTGACCGAACTCGATTCAATACCCAGGTGGTCAGCTCTCGTCGTGTCCAGGGTTATCAGGAGAATCGCCGGGCGTTCGCCATCGGGTAGACCCTTTGATTGAGAACCGCCATTTCCATCGGAACAGCCCGCCATAAACAAACAGACGGCAGCAACGAATACTGCATAAAACTGAAATGCCGCAGTCCTGGTCAGCTTTGCTTTCACCAGTTTCTTATCCTTTTTCATCATATGGAAATTAATGAATCTTCCACACAACTTTAATTGCAACGGAAAACAATACAAGGAAAAACATAAACGCAAACAACCATCCGCGCATCCATCCAGGTCCCCAGTTCATGATAATTTGTGTCGGGGTGTTAAACACAAACATCCCGATGTTCACATTCGCGTCAAGATAACCTGCAGGATTTGCAAACAGATAATTCCACCAGCGTTTATGGTGGATGACACTGGTGGGTACAGAAGTTGGCAGACTGAGCTGCTTCTGGCTACCTGACATTAACGACGCGGTCTGCCCTGGACCCGGTTGGTAAAAAGTCCACGCCTTCTTTCGAGCATCCCATTGTGCATTAACTCCAAGCCACTCAAATTCCGATGGGGAGCCCTGCATGTCTTGCGGCGTCACATAGACTCTAAAGTCTTGTTTTGGTGTTTCGACACTGAACTGGTTGGAGCTAAAGGCCAGGAGAAACAGTACCGGTATGGAAGCAAGCAGCGCGGGCCACAAACTCAACCACAGTTGTCTACCGGTGAGCCTCAGGTTCTGCTGTATGACTTTTCCCAAGCGACCAGCTTCCATCTCCGAACTGGCCAGCTCTTTTTGCACTGCTTTAATTTCTTGCTTTAGTGCGGCTAACTCGGCTTGATTCGATAGCGTTTTGAATAACCACATAGAGACAGCACTACCGAGTGCTGCGAATAGGGCAATTCGCCAAACCGGGGCCAGCGCCAGGGAGCTGCTCAAGACATCGTCAATTAACGATAGCAGAGGGCTCAAGAGATCGAAAAACGCAAGGTCAGTCATCAATGCGTGTTTCCAAAAGGTCCAGAATCAAATCAGGAACGTCCTGAATATTATTGACTTCGCGTGACAGTGGGAAAGACGTAAATAAAACACCGGGCACCAGTGATGGATCGATACAGTGGTCGCCACTCCATTTCTGGTCATTGGCTTCCACCAATTCCTGCGGCGCGCCTCCCAGAGTTGTCTGCCAGGACGCGCGATAATTTTTCTCATATCCGATCACCAGATCAGGTGCCTCGGCATTAGCCAAACCAGGATAGATATCCTTTCGATCAAAAACTCGTCGTACCAGGGAATCTCCCGTTTCCGGGTCAGTAGCATTAACGAGCTCCTCAACAATTTTCGCCTTCAATGCCTCTGTCTCAAGAACACTGACACTGCCTTTTGGCTCGCGACCTTGTTGATTAATGAATATTCCATTTAAGCCCAGCGCATAAGCTTTTGTTTGGGCCCAATCAACACCGCTAAATAAGGCGTCTGAGCCATGTTCGCCAAGTTTAAACTTAAGGTACCCAGCTTTAGCTAACCACCGATTCAGATGAATAACTTTTCGAAAAGGCGCAAAGCCGTGGTCACTTAAGACAACAAGGTGATCCTCCTGGTCCATCCGCTTGAGCGTTTCACCCAACACCCTGTCCGCTTCCTGATAAATCCATTGAACAGCCCCGCGTGCATTCTCTCCGGTCTGGCTATACAACGGATGCTCTTCATCCAGGCCCCGATAGAACATGTGACTCACTCGATCTGTTTGCACAAATACGGCAACGGCAAGTTCTGTGTTGTGAGCTTCAAGCGCGGCGTACCACATAGCTTCGCGCTCAGCCCAGGTAGTACGAATCATGGCCAGATAGGCTTCATCACTAATCTGGTCCTCATTCAGCGACCAGGTTTCTTCGGGCATGCCGATGGTATGGTACAAACCGATCTTGTCCGCTAGTTCGGCCGCAAATTCCGGCGGTGAGGAAATGGGTACTGCCGGATCGTAGGGATCAATATGGATGGGCGAAACATACAGCTTGAGTACGGGATAGGTTTGCAGCAGTAGAAACCGCACCATTCCCGAGGTGTGCAAGGGCCCCAAGACATCAAAGTTGACGCCAACCCAATCACTCCACTGCCCTTCTACTAATCCGAAACTATTACCATTGATGCCTATCTGGACTCCACGAGGCGCGGGCTCAACGGTAAAGGGCTGCAGCAATGTTTTCCCTTCGGCAAAAGGATCATCGGGTCCGACAAGCGCCGTATCAACTAAACCTTTCTGATCCGGTATCACACGTTTAATGCGTCGGTTATCGGTCGTCTCCAGACGTTCGGTCGTGAAAATAGAATAGGTTCCCTGAGAACCCAACAAGTCTGGCACGCCCATGCCGGAAAGCATGTGATGTATGGGGTCCGGTGGATAGGTCACCGGTACGCGTAAAACCACGGCATTGAGACCCGTTTTTTCCGCAGTCATCCAGAACGGCTCACCAATTCGGCGATTTATGATTTCACCACCATCGGTGGGAATCTTCAGGCCAAACATATCGACCGTGTATTTTGTGGGCTGCGTTTCCGAGATGGAAAAATCAGGTTGGTAGGTATCGGTAGACCTTCTCAGAAAATCAAAAACACCGTGCTCTCCGGGCCCGGTTCCCGTAGCAAAGCTGGACCAGGCCACCGGGGATTGGGCGGGATTAGTCGTCGCAAGTGTCTGAAAACCGCCACTCTCGGCCAAGCGCGCGAAATTGGGCATCAGCCCTTCTTTCATCCAGCGTTGTGCCAGTTGCGGGTCCATACCGTCAAATCCCAAGACAATGGTTCTACCACTCACTTTTTCGGGAACAGCCTGAGGTTGGTACTCGTAAACTAACCAGGCAAGAAACCCGAGACCGACCAATACCAGCACAGCTCGCGCTCCTCCGAAATTTCGGAACAGCAATTTGAACGGCAGCAGGACAATGGCCACAACCGACAACACAATGCCAACCAGGGCGACCCAAACGCCTTGCAAGAAGCTGATCCCCGCACCGGGACCGATATAAGCCTCGGCAACTGCAGTTGCCAACACTAAATATAAAGCCAGGACCAATCGAATGGTGTGGGCAAGGGAGGAGCTGGGCATGAGCGAAAGTATAGATTGTCAGGACTAACCGGGGAAGCATCAATCCCCATCAGGATTCTTGGGTATACTTGGCTAAAGCTGCAGAGTTGTCCGGCGTCGCGATAAAAGTGCCCCCCAAAAAAACATCCCATGTACCGACCGGACTCCATTTGGCGAGCAAGATGGTTGCCAGTACTCCGCGTTTTTGGAAAGCCTTGGGAAACCTGGAGTCTTTCACTCTGGGTAAAGGGCTGAACAGCCAGGAAATTATCAAACCGATATTCGTGAGCGGTGTGGCGCGCTCTGGATCGACCATCCTCACAGAAATCATCAGCCAACATCCACAACTTGCGTGTCATCACTACAGCGACTTTCCGATGACCTGGATGCCTTATTGGTGGAACAGTCTTCGTAAGCAGCTGCCGCTGCCGAAACAAGAGCCTCAGGAGAGAGCCCATCGGGACCGCCTGATGATTACTGCTGACAGCCCGGAAGCGGTTGAAGAGGTCTTGTGGATGCACTTTTTCCCGGAGGCTCACGAACCTGATTGCAGTCATGTGATGGGGGAGCAGGAAAGCCACCCGCAGTTCGAGAAATATTATCGGGATCACATCCGCAAGCTACTAAAGGTCGGAAGTCGGCAAAGGTACCTGGCCAAGAACAACTACCACGTTACCCGAATTGAATATTTGCTGAAGCTGTTTCCTGACGCCCGAATTGTCGTTCCGATTCGGGACCCCGTGCATCAGGTAGCTTCATTGGTTAAACAACACCGTCTGTTTAGCCAGGAAAACGTAGAGGACTCCCGCGTCTCACGACAACTAAAGCTGTCGGGGCATTACGAGTTCGGCCCTCTCCGCTGCCCCATTATTGTTGATGAAAGCCGGCAGGCACATTATGACCAGGGTCTTGAAGAAGTCGCCTGGTATGCAAGCCAATGGGTGGATGTCTATGGCTTTTTGCAACAGCGCATGAAAGAAAATAAAGCGCTCGCACAAGCGTGTCTCGTAGTTCGTTACGAAGAAATCTGTTCCCAGACCAGGAAAAGTCTGGATAGATTATTCGCACATATAGATCTCGATGACGAGTGGGCCGAAAAAATAATTGAAGCCTGTGCGCCGACAATCAACGCACCAGACTATTACCAGCCTGGCTTCACCGCAGCGCAACTGGAACTAATCCAGAAACTCACCGGTGATACTGCCGAATCCTATACCTGAATAGGCTACTTCGCCTTCGACACATTCTTTTTCCGGCGGGTCTTCGATCGCACGCCCTGGCTCTGCTCTTCGTGCTGCGCGAGCGAACAAAACACGAGATCTATCACGTGCTGCTGCGATGTTGCCGCAACGATATCGGACATCTCGCTATCTGCTCCGCGCGAAACCGAGAACAAGCGGATATCGGCCAGGCCAGACACCGGATTTGCTGACTGGTTGGTCAGGGAAATGATTGTCACGCCAGCCTTTTTCGCTTGTCGGGCAAGTTGTACAAGATGCGGCGATTGCCCCAATGCCGTTATCAGTAAGAGGCAGTCACCACGTCCAAGCGTGGCAACGCAGGACAGTTGCACCTCGGTATCGGCCTCAGCAATTACCGGTTTGCCGAGGCCCATCATTCTCAACGCCGTATCACGCGCTACGGTATACGCGATGCCATTGCCAACGAGTTGCACTCTGGCGGATGAATCAATGGCACGAGCAGCGGCCAACAGCGAATTATCATCATTCAGGTCACTGGCCCCACTGATTGCTTCAGACTTGGCCCGGTAAAGCTTGTCCTTGAAAGAAACCTCTACTCCGGGTGACGCGCCCCTGCCATGCAATAAAGAAACGTTGGATTCCTGTTTTACGACGGATTCATGAATCGCCAGCTTCAAATCTGTGAAGCCCTTGTAGCCCAGCTTCTGGCTAAACTTGACGACGCTGGACTGACTGACGCCCACTGCCGCGGCAATTTGCTGCGAAGAATAGTCGCGCACCAGCGACGCATTCTCGAGAACGAAGTCCGCGAGTTTCTTCTCGTTCGCCGACATTTCATCACGAGCAGATCGAATAATTGTGAGACACGACATGACAGCTATGATAAATGAAGTAGTCCCCATTGCAATCCGACAACTGAATGAACCGACGACAAATACTGCAAACAAGCATTGCTGCTGCCCTCTCGGGAGCCGCCAGCATGGTGCCGCTATCGGCTACTTACGCCGCATCGGGGCACAAAATTCGCAAACCACGGCGGCTTACAGCGGGCGATACGGTCGGGCTAATCGCGCCGGCGAGTAACGTGTCGGAGAACGAGACCATCCGCTTTGCCGGGGACGTTATCCGGTCACTTGGATTCAGCGTGAAGGAAGGTGAGCACCTGTACCACCGCAACCAGTACCTGGCCGGGTCTGACAAGGATCGTGCGGAAGACGTGAACCGCATGTTCGGTGATGACGAGGTCGACGCGATATTTTGCATTCGTGGCGGCTATGGAACGCCACGCATATTGCCGTATCTCGACTACGATCTGATAGCGAACAATCCCAAGGTGTTCCTTGGCTTCAGTGACAACACGGCGATTCTCTCAGCGATGCACGTGAAATCGGGACTGGTTGGTTTCCACGGTATTAATGCAGGTCAGAATTTCTCAGAGTACACGCTGGCGGAGTTCAAGAAAGTCCTGATGAACCCATCGCCAACTACGTTCATCGGTCATCCACCGGCGATCGAAGCACGGGAAGGTTACGTCGAAAAAACCAACCGGATTACACGAATCACCGGCGGCACAGCGACGGGTCACCTCATCGGCGGCAGCCTGAGTCTAATCGTGACACTGATCGGCACACCGTATGAACCCGATTTTCGCGGCAGCATCCTGTTTCTCGAAGACACCGACGAAGCACCGTACCGGATCGACCGCATGCTCACGCAGCTTTGGCTCGCTGGCAAGCTGCAACAGGCGGCCGGTATCGCCTTCGGCAAGTTCACCAAGGCCGATGACGATGGCAATACATTCAGCATTGAAGAGGTCATTCGCATGCGCTGCGAACCCTTGGGAGTCCCGGTAATACGCGGCCTGATGATTGGCCACGTGAAGGATCAAACGGTTGTCCCGATCGGCCTGCAGGCCAAACTTGATGCCGATGCCGGTACACTGCAATTGCTGGAAGCCGCGGTCAGTTAACCATTTGAATTCGAGCGGACCATCGCGAAGCGTGGAGAGCGACAGGTTACACGACAACGTTACTTCGCTATGTAATTTCGCGACTCG
>CAYWBZ010000084.1:0-9709 GCA_964456535.1 uncultured Woeseiaceae bacterium | reverse complement strand
ATGCCCAATGTCAATCCGCAAACGACAACGCGCGCAGCATTGCGCGATAAGTACGGGATTGCCGAGAATCGCTGCACAGCCAATTACGGTTTCTATCTTGGCGCGACCAATAGCAATATTGAGGAGATCAAGGCGTTACAGGTCGGTGAGGCTGCTGGCATCAAAGCATTCATGGGCGCGTCAACAGGAGACATGCTGGTTGATAATCCAGAGGCCCTTGAGCGGCTCTTTGAGCATGCACCGACCATCGTCCTTACTCATTGTGAGGACTCGCCGATGATCTGGAAAAACGAAGCCGCTGCACGTGAGAAATTTGGCGACGATGTACCGTTTAGCGAGCATCCGGCGATTCGATCAGCCGAGGCGTGCCTCAAGTCATCAAGGTTTGCGGTAGATCTGGCGCGCAGACATGATGCGTTACTGCACGTTCTGCATCTGACAACTGCGGTTGAAATGGGCCTGTTTTCCAGCGCCCATCGGTCACAAAAAAGAATTACCGCCGAAGTTTGTGTGCATCATCTGTGGTTCGATGAATCTCATTACGATGAGCTGGGTGCGAAGATCAAATGCAATCCCGCGGTAAAGGGCGCAGCAGACCGTGAGGCATTGATAGCGGCGCTGAACGACCAGCGCATCGACATCATTGCGACTGACCATGCGCCACATACGGCGGCAGAGAAAGCTGAAAGTTACTTCAAGGCGCCAGCGGGTCTGCCCCTCGTGCAGCATGCGTTACTGACGTTATTCGATCTTGCGGCGGACAATCAGATTAGTGTCGAGCTTATCGCTGACCGGACCAGTCACGCAGTGGCCGATATTTTCGGCGTTAAAGAAAGGGGCTATGTCCGCGAGGGCTGGTACGCAGATCTTGTCATCGTCGACCCCCGTAAACCCTATCGTGTCGAGCCGTCAAACCTGCTGAGCAAGTGCCAGTGGTCACCGTTCGAGGGGCACGAATTTTCAGCCAGTATCGATACGACGATCGTGAATGGTGTTGTTGTATATAGTAACGGAAGCCTGAGCGGCGATATCGCGGGTCAAAAGCTGGAGTTCGGGCGCGCACGCTGAGCCGCCGGAAACAGTTTACTTTCCCTGTGATGTCGCTATGCTAGCGCAAAATATGGGACCGCAATTGACTGTCAGGTGAACGGGATACCTGCTGTGAACAGCTGAATGAAGCCAACAGATACCTCCAACCCTGATTACTTCCATAAGGTCGTCGATTGCCAGTGGGGCTGTCCTGCCCACACTGACGTTCCCGCGTATATCCGCATGATCGCGCAGGGCGATTTCTCCGCGGCGTACATGGAGAATCGTAAATCCAACGTTTTTCCCGGCATTCTCGGCAGGGTCTGTGATCGCCCGTGCGAACCGGCCTGTCGCCGTGGTCGCGTCGAAGACAAACCAGTCGCTATATGTCGGCTCAAACGTGTTGCAGCTGATCACCGGGAAGACATAACGGATCGACTGCCGCAAGCACCCGCCACCAGCAACGGCAAGAAAGTCGCGTTGATCGGCGCCGGCTGTGCGTCATTAACGGTTGCGAATGATCTGGCCCCTTTGGGTTACGAGGTCACTATTTTTGAGGCGCTTAAGACGACGGGCGGTCTGATGCGGACGAACATTCCTCAGTTTCGATTGCCACCCAAGGTTCTTGACGAAGAAATCGGCTACATCCTCGACATGAATGTCGATCTTAAGGTGAATCACCCGGTTGAAAGCCTGAAAGGATTGCTTGAGGAAAATTACGATGCCGTGTTTGTCGGAACCGGCGCACCGCGTGGCAAGAATCTTGAGATCCCGGGCCGCTACGATTCTGATCGCATCCATATCGGCATTGACTGGCTCGAGTCCGTCGCTTTCGAGCACATAAAGGAAGTTGGCAAGAAGGTCCTGATTATCGGTGTCGGAAATACAGCGATGGATTGCTGCAGAACATCTCTCAGAATCGGCGCCGAGAACGTCAAGGTGATGGCCAGAAAGCCGCGCGAGTTCTTCAAGGCATCAGACTGGGAACTCCAGGATGCCGAAGAGGAAAATGTCGAAATACTGGTCAACCATTCGCCGAAAGAGTTTGTTATCGAAGACGGCAAGCTCGTGGGAATGAAGTTCGAGTTGATGGAATACAAGCTCGACGAGAACGGTCGTATCGATCGTGGCACCGTCACTGGCGAGAAAATTATTCCTTGTGACGACGTTGTTCTCGCAATCGGTCAGGACAATGCGTTCCCGTGGATCGAGCGCGACATCGGCATTGAATTCAACGACTGGGATTGCCCGATCGTCGATGAGACCACCATGATGTGCGGTCGCGATGGCGTATTCTTCGGCGGCGACTCAGCGTTCGGTCCGAAGAACATTATCTGGGCTGTAGAGCATGGTCATCAGGCGGCAATATCCATACACCGGTACTGCCAGGGTGAAAGCATTACGGATCGCTTGCCCGACGGCCTGAACCTCGCGAGCCAGAAAATGGGCATGCACGAGTGGAGTTTCTCGAATGACTACGATGATGCGTCACGCAGGTTAATGCCGCATGTCGATCTAAAAGAACGATTCAAGCAAATCGATATTGAAGTCGAGCTGGGCTTCACAGCAGAGCAGGCTGTACAGGAAGTCGAACGTTGTCTTAATTGTGATATCCAGACGGTCTTTTCGGCGGATCTCTGCATAGAGTGCGATGCCTGTATCGATATATGTCCGGTGAACTGTCTGACAATTGCCGCCAATGGTGAGGAAGACGAGCTCCGAACTCGCTTGTCCGCGCCCGCCGAAAATCATGACCAGGTTTTGTATGTCTCGGCCGACCTTCCTCATACCGGAAGGGTAATGGTCAAGGATGAAGATCTTTGTGTTCATTGCAGCCTTTGCGCCGAGCGTTGCCCGACCGGAGCCTGGGATATGCAAAAGTCGAATATTCTTGTTCCCTACGCAAAAGACGAACTTTCCGATGAGCAAGCACTGCCAGCGGCCGGCTCCGGGTCCTAGAGGGTACAAGTGGCAACAGTAAACGACGTCGTAATCAAAATTGCCACGGTAAACGGTACCGGGTCCGCCAGTGCGAACAGCCTGTTGATGAAGTCCATATTTCGTATGGGCGTACCGGTAGTTGGCAAGAACTACTTTCCATCCAATATTCAGGGCCTGCCGACCTGGTACGAAATACGCGTGACCGGTGATGGGCATCAGGCACGCTCAGACCGTGTTGATGTCATGGTGGCAATGAATGCGCAAACCTATGCCCGAGACATGGCTGACGTCAAACCCGGCGGATGTTTGATTTACGATTCGACCTGGCCGCGTGGCGAACAACTGAATCGTGAGGACATTACCGTTATCGGTATTCCGTTTTCCAGGTTGTGCAACGAAAATTTCGATGGTGCGCGGGCACGCATCCTTATGAAGAACATTTCGTATGTTGGGGCCGTTGCCGCGTTGCTGGGGATCGACCTCGATGTGATAACAGAGCTGCTCGAGAAAACGTTTGCGGCGAAAGCACACCTGATCGAGTCCAACATGACGGCGATTCGGCTGGGATTCGATCAGGCGCGGGAAACTATTTCCTGCCCCCTGTCGACGCGCATCGAAGCTATGGACGCGACCGCAGACCACATAATCATAGATGGCAACTCAGCAGCGGGCCTTGGCTGCATGTATGCCGGCGCGACGGTTGGGGCCTGGTATCCAATCACGCCGTCGACATCTCTGATGGATGCTTTCCGGGATTTTTGTTTGCGTTATCGAGTGGATCCGGAATCTGGAAAGCGTACCTACTGCATTATTCAGGCCGAAGACGAACTCGCCGCCATCGGCATGGTGATCGGCGCCGCGTGGAACGGCGCACGTTCGTTTACGCCGACCAGTGGGCCGGGTATTTCACTGATGAGCGAATTCATCGGCTACGCCTACTACGCAGAAATCCCGACGGTAATTTTCAACGTGCAGCGCACGGGCCCCTCAACCGGTATGCCAACGCGGACGCAGCAATGCGACATTATTAGCTGCGCATATGCATCGCACGGTGACACAAAGCACGTTCTGCTGTTTCCGGCAGATCCGGGCGAGTGTTTTTACATGGCGGTGGCCGCATTCGACCTGGCCGAACGACTACAAACACCCGTAATCGTGATGTCGGACCTCGATATCGGTATGAACGACTGGATGATTCCAGAGCTTGAGTGGGACGAAGGCTACGTGCCGGATCGCGGCAAGGTTTTGAGCGCCGAACAACTTGAGGAAATGGAGAACTTCTATCGCTACCTTGATGTCGATGGAGATGGTATTCCGTATCGTTCATTGCCCGGCGTGCATCCGAAAGGGTCGTATTTCACTCGGGGTTCCGGTCACACGAAACACGGTGCCTACACTGAAGATTCAGATGATTATCAGGAGGTCGTGGATCGCCTGCTGGTCAAATGGGAGACGGCTCGCACTATAGTGCCGAAGCCCGCTATTCGTTATTCGCAATCTAACAAGGCCGGTATAATCACGATCGGCAGCGGTGACGGTGCCTGTGAGGAGGCGATGGGTCGATTGGCAAAGCAGGACGTCAATTTGAACTACTGCAGGATCAAGGCATTTCCATTTAGCGATGAGGTCAGTGACTTTATCAAGCAACACGACGTTGTTTATGTGGTTGAACAAAATCGTGATGCACAGTTACGTACGATACTGATCAACGATATCGAGGCAGACCAGACCAAGCTTGTTCCGCTGCTGCATTACAATGGCATGCCAATCACTGCCGGATTTGTTGTAGACGGAGTGCTTGAGGAAATCGCGAAAGGCCAGGCGGCCTAAGCCGGGAATTCGATAATGAGTTACATAACGAAGCCGAAAGTCTCACACCCGGGTATGCCCAAGAACAAGCTTGGGCTGACCTCTCGTGATTATGAAGGCACGGTATCGACACTGTGCGCAGGTTGTGGTCACGACTCCGTAACAGCAGCGATCATCCAGGCGGTGTTCGAGCTCGGTATCGAGCCGCACATGCTGGCGAAGATGAGTGGCATTGGTTGTTCATCGAAGACGCCCGCCTATTTCATCAGTCAGGCACATGGATTCAACTCAGTACACGGGCGCATGCCGTCGGTGACGACAGGCGCCAACGCGGCGAATCGTGAAATGACATACATTGGCGTTTCCGGTGACGGCGACTCTTTGTCTATCGGTGTCGGCCAGTTCGTACATGCGATCAGGCGCAACCTTAATATGTGTTACGTCATCGAAAACAACGGCGTCTATGGTCTTACCAAGGGCCAGTTTTCGGCATCGGCTGATATAGGCAGTTTGCCCAAGAAGGGTCTGCCCAATACGCAAGAACCGATTGATCCTGTGAGCACAGCATTGAGTTTGGGTGCCACTTACATTGCTCGAAGCTTCTCTGGTGACAAAGAACAACTGGTGCCGCTGCTAAAGGGAGCGATGATGCATCGTGGCTTCGCGCTGGTCGATATCGTGAGCCCTTGTGTTACTTTCAACGACCATGAAGGATCAACAAAAAGCTACGCTCACACGCGGGAGTTCTACCATCATGTCGCCGACATCGATTTCATTCCGCCGACCGAGGAAATCAAGGCGTCCTACGATGTAGGCGAAGCTATGCCAATCAAGTTGCATGACGGCAGCACCATAATTCTGCGCAAAATCGACAAAGAGTATGACCTCACGAGCAGGGCTGTGGCATTCAAGTATTTGCGCGAACGCTTCAACGCCGGAGAGATTACGACGGGTCTGTTGTATCTCAATGAGTCTCGAGCCGAAATGCACGAATTACTGGGCAACGTCGATACACCATTATCGCAATTAGCGCTTGACGGCCTGAACCCCGGTGGTAAAGAATTGAAGAAGCTGCAAGACCGCTACCGGTAGTCGCAGCAACAAAACGTGCGGGAAGTATTCATTGCAGGAGAATGTAATGAGTCGATTCCAGGCCGTACCTTACGAAGACCAATCCGAAATCAACTTGTCGCCCATGCTGGACGTGGTCTTTATCATGTTGATCTTTTTCATCGTTGTTGCCAGTTTCGTTAAGGAGGACGGTTTGCCCGTCACCTTGCCGCAGGGAATTTACGACGTACCGGTCGACATTGAGTCCATCAGTATCATCGTCGAAGCCACGGGTTCGTTCATTGTGAACGGCCGCGCGATGACGTCCACAAGTGTCGCGCCATACGTAAGGGCGCTGTACACAGAGAATCCAGAGGCAAGCTTTGGTGTTCTATTGGGTGCAGGTTCGAAAGTTAAAGACGCAGTCATTGCCATAGAAGCGGGCCGCCTTATTGGCTTTGATTTGGTACCGATCGCGCGCCTGGAATAGCTCCGCGCGCAAGATGTCTGATTCCGTTAGACTGCGGCGATTGCCACTGACGGAGAAAGAACAATGACAAACAGTCGTCGCGAGTTCATCAAGGCCGGCGTACTAGGCAGCGCTGCTATTGCGGCAGGGTTGCCGCAGGTCGCTGCTGCCGCAGAAAAAAAGATCAAACCACTGAATGTCCTGATACTTGGCGGCACCGGTTTTCTCGGACCGCACATGGTGAGAGAAACGCTGCGTCGCGGACATCAGGTTACTTTGTTCAATCGTGGCCGCTCGAACAATGAGCTGTTTCCCGATCTCGAAACGATCAAAGGTGATCGGGACAACGGCCTTGACGGGTTGAAGGGTCGTCGATGGGATGCCGTAATTGATAACTCCGGGTACGTGCCCCGACACGTACAGGACTCGGCTCGACTATTGGCTGCGAACACTGACCGCTACGTTTATACATCGACCGTTTCGGTCTATGCCGACTTCGATATTCACAATCTCGAAACATCGCCACTTGCGACTATCGCCAATGAAAGTATCGAGGAAGTAACCGGTGAGACCTACGGGCCGCTGAAAGCACTCTGTGAAAAGCGTGCGGCGCGCGAGATCGCGGCAGACAAGCTGACCATCATTCGTCCGACTTATGTTTGCGGTCCCGGCGACCACACGGACCGTTTTTCCTACTGGCCGATTCGTACTCGGAGAGGTGGTGAAATGATCTGGCCCGGGACGCCGGAAGACGTTATTCAGATTATCGACGTGAACGATCTCGCGAATTTCACACTGGATTGCGTGGATAACAGTATTTCTGGCATCTACAATGCAGTTAATCCGGCGGGTTCTTACACGATGGGTGATTTGCTGGAAGACTCACAGGCGATCACCGGCACCACTGTTGAGCCACACTGGATCAGCGAAGAATTTGCGTATGAAAATGAACTGACCGGTAGCCGTCTTTTGCCAATATGGAATCCTAAAAGCGGTGAGAATGGTGGTTCCGGAACTTTCAGTGGCGAGGCGGCCCGGGTGGCCGGCCTGCATAATCGACCTGAGCGGGAGACGGCACGCAATTTGCTGGCCTGGTGGGATGCGCAGAGCGAGGAACGTCGGGCGGACATGAAGGCGGGTTTACCTGCTGAGCGTGAGGCCGAGTTGATTGCGGCCTGGAAGGCCAAGAACGCATAAGAAAAGCCCCGGCAAATGCCGGGGTTTGTTTTTCTAGCTCCAGAGGCGCTTCCACCAGGGTGGGTCTTTATCCGGATTCGTTCCCTCAAGGAGCGGAATCTTCTTGCGGATTTCCGCTATGTCCCAGCCAGTCAGGTTAGCCAGTTGCTGCGCTTCACGCTCCTGCCGCTCACGAACGGTGGCCTGATACTGGCTGATATCGCATGAGGCTTCGCCCTTCCAGGGTCGACGAATAACATAGCGGCCTTGGTAGTTCTGGCGATCACCGGTTTCCTGAAAAACGAGATCTTCAGGAAAGTGCTCACTGTCATAGCGCACATGTAGACGAGTAACGAACACATCTTGTGCAGGCATCGGTGCAATTCTGCGGTCGCTTTGATCACCAACCCAGAAGACGCCAAGCTTTCGCAGGTCCTGTGTGCTTAGCGGATCGGCCGCACAGGGGTCGCACCAGGCCATGTCCCAGGCGTACTCAAGAAAAACGGCTCGCTCGTTCTCGGCTTCGACCTGTTTTGCAAACAAGTCACGATAGAACTCTGCAAATTCACCCTGCACGAATTCCGGTACATCCATATCGGTGGGTAGTTTCACAGTGCGGTAGTTGGTCGTCTCGACTCGGCCGGAGCGCGTCAGGGCGTAGACGTACAGTTCCTGCTTGCCTTTTGCGTTCAGGGTGCCGAGTCGTATAGGCAGCATGAACTTGTTGCTCTCATAAGCGATCTGTAACGGCCGCAAGTACTGGTAACCGAGCTTTGATTGCTCTTCGAGATTGACCTTTGCTACGAAGAAACGCATGTCCTGTTTCAGGTAGCTGTCGACCACTTTCTCAGCGCCACGCGGCAGGCGATAATCGTTTTTCTTCAACCACTTGATAAGACCGCCGCTGTCCTCGGCAGACAGGATCAGGATGTCGTATTCACCGACCGTATAGCTCGCCTCAATCGTGACGCCCAGTGAGCGTGCGGCTGTTCGCGATTCCTCAAGGACAGCCGACTGCGGCACGGCGCTATCGTTGGACATCTTGTAACGTTCATAACGCATGCAAGGATCAGGATCGTGATATTCGACGAGCCTTGGAGCGGTGTACGCATCCAGATGCTGGACAATGGCACGATCGCCGACGTTGATCTGTTCGCGCTCGATTTTCGTTGGCACGGGTATGACGACCGCGAAATCATCAACATCACCTTCGAAATCATTGGCCATTGTAATAACGGTACGATTTTCATCGCGCACCAGCACGACTTGTGATGCCTTGTTGAAAAGACTCGTATCCGCGCGGGCGACATAAAAGCCACAAAAAGCCTGAGCGGTTGTTGCCACAGCGACGGTTACAGCCGTCGCAAGAATAGTTGCGATAATTCGCATTAGGACACTCCTTTGATTGCGCTGGTCTCGCGACCAGACGGTGTTTCCCACCGATAAATTCGACCGCGCAGCAGCGAGTCAATCATCGGCACCATCGGTGCACACATAATCAACGCGAGAATCGGGCCATTAGGTTGGTAGTAGATAAATTGAATGGTGTAGGCGACGCTGGCGACCAGCGCGGCAAAAAGAATGCGACCCGCTGCCGTATTCGGCGTGGTCTTGGGGTCGGAAATCATGAAGAACGCGAAAATCAGCAACGCGCCGTTTTGTATCTGATGTAGTGGGATGCTGAACGGGTCGTCGAGCCAGATCGCCCGACCGAAAAGCAGGGCTGCATAAATCAGAATGAACGCGATCGTCGTTTCGGCGCGACGCGCACGAGTTAATACGAGGAAGCCAAGGCAGGCAAGCGCAAATGCACCAATAGCGGCACTTCCCCATTGCCCGGATGAAACCCAGGCGTGGTCGCTCAGTAACATCAGTGATACAAGCGCGAAGTTCGCCGGGTTGAAAATGTGCTTGCCCCGGTAGCGCAGCAGGAACTTGCTGCCGATCGCGAGCGATGCTGCGATTGCCGCCAGCCAGATTGTGTCGGTGCGCAACAGCAGGGTTAGCGACATTGATGTTATGAGAGGGCTCAACGGATCAAAACGCGGCAGGCCCGCATAGCGCGTGCCCAGGAACTGCACGGCAAGAGCGGTGGCAACGATAGTCAGGGCGTTCTGCCAGCGAATACCGAAATCAAGTTCGAGGATGCCGTAGCCCAGCAGTAAGCTGAGTACTATGATCTGGTAATAGCGTGGGTCACTAACGACCGACAGGATGCGATTTATTGGATTCATG
>CAYWBZ010000083.1:0-9776 GCA_964456535.1 uncultured Woeseiaceae bacterium | reverse complement strand
GTTCCGCTATGTACAAACGTCACCGGTTTCCTCCCGAAGTCATCCAGCACGTTGTCTGGCTCTATCACCGCTTTAATCTGAGTGCCCGTGATATCGAAGATCTCATGTCCGAGCGCGGAATCGCGGTCAGTTACGAGTCCATTCGATTGTGGTGTATCAAATTCGGCCCTAAGTACGCCAAGCGTCTACGCCGCAGACATCAGGGCTACGGTGATACCTTTTTTCTCGATGAGGTTTTCGTGAAAATTCAAGGCGTACAACACTATCTTTGGCGCGCCGTCGATCAGGACGGCGAAGTGGTGGATGTATTCCTGCAGAGTCGCAGAGATGGAAAGGCAGCAGCGCGCTTTTTCAAGCGATTGCTCCGTGTTAGCGGCAGTGAACCCCGGCGCATCGTCACAGATAAGCTACGCAGTTACGGCGTTGCTCATCGGGAACTGATTCCGGATACCATTCACGACACTTCCCAATACGCCAACAACCGGGCTGAGCTTTCGCATCAGCCAACCAGGGTTAGGGAGCGAGGCATGAGGCGATTCAAGTCAACGTATCAAGCTCAACGGTTTCTAAGCACGCACGCGACTGTCTACAATCTTTTCAATCTAGGACGCCATTTGCTATCGGCCGAGCACTATCGCTTTTTCAGGCGACAGGCTCTTGCATCTTGGAAAAGTGCGGCGGCCGTATGACTGACCTATTCATTGAATATAGCTCGAGCTAAGGGGTTAAGTTGTCAGTACCACGGACACAGCAACACTGGTCGCGCTGAATGCGGTGGCGATGACCAGTGACGTCTCTAGAGGCAATGCGAGAACATACCGAGAAACCAAAAAACCGAGGATCAGGTTTGTTAGTACATCACCCATCCAGATGAAGCTTGCATCGGGCAATTTGGCCAGCAACGCTCGAATATGACTTTTCAGACCAACACGAAACAGCAGGGCAACAACACCCAGTTGAGCCAGCACTGCAAAGGTACTATCGAAAGCAGAGGTAACAAACGACCATTGTTGATTCATCAAGCTGATAAGGAAACCAAGCCCGATATAACCGACTAATGCCGGAACACCGATACGTTCCATCAAGCTCTTGACGAATGGGCTCAAAATAAGCAGGGCGCCCAGTGTGATCAGAATTGCGTACTCGTTTTGCATACGATGACTTCTATTGGTCGTTTCCTGCCTTTGCTGGATCCGCGGTTCCCAATGACTGGCGTTCGTTCCAGCTCTCATCAACGTTGCCTGCGCTGAGCAGAATTACCTCGATCTCCTCGATGATCTCCTCTTGGCGCAGGGCATTGCATTGTCGTGCTAACTCCGCTGACTTGTTGTCGAGGTGCCTTACCGCCCCTCCTAAGTGTGCTACGCGACGGTGGTTTTCCGACATCAGCGAGGTGTACAACATTTCATGCAGGGCCGCGAACAGATAATGATCCACAAGCTCAACGAAAAATTCGGGTGGGGATTGATTCAGGACCGGTGGATGCGGGAAGCGTGGTGCCTGATGCAAATAGTTCTGGAATGGGGGTAACAGTTTTTGCATGACCATACCGCCTTCACCGCCATGGTAGAGCCCATACACAGTCAGCATACGGTGTTGTCTCTGCAGAGAAGATAATTCGCTCAGCAACTCACTGAGCACGGCAGTTACCTCTTCCACTACGCTGGCGCCATCTATCTGGGCCCTGACGCGCGCATCTCCATCCAGTAGCGTATTCAACTTGCGCCCGATCCCGATCAGTATTGGGTCGCCTTTGGAATGTGCCTGAACAGTGGATTTCAGATATTTGAGAAGGGCATGGTTGAAGTCACCGCAAAAGCCGCGCTCAGTTCCAATCAAAACATAGACAGGTGTTGCCGCTGTCGCCTCGGGCAGGATGTCGGGATAGAAGCTGAGCAAATCCGCCGCAACGTCCTTTATGCTTTGAACCACGGCATGTTGTGCATCAAGAAAGCGGGCCAGCTTTCGGGTTTCTATGTAGGCAAGGGTTTGCATCGAATTCATGATGTCCCGGATCTCGGCCAGGCTGTGGCGATGATGCTCGAGCTTACGCCGACGTGTCATGATGAGGCGTCCCGGATTGGACGGGGAACCAGCTGGCGACCGCCGCGCTCCATTCGTCACGAGGGTCATCGAGGCTCAGCTCAGTGTGCCTGACGCGCTCATCAAGTGCCGCAAGCAAGGTGGAGATCTCGCCGGAGCTCGTAGCTTCGAAAAGGCCATCGTTGAACGCCACCAACCACGCCATCTGGAATGTCATCGGCAAAGGAGAGAGACGGTCCTGTTTTAGGATCTCCCGCAACAGGCGACCGCGATGAATAGCCGTTCGCATAGAAGCCTCAAGGCGCGCGCCGAAGCGGGTGAAGATCTCCAGCTCCAGGAACTGGAGATAATCAAGCTTGATACGGCCGGCCTCATTTTTGATGCTCGGGTGTTGCGCCTGACCGCCAATACGCGAGACTGAAAGGGCGATATCAATGGCGGGGCGGAACCCGCCGGCAAACAGACCGCGATCCAAGTGCAGCTGTCCGTCGGTGATGGAGATCAGGTTGGTGGGGATATAGGCAGCAATCTCGCCGAGTTGCGTTTCAGCGATGGGCAGGGCTGTCATGCTGCCGCCACCATGGGCGGCGTTCAGGCACGTGGCGCGCTCCAGCAACCGAGCATGAACGGAAAAGATGTCGCCGGGGTAGGCCTCGCGACCCGGCGGGCGGTGCAGTAACAGCGACAGTTCGCGATAGGTCTTGGCATGGGTCGATAGGTCATCGTAGACCACCAGGACATCGCGTCCCTGTTGCATCCAGAATTCGGCGACCGCGCAACCGGCGAACGGCGCCAGATGCTGCAGACCGGGCAAACTACTCGCCTCCGCCACCACGACAGTGGTGAAATCCAGGGCAGCATATTTCCTCAGCGTATCGATAGTGCTCACCACCGTGGAGCGTTTTTGGCCGATCAGCACATAAACGCAGTAGACGTCCAGGCCGCGCTGATTGATCACGGTGTCCAGCGCGATGGAACTGCGCCCCAGGCCCTCGTCGCCAATGACCAATTGGCGTTGCCCTTTACCGATGGGGATCATCGTGTCGACGATCTTGATGCCGGTGTGAAGGGGTTCATGGACGAAATCGCGCGCCACGATGGGTGGTGAAGACGATTCTATCGGCTGCCAACGCGTATGGGCTGGCGGCGGCTTACCATCGAGTGGAGCCGCCAAGGGGTCAATGATCCGCCCGAGCAGCGCATCGCCAACCGGCACGCTTAAGGTTCGGCCAGTGCGTTGGACGGTGGTGCCGGCAGTCAGCGCCGCGGTCTCGTATAGTATTACCGCGCCGATCAGCCTTTCCGTCAAATCAAAAACCATCGCCTGGCTGCCGTCCGCAAATACTAGAACGTCATCCATGGCGGCGGACGGCAAACCAGTAATCCAGGCAATACCATCACCAACGGAAACCACGCTGCCTTGTTCGCTGATACGAAGCCCCGGCTGGTAATGGTTCAGCCATTCTGCCCGGCGCTTAAGCGGACTCGTTGCCATGTCCAATCCGTTTCTCGCCATAGGCCAGCTCCACGAATCCTTTTAGTTCATCCTGGAGATTTAAACCCAAAACCCAGGCGCCGATGATGATGCGGACACCGGCCAGCAGGTCGCTATTCTGTTCGAAACGTAGTGGTATGTTCGGGCCGGTAATTGCCGCCAGGGCATGCTCCAGGTGTTGGCGTTGATCGTCCGAAAGCTGGAAGGCGCTAACCACCATGATCGTCTCAGGGGTTTTCCCGTAGCTGTTTCGCAAGGCCGTAATACGGTCAGCCGGCAGCTTATTCAGTTCGGCAATCACCAATTCAACAAGGCGCGCCTCCATGTCCGGTCCGGATGCGTGCTCCAGCAGGTCGGTTGCGAAGCGGGCACCTTGCAAGAGCGCCACTTCTTCAATCTTGATCATGGCATCGGCCTGTTGACGCGCGTCGGCCACGCGCGCCATCTCCTGTTCCCGCTTCAGAGCGCTTTGTAGCTCCGCCAACTTCAGTACACGTTCGGCCTCCAGGTCCTGATCCAGCGCTTCGCGCGCTTGTCGCCGTTCCAAATCCCAGTCGGCAAGCCTACCGTCATAATGTTCTTGCGCTCGTTCAGCGTCCGCATGCAGGGTTTTGGCGTCGGCCAGGGTCTTTTCGATCCCTGCCCGTCTGCGGCTGATCACGTTCAATACCGGTTCGTAAAAAAAGCGCTTAAGGATCCACACCAGGACCAGGAAATTGACAATCTCTAATACAAAGGTGGACCAGCTCAGTTCCACGGCAGGGTGCTCCATGTCGCCAATAACGTCATTGTCGCCACTGGTCTATTGCAGGAGATATTCGAGCAGCGGGTTGCGAAACAACACGATAAGCACGATGACCAAAACATAGATGGCCAGCGACTCGATCATGGCCAGACCGATGAACAGTGTGCGCATAATGGCATTCTCTGCTTCCGGTTGTCGCGACAAGGCATCGAGGGCGCTGCTGATAGCCCGCCCCATGGCGAATGCGGGCAGTATGACTCCGAGTGCAATACCAAGAATCGCGGCGATTGTCGACGCAAGAGCGAATGTGGACAGGTCGAACATAAGTTACTCCTTATTCTTGTTGCCGAAGTTGTTGTGCTTGTAGACTACCGGCGATGTAGATGAGCGCCAGCATTCCGAAGATGTAGGCCTGCACCAGCGCCTCCACGATATGAAGCATCATGATCGGTATGGGTACCAGGAAACCGGCGACCAGCAGGATCAACAGTGCCGCCATCTCCAAGCTCATCATGTTGCCAAACAGCCGCACCGCCAGCGCAACTGTGCGCGTAATCTCGCTGATGAGATTAAAAGGCAGGAGGATCGGGCTGGGTGACAGGAAATGGCGCAGGTACGCCTTAGGACCCTGGATACGGATACCGAACCAGTGCGTCGAAAGAAACACCAGGAATGCCAATGCGGCTGTAGCGGACAGGTCCCGTGTGGGGGCGTGCGCCGCCGGGATCAGGCCGCTGAGATTGGCAAAGACCAGATAGATCCAAAGACTGCCGATAAACGGCATTATGCGTTGGGCATGCTGGGGCGCGACCTCGGCTACGGATTTCTCGATAGTGGAGACGATACCTTCAAGCGCGGTCTGCACAGGCCCTGGCTCAACGCGCAGCCTGCGCGACAACAGCCAAGCGAGCAACCAGATCACTCCCATGATCGCCCAGGTGGTCACCACCGTGTTCGTGATTGTTACTGGCCCCAGTTCGACGACGGGTTCGATGAGTAGATTTCCGTTAGCCACTGGTTATGCCTTTATCAAGAAGTAACTATTCAGAGCACCCACAAATACGCCAACCAGGATCAGGCTCACCGTCCAGCGGGCCGAGTATCCGGCAGCCAGGCTGTCCAACCATTTACCCAGATAGGCTCCGCCAATTACAGGCAGCACGAACAGCAACCCGAGGGTGCCGAGGTAAATTGTCTGACCCATTAGAGTGGGCCGCTCATGTTCGGCTTTTTTCAAACGCCGTACCTGGCGGTCTATTTGCTTCCTAAGGTCATTAGGCTGCTGCATGGGTGTCATCAGCCTATTTCCTTGCGGGTCATTTGCCAGAGGCGTTTGAGAACCTCTTCTTCCATGTGGTGCAGGCTTTCTTTTAAGGTGTGGAGCTCTTCCTCTTCGGCCAGCAAGTGTTGCTGCAGGGCCTGACTTATATTCAGATAGTCGTCGTCCAGCAGATAACGGCGTGAGCTCAGCGATAGTACGTTGTCACGGAAATACAGAACCGCCCCTGGCAAAGCCAGGTATTTCCAAGCATCCAAGCCGACACGAAATCGGGCCAATCCGATGACGAGCGAAGTCATCATGCGTGCGTGTCCTGCGAGAATTCCGAAACTGCCTGAGGCATCCACGCCGACGAAGGATGTTACACCCGCTATCACTTCCGATCGGGTCGCATCTTGGAGCCGCAGGGTATAGGTCTTCACGATGCTGCCTTTGGCATAGTGCCGCGCATATAGCAGTGGTCCTCCGAGACCGCATCGTAGCGTCCCGACAAAAAGGCTTCGCAGTCGGCAAGCGTACTCATCAGCGGGACCGAAACGCCTTCGATTCCCGTACGCGAGGCCGTGGTCCAAAATGGCTGGGTGAGATAGCGTTGCAGCTTGCGCGCACGCATGACGATCTTGCGATCTTTAGCAGAAAGCTCCTCCATGCCCAACATGGAAATAATATCCTCCAATTCTTTGTAGCGCGCCAAGTGTTCGCGCACGCCTTCCGCGATGTCGTAGTGGCGTGAGCCCATGGTGCGGCGATCCATGAGTCCGCTGCTTGATTGCAGAGGGTCTACCGCCGGATAGATACCTTTACTTGCTTGGACACGGGATAGGATAACGGTGGTGTCGAGATGGCTGAGTATGGCGCTGATCGCGGGGTCAGTCATGTCGTCCGCAGGCACGTAGACGGCCTGCACAGAGGTGATGGCACCCTGCGGCGTAGAAAGAATCCGTTCCTGCATTTCCGCCACCTCAGTGATCAGCGTGGGTTGGTAACCAACAGTAGCCGGCATGCGCCCGAGGAGACTGGAGACCTCGCTGCCCGCTTGTACGAATCGGAAGATGTTGTCCATGACGAACAACACCTCTTTGTGCAGGGTGTCGCGTAGATACTCGGCATAGGTGAGCGCCGAGAGGCCGACGCGGAAACGTACGCCCGGCGATTCATCCATCTGGCCGAACACCATGAGTGTCTGCGGTAGCACACCGGTCTCTCGGATTTCATGCCAAAGCTCATGGCCTTCGCGGATACGCTCGCCGACGCCAGCGAATACCGACACTCCCTTATGCAGGTTGGCCACCGCATGCATGAATTCCATGATCAGCACGGTTTTACCCACGCCGGCTCCGCCGAACAGACCGGTTTTTCCGCCCTTAATGAAGGGGCAGAGCAGGTCGATGACTTTGATACCGGTCTCCAGTATCTCCCCCGTGCCAACGGCCTCATGGAGTGCCGCGGGTTTGCTGTGAATGTTGCGGAATTCCTGCGGTGACAGGGTAGGACCGTCGTCCAGCGGCTCGCCGAAGATGTTCAACAGGCGTCCCAGGCAATCAGGTGCCACCGGGACGTGGAGCGGTGCGCCCGTGTCATAAACTGTCATGCCTCGGTGTAGACCAGCACTACGGTGCAGGGTAATAGCGCGTAAATGGTGCTCATCGAGATGCTGATGGACCTCGAACAGATAGCTCTCGTGATCGAGGTGAGCGCATAGGGCTTGGCGCAGGGGCGGCAGGAGATCACAGGCAATCACTGCCACCGGGCCGTGAACCTCCGCAATCACGCCAATCGGCGTTTGCTTTCTTTCGTTGTTGGGTGACGTTTCAAGCATAGCAAAAAGGATGTTTCGCCCCGATCACGAGAATGCGCGCGCGTTTGGCCATCAGGTTGCGCTCGCAACGGCGAGTGCCGTGTCCAGCATCCGGTTGGCAAAACCCCACTCGTTGTCATACCAGGCACAGACCCTAACGAGCGTCCCATCAATGACATTGGTCAGTGTTGCGTCGTAGATTGACGATGCGGGATTGTGGTTAAAATCGACGGAGACCAGCGGTTCGTCGGAGTATTCGAGAATGCCATTGAGTTTCCCATCGCTCGCGTTTCGCATGACTGTGTTGATCTCATCAATATTTGTCTTGCGAGCCGCCGAAAATGTCAGGTCGACCATTGAGACATTAATAACAGGAACGCGCACTGCAAAACCATCAAGCCTTCCGGCAAGGGCGGGTAACACAAGACCTACAGCGCTTGCGGCGCCAGTCCTAGTCGGAATCATTGACATCGTCGCATCCACTTTTCCACTGCCTGGCGCTGACAACAGCACCTTCCTGCACCCGCGGTGAGGTGCTGCGTTGCGCTCTCCCGCGTCCGGAACAGTCCGGTGCACTCCAGGACCACGTCGACGTCCAATTCGCCCCAGGGAAGCTGTGCCGGCGATCGCTGACTTAGCACTCGAACCGGATCGCCTTCTACGATGAGACCGCCACCCTCTGTGTGAACCTCGCCGGGAAACCTACCGTGTACGGAGTCATATCTTGTCAAATGAACATTGGTGCGCACGTCACCGAGGTCGTTGATGGCTACAACTCGAAGCTCAGCCGTCCGCTTGCGCTCATAGAGCGCCCGCAAGATCATGCGGCCAATGCGCCCGTACCCGTTGATCGCGACGTTTATCGCCATTTCTCAATACTCGCTATTGGTAGAACCAACTTGAGTCAATCTCCTTATGGTCACAATTAGTATTTGCCGAGGGCTATGGGTCGTTCCTTGGAGTTTTCATTCGTCTGTCGTCCGCCAATTCGGGAACTGGCGGCATATCGGTAGTACTGGCCGCTATTGCGGTGTTTGGCTGCTGGCGTGATCAACACACTGGGTGGCGGAACCGTTTTTGTTTGGCTTCTTTTCGATCCTTTTGAGATGCCAATCCGCGGATACCTAGTGCTCTGGATGGTCGTGCTCGGCACAACTATAATCGAGGTACTTGCCATGGCGCGAAACAGATAGGCCCAGGTCCATCACATTCGGGCGTGCGAGGCGCGCCTATGCTCCCGCGACCGCTGACGACGGTGCAATCCACGCCAGCGGCCCTGGCGCCCGCTTCTCACTATTTCCATAGCTAATTGCTCCTGTTGTTCGGCTGTCAATGTCACGCGAAATGCCACCAGTTTCTGAATCAGGGTTTCAGCAAATTGCTCCATCGACTAGAGCACATCCCGGACCTCCTCGAACAATGCATCAGCGTGTCCTGATCGCTGAACAGCGTGTTGATTAGCTCCTCATGAGACCAGTCTTCTTCCCGCTCAGCTTGGTTCTTTGAAAGCCATTGCGTAAGTCCGTCCAATTCCGCGCGGCTTTCATCACTGAGCGAAAAACTCTCGCTGAAGCGCGTCAAGGCGTTGGTCATTCGTCGTTCGTCACATTGCCAGAACATCGTTTTTCTCCGCTACTTGGTATGCACATCACCAATTGAACCAGCCGAATTCCGTGAACGAAATTATAGGATTCCACATGCCAGTATGGACGCTACGGGTACCCACAGATTCGCTGTGGAAATCGACAATATCGTTCACGCGCTGACACGCATAGTGTTAAGTCGTTTCTGATCAAATTATGTGGAGAATTGATATGCAGATAACAACATGGCGCCCATTCCAGGAAATGGACAACTTCTTTCGCCAGTATTCGCCGGGGTTCGACCTGCGCTCAGATAAATTATTCGACAAGGATGGTCATAACATCGCCGAGTGGTCGCCGTCGGCCGACATCAGTGAGACGAAGAAGGAATATCTGGTCAAGGCGGAACTACCGGATGTTGACAAGGAGGACGTCCATGTTTCCGTTTGCGACGGCACCCTCACAATTGAGGGCGAGCGTAAACACAGCAATGAAGAAGAGGGTGAGACCTATCACCGAGTAGAAAGCTTCTACGGAAAATTCTCGCGATCTTTCACGCTGCCTGGCAACGTCGACGAAAGCAAGATTAAGGCCGATTCGAAAAAGGGCGTGCTGCGCGTTCACCTGCCGAAGACCGAAGACTCACCGATAGAAAAATCGGCCGAAATTGAGGTGACGTAAAGGCGAGACTTTGAATGAAACCGAAGAGGCTATCTAATCTCCCACAAGCCCTTCGGCTATTTTGGGGCCGGGGAGACCTGGCCCCGGTTTCTACTGATTGTGCCTACCGTTTATTCGTCCGTGTTGATTTCGCTGGAATTTTTGCAATTGGC
>CAYWBZ010000082.1:2520-9787 GCA_964456535.1 uncultured Woeseiaceae bacterium | reverse complement strand
AATGATTACTACGGCAACGTAGAGCGGGCGTCGCTCGCTGAGTACCAGCGCTTCATGGATCGACAGGGTGGACCGGTCGATAGAACCGAATGGGGCATGACTCCGCAAACAGTCAACGCGTACTACATGCCGCCGCTGAATGAGATTGTCTTCCCGGCCGCAATTTTGCAGCCGCCATTTTTCGACCTGGAAGCAGATGAAGCGGTCAACTATGGTGCGATCGGCGCCGTAATTGGCCACGAAATCGGTCACGGATTTGACGACACAGGCAGCACCTTCGACGGTGATGGCGTTATGCGAAACTGGTGGACCGATGAAGACAGGGCGGCATTCGACGCGCGAACAGGCGTTCTCGTTGAGCAATACAACGCATATCAGCCGTTCGACGACCTAAGCGTGAACGGCGAGTTCACACTGGGCGAAAACATCGGCGACCTTGGCGGAATCAGCATCGGCCTGCTTGCCTATCAAATTTCGCTGAATGGCGAGGAACCACCGGTCATCGACGGCTTCACCGGCGTGCAGCGCGTATTCCTGGGTTTTGGGCGGGTATGGCGCGGCAAGTACCGTGATGAGGCGTTGCGTTTGCAGATTGAAACCAACCCGCACTCACCGAGTCGATACCGCGCGAACGGCTCGGTTCGAAATGTGCCGGAATTCTACGAGGCGTTTAACGTTACCGAAGAAGATGCGCTCTATCTTGCACCGGAAGACCGCGTCAAGATCTGGTAAGCAACGCACAACCTGGTATGAAAGAAGGGCCTCCCAGATGGAGGCCCTTTTTATTTGTTCCTGTTACTCGTTTTTGCCGGCCTGCTCGACCTGTTGATAAGCGCTACTAATCTCGCGCATCTTGTTTTCGATCCAGGCCTGGACAATCAGGTTTGTTTCTCGAGGCCCCCGATCCGCAGCATCTATCGGTGGGCCGATACAAAAGCGAACAGTCCCCGGCCTCTTTGTAAGTTCACGTCGTTGCCAGAAATCCACTGCGTTGTGAGCAACGGGAACAATCAAGACGCCGGCCTCTTTCGCGAGTGCCGCACCGCTGACGCCATACTTGCGAGTCTCGCCCGGCGGCATGCGCGTGCCCTCCGGAAAAACCGATACCCAAATGCCCTCGGCCAGTTTTTCCTTCCCTTGTTGAATGACCTGCTTAACGGCCCGAGTGCCGGAGCGCCGATCGATAGCAATCGGGCGAAAAATCATCTGCAGGGCCCAACCAAAAAAGGGTATCCACAACACTTCGCGCTTGATCACCCAGGTCGAGCGCGGAAAGAAAGGTACGTGACCGTATGTTTCAAGCGCCGACGAATGTTTGATCATGATGACGCTTGCGGTATCGGGTAAGTTTTCCTGTCCCTCGACGACGACCTTAAGGCCGCAAAAGAAGTCGCCCGCCCAAAGCGACAGCCTGCAGTAGCTAAGAACAAAGCCCCACAGAAAATCTCGTGGCGCCCAAAACAACGGCAAGACGATGAGGCCATACACAAGCGCAGTGGAAAAAACGAACGCGATGAAAACGAGAGACCGAAGTGCGCGAAACATAAATCTAGCGAGCCATTAGTTGAGCGGCGACGGCGGCCAAATCATCGTAAACCTCAACGTCACCCAGCTCGGGCGGTAGCTGTTCCGCGGTCCTCGCGCCGTTACCCGTACGCACAAGTATCGGCCGAGCGCCAACGGCGGCGGCAGCCTGCAGGTCTCGCAGGGAATCACCGATGATCGGTACATCCTCCAGGGAAGCGCCGTAATGACGAGCGAGCTCAAGGAGCAAACCAGGCTTCGGTTTGCGGCAATCACAACCATCCTCGGGGCCGTGTGGACAAACCACCACCCGGTCGACGCGCCCGCCTGCAACAGAAACCAGGTCGTGTAACTTCTGATGCATCGCCAGCAACGACGCTTTATCGAACAACCCCCTCGCGAGGCCTGACTGATTGCTCGCTACTGCAACGGTGTATCCGGCGGCGGAAAGTTCGGCTATGGCCGCGATGCTGCCGGCCAGCGGTAACCACTCATCAACAGACTTTACGAATTCGCGGGAGTCCTGATTGATCACGCCATCGCGATCGAGTATCACAAGTCCTTTTTCGGCCAGCTGCCCGGGCATGTCTAACCGATCGAGAGTCGCGAAATATCGGCGACATCCAGAAACAGGGCGCGGAGTTCGCCAAGCAGGGCGAGACGGTTATTTCTGATGGACTCGTCTTCCGCCATGACCATAACATCATCGAAAAATCGATCGACAGGGTCGCGAAGGTCGGCCAGCTCGTTAAGCGCTTCGGCATAACTGCGAACGGCAAACAAAGGCTTAACTTTTTCCCGAACGCTTTCGAGCGCACTGAAAAGAGCAAGCTCTGCATCGTCCTGCAATAATTTTTTCTTAACGCTCAAACCAACCGGGTCGCCCGCCTTGCGCAGGATGTTTGCGATGCGCTTGTTGGCAGCCGCAAGGCTTTCGGCTTGCTCGAGGCGTGCAAAAGTCTGCACCGCGGCCAGGCGCCGGTCGAAATCGAGTAAAGACGACGGCTGTCGAACCATGACAGCATCAAACGTTTCTGTCTTTAGGCCCGGGTCACGATCCAAAAAGTAGCGCCGTAGTCGATCGCTAATGAAGCCATAAACATCAGCAGCAACTTCGTCGTTATCCAGCTTGCCCTTCGGTTGTGCGTTAACGGCGACAGCGATCAACGCTTTCAGGTCAACGTCCAGCCCGCCTTCAATCAATATGCGCACAATGCCGAGCGCCGCACGGCGCAGACCGAACGGATCGCGGTTGCCACTGGGCTTCTTGCCCAGCGAAAATATTCCGGCGAGCATGTCGAGCTTGTCCGCGGCGGCGAGCATTTGACCGCCCTCCGATCCCGGTATCGAATCACCCGCAAAGCGCGGCCGATATTGTTCGTTGATAGCAGAAGCAACGCCTTCAGTCTCACCGTCCGCAGCGGCGTAGTAACCGCCCATCGTTCCCTGCAGCTCCGGAAACTCTCCAACCATGCCGGTAAGAAGATCGCACTTCGCGATTGCGGCGGCCCGCTCCACGGTCGCCGCATCTTGCTCCAGTGCCGACGCAAGCCACTTCGCAATTGCGGCTACGCGCTGACTCTTGTCGAACAAGCTGCCGAGGCCCTGCTGGTAAACAACCTCGCGAAGATCATCCTCACGACTCGCGAGCGTCTTCCGACGGTCGCTGTCCCAGAAAAAAGCAGCATCTGCGAGACGAGGACGAATAACGCGTTCGTTTCCGTCTCGTACCTGGTCCGGATCCTTGCTCTCAAGGTTGGCCACGGTAATGAACTTCGATATCAGCCTGCCGCTTTCGTCGGCCACCGGAAAATAACGCTGGTGCCCGGTGAGGGTTGAAATTACAGTTTCGCGCGGCAGCTCAAGAAACTTGTCGTCAAAGCTTCCCAGCACGGGAACCGGCCACTCAACCAGCGCAGCAACTTCGTCGTACAACGATTCACCGTCAACAATCTGGCCGCCGGCACGACCGGCCGCCGCGTCGACGCCGGTACGAACCATTTCTCTGCGGCGCTCGAAGTCCGCGATCACATAGCCGTCTTTTTCGAGCGTACCGAGATAAGCATCAGGCGACTCGATAGTAATCGGACCCGATGAATGAAAGCGGTGACCGCGAGTCTGGTTACCAGTATCGATGCCCATCACCGTTGCATTGATGGTCGTTCTGCCGTGCAGCATAACGACCCAGTGCACTGGGCGAACAAATTCTGCCTCGCCTGCGCCCCAACGCATGCGGCGCGGAATCGGTAGAGCGCTGAGCGCATTCTCAACCAGGCTGGGCAACAGCTCGGTAACCGACTTGCCCTTTTCGATGCTTTCGAACGCGAGCCATTCGCCCTTATCCGTTCTGCTTCTGCCAAGCTTCGCAACGTCGACGCCACACTTTTTGGCGAACGCCGTCGCGGCCGGTTTTGGGTTTCCGGCGTCGTCAAACGCAATCTTTACCGGGGGACCCTTCTGCTCGACCTTTCGGTCTTCCTGTCGTCCAGCAAGCTCCGCCACCAGCACCGTCAGGCGCCGCGGGCTCGCAAAGGTTTTGACCGCTCCGCGTGACAAGCGGACATCATCGATCCCGCTCATAAGTTTTTCGCCAAAGGCTTCCATCAGCGAGCGCAACGCCTTTGGCGGCAGCTCTTCGGTGCCAATCTCAACGAGAAAATCTTCTGCTTTGCTCATTCTGCCGACACACCCTTGGCGACGGACTCAACCATCGGAAAACCGAGCGCTTCGCGGCTCGCGAAATAGGCTTCGCATATCGAGCGCGACATCGTGCGCACGCGCAGAATGTATCGCTGTCTTTCGGTCACAGAAATCGCCTGGCGCGCATCCAGCAAATTGAAAGTATGCGATGCCGTGAGCATTTGTTCGTACGCAGGTAACGTAAGGCCCAAACCAACAAGCCGCACCGCTTCGTGCTCGGCGTGATCGAACGCGTTAAAGAGTGCGTCGACGTCAGCCTCTTCGAAGTTGTACCGGGACTGTTCGACTTCGTTCTGGTGATAAACGTCGCCGTAAGTAATGCGGCCGAGAGGCCCATCGGTCCAGACCAGGTCAAAAATGCTCTCGACGTTCTGCAAATACATGGCGAGCCGTTCGAGGCCGTAGGTGATTTCACCGGTGACCGGGCGACACTCGAGTCCACCGACTTGCTGGAAGTAGGTGAACTGCGTCACCTCCATGCCGTTGAGCCAAACCTCCCAGCCGAGCCCCCAGGCACCGAGCGTCGGCGACTCCCAGTTGTCTTCGACAAACCGAATATCGTGCACCGTCGGATCGAGACCGATGGCGCGCAAAGAGTCGAGATACATTTGCTGAATGTCGTTCGGAGACGGCTTGAGCACAACCTGATACTGGTAGTAATGCTGCAGTCGAAACGGATTGTCGCCGTAGCGTCCGTCGGTGGGCCGACGGCTGGGCTGTACGTAGGCCGCACTCCACGGTTCCGGCCCTACAGCGCGTAAAAATGTTGATGGGTGAAATGTACCAGCGCCCATTTCCATGTCGTACGGTTGCATGATTACGCAGCCGCGCGCGGCCCAAAACTCCTGCAGTTTGAGAATAAGGTCCTGAAAACTAAGGGTAGAGGTCTTGTCGGTGGTCATTCCGGTATCACGGAGGGGCTAAAGGCGCGAAGTATAACGGCTTCAGCCGAAAAAGGGTGCGCGACATCCACGGATGCACTATTATAGTGCGACACATAACGGCCTCGCACCAAGTTGGTGCGTCCAAATAGAGCAAAAGCAACGAAACCCCTTATTAAACAAATAGTTAAAAGTTGACCCATCTTGGCACATATCCTGCAATAAAGTCAGCTAACGGGTCGCGACTGGCGGCCCCCCTTTTATCGCAAAACACCTGGAGGAAAGATCCATGAAGCCCGCAGAGGTTCTCGCCCTCATCAAAGATGCAGAGGTCAAATTCGTCGATTTTCGGTTCACCGACACGATCGGCAAAGAACAACACGTAACAGTGCCCGCCCACACGATGGATGAGGACATATTCGAAGACGGCAAAATGTTCGACGGTTCGTCGATCGCCGGCTGGAAAGGCATTAACGAGTCCGACATGATCCTGATGCCCGATCCGGCATCGGCCGTACTCGACATCTTCACCGATGAGACGACCATGAATATTCGTTGCGCCGTCGTGGAGCCGGCAACGATGCAGGGCTATGACCGCTGTCCGCGCTCGCTGGCGGAACGTGCGCAGGCCTACCTGGAATCTACGGGCGTGGCCGATGCAGCGTACTTCGGGCCAGAAAATGAATTCTTTGTCTTCGATAGCGTGAAATGGGACGACGGAATTCAGGGCGCGTTTTATTCGATTGACTCCGAAGAAGGCAGCTGGGCGTCAGGGCACAGCCACGAAGACGGCAACATCGGTCATCGGCCCGGAGTCAAGGGTGGCTACTTCCCCGTACCGCCCGTCGATTCATTGCACGACATACGTTCTGCGATGTGCCTCGCGATAGAGGAATTGGGTGTAGAAACCGAGGTTCATCACCACGAAGTGGCAACCGCCGGGCAATGCGAAATCGGCACTAAATTCAACACCTTGGTTCGCAAGGCGGATGAAGTGCAGATCATGAAGTACGCTGTGCACAATGTTGCCCACGCTTACGGAAAAACCGCGACCTTTATGCCGAAGCCACTGGTCGGGGATAACGGTAACGGCATGCACGTGCATCAGTCTCTGTTCAAGGACGGTGAAAACCTGTTCTCCGGAGACGGCTACGGCGGCCTGTCAGAAATGGCGCTTTACTACATTGGTGGCGTCATCAAACACGCCAAGGCGATTAACGCCTTCACCAACCCGGCAACGAACAGCTACAAGCGCCTCGTACCGGGATTTGAAGCACCAACGATCCTGGCCTACTCCGCTCGTAATCGATCCGCATCCATTCGAATTCCGTACATCTCAAATCCGAAAGGACGACGCATTGAGGTGCGCTTCCCTGATTCAATGGCGAATCCGTATTTAGCCTTTGCAGCGATGATGATGGCCGGGCTTGATGGAATCCAGAACAAGATTCACCCGGGCGACGCAATGGACAAAGACCTGTATGACCTGCCACCGGAGGAAGAGAAAGAATTGAAGCTGGTTGCCTTCTCACTGGACGAGGCCCTGGGCTCACTCGATCAGGACCGCGAGTTCCTGAAAGCGGGCGGTGTATTCAGCGACGACCTGATTGATGCTTATATCGATCTCAAAATGGACGACGTCACTCGACTGAGAATGACGACGCATCCGGCTGAATTCGACATGTATTACAGCCTCTAACGGGCAAAAGTGTGAACCGGGCGGCATTTTGTCGCCCGGCTCCTACCCAAACCGCCGATTACACTGCTATGCTAACCGCATGGAAACACGAACGATTTTCATCCTACTGGCTTTGCTGGTCGCCGCGGGCGCTTTTGCGGATGCCTATACGTGGACCGATGAAAACGGCATCGTTCATTACTCCGACAAGCCACACCCCGGGGCCACGCTTATCGAGCTTGGTGAATCGAGCGCGGCACGACCGCGGCCGACAACACGACCCGGAGCTACAGCACCGACACCGGGCGCAGACGACGAGCAAGACGCTCCGCCAGCAACCGGTTACGAAAGCCTTGAAATCGCCAGCCCCGCAGCAGAAGAAACGCTGTGGAACATAGAGGCGACACTGAACGTCACGTTAGCGCTGACACCGGAGCTGAAACCGGGACACCAGGTACGGGTGTATTTCGACGGCACACCGCAG
>CAYWBZ010000082.1:0-2420 GCA_964456535.1 uncultured Woeseiaceae bacterium | reverse complement strand
GCGGTTCCGGCGACGACGGAACCATCCAACAAAACTCCCGAACCATTCTCGACTCCCTGAGTTCGGGCGTTATTCTGCTTGATGAACACCTGTTGATCGTCGGCTTAAACCCCGCCGCCGAAAACATTCTCGGTATCAGTCAGCATCGTGCGCAAGGTGAATCGTTACTGCAACTGGTCGACGATGAACCCGAGATGCGTGACATCCTGACGCGGGTTGTTGCAACCGGCGACCACTACGCGAATGAGATGCGCCTTGCCCCAACAGAAGTACACAACGACGAACGAATCGTAGACTGCCGCGTGTCTCCCGTTGAAGCCGGTGACGCCTGTTTGTTGGTCGAAATCACGGACGTAACCAGGCGCTCCCAAATCAGCCGTGAAAATGCCTTGCTAATACAACACGGCGCCGGCAGGCAGATGATTCGGCAACTTGCCCACGAAATCAAAAACCCGCTCGGTGGGATTCGAGGAGCAGCGCAATTACTCGAGCGGCAGCTCGACGATGCAGAGTTGCGTGAATACACAGACGTCGTCATAAGTGAAACTGACAGACTTGCCGCGCTGGTTGATACGTTGCTCGGACCCGGCGGGCCGCCAAACAAACAACCCGTGAATGTTCACGAGCTGCTCGAATACGTCATCAAACTGATAGAGGCCGAAGACCAAAGAAGCCTGACTATTCGCAGAGAGTACGATCCAGGCTTACCGAGCATTGATCTCGACCGTGACCAGATGGTGCAGGCCTTTCTAAACCTGGTGCGCAATGCGGTGGCGGCTCTTGATGGGCAAGGTACATTAACGCTGCGTAGTCGTGCGGTCACAAACTTTACGATCGGCGATACAAGACACAGAGTCATTGCAACCATAGAAGTCGAAGACGACGGCCCGGGCATTCCGGCAGACATGCAGGACTCGATTTTCTACCCCTTGGTAACGAGCCGACCGGATGGCACCGGCCTTGGTTTGCCAGCGGCACAGGAACTCCTTAGCCGTCATGGTGGCCTGATCGAATTCGAAAGTCGGCCGGGGCGAACGGTGTTTTCAATTCGAATACCTTTGGACCAAACGTCGGGCAACAGCAATGAATAGTTGCCCACTCAACGTCTGGATAGTTGACGATGATCAGTCTGTTCGTTGGGTGCTGGAAAAAGCGCTCAAACAGGCGGATATCGAAACCCGAAGTTTCGAGCGCGCAGAGCATCTTCTGGAAGCCATCGACAACGGCGCGCCAGACGTCTTGATAACCGACGTGCGCATGCCAGGAATGAGCGGTATAGCCTTGCTGGAACGATTGCGGACGACACAGCCAGACCTCCCGATCATAGTCATCACAGCCCACTCTGATCTCGAGAATGCGGTCGCCGCATACAAAGGTGGTGCTTTTGAATACTTACCGAAGCCATTCGATATAGACGAAGCGGTTGAGCTGGTTCACAAGGCCGCGCGAGCAACCGGTGCAGACCAAAGCGTAACCGCCGAACCTGCTGGCGCAATAGCCTCAATGATCGGTCGAGCCCCCGCGATGCAGGATGTCTATCGCTCAATTGGCCGGCTCGCAGGCTCCAGCATGACGGTCCTGATTACCGGCGAATCGGGAACCGGCAAGGAGCTGGTCGCGCGCGCACTGCATGACCATAGTCCGCGCGCCAAAAAAACATTCGTTGCGTTGAACACATCAGCGATCGCGTCCGAGTTACTTGAGTCCGAATTATTCGGACATGAAAAAGGCGCATTCACCGGCGCCGACTCTCGCCGTATCGGCCGCTTCGAACAAGCGGACGGCGGAACGCTATTCCTGGACGAAATCGGTGATATGTCACCAGCACTACAAACGCGATTGCTCAGGGTTCTGGCGGAAAGCGAGTTCTATCGAGTTGGCGGACAAACCTCCATTAAGGTCGATGTGCGTGTGATAGCCGCGACCAACCAGGACCTGGTGAGAGCCGTGAAAGAATCCCGCTTTCGCGAAGACCTCTTCCATCGTCTCAATGTCATTCGAATAAACACACCACCACTGCGCCAACGCAGCGACGATATTCCCTTACTGCTAAATCACTACCTTGCCGAAGCGGCGGACGAACTGGGCACACCAGCTAAGGTCATCGATGCCGAAGCGCTGGACGCGCTGCAAGCGTACGGCTGGCCGGGCAATGTCCGGCAACTCGTTAACGCAACACGACGACTAACGGTCACCGCACCAGGCGGCGTGATTACGGCCGAAGATATTCCGGGCGATCTGGGCGGTAGCGACTCACCACAACGAGCCGCCAAAGAGTGGACGCGCATGCTGGCAACCTGGGCCGAGCGCCAAATACAAAACAACGAAGGACCGCTGCTCGACAAGGCGATGCCGGAGTTTGAGAAAACGCTTATCGAAACCGCGATGGCGAGAACGAACGGCCATCGACAAGAGGCGGC
>CAYWBZ010000081.1:6644-9794 GCA_964456535.1 uncultured Woeseiaceae bacterium | reverse complement strand
GGGGAGTTTGTTTCAATAATTGTCAAGAAATTCGTCAAGTCTTATGCTTGAAATACGGCCCGGCAGATTCGCATTGATTGATGTACTGCCGGAAGGCATCACTGCGCAGGTCTTCACGGACACAGCGGGGCAATACTTCCAGCTGGTATTACTCGGGCCTAGCAGGTAAATCCTAAACCCAACATATCCAGGAATTTAAGCCACAAGCCGCGTTTGCCGTCATTCTTGTCCGCTTTTATGAGTGCTTCTTGCGTAAGCTTCACGGCAAACCAACGAATAGGCTCCGGGGCCCAGGGCAGGGATTTTCGGGTTACAAACTGCATTTCGAGTACATCGGTTGGCGCGTAACCCAATAACTCAATACCGATACGAGCACCAAAACGTGAAGCGCCAACGCCGTGACCGGTATAACCCACCGACCAGGCCAATCGACCATCATAGACCGCACCGGGTACCATGCAAAAGCGCGTAGACGTTGCAATAATTCCTCCCCACTGGTGAGAGAATTTCACGTCATCCAACTGTGGAAACATCTCGAAAAACTCTTTCGCCAATTGCTCATAGCGGGCAGTGGCATTCATGTATCTATCGTCGATTCCATTGTTAAAGTAATAACGAACAGCACCACCACCACCCCAGGTAATTCGATTATCTTTCGTCAGACGAAAGTAATGAAACATGTTGACGTAATCCGCCAGCGCGTGGCGTGATTTCTTACCCCATGCGATGCGGTCTAACTGCTCATCAGTCAGAGGCTCGGTTGCAATTTGATAGTCCCAGACAGGAAGAACCGAACGGCGAATTCTGCCAATCTTGCTGGTGTAAGCATTCGTCGCCAATAGAACCTTGTCGCTGTGGATAACACCACCTTCACAGGTGGCCCGCATCGCATTCTTGCCCAGTGGCGCAACGTCAAGCAGCTTGGTATTTTCAAAAATCCGAACCCCGAGCTGCTTGGCAAGCACGTCTCTCAGACCCCAACACAAGCGAGCGGGGTCGATTACACCATCCTGACCATCCCGCTCCCACAGACCGGCATAAAACGTTGGCGAGTTCACCTGTTCGCGTACAGCGTCCTTGTCGAACCAAACGACGTCTTCACCGTTGCTTGTCGCTTCCTGGTACTCCGCGTGCATTCTCTTTGCGGACTCAGGGCTAAGGGCGACATGCATTTCACCCGTTTTTTCATAACGAGCATCGATATTGTAACGTTCGAGTGTTTCGAGAAACTCTCGCATATTCTGGATGCCCAACTCTGTTAGACGCTCGGCTTCATCGGCAAACCGAGCTTCGGTGTTGGTCTGCGTATGGGCCAAAGTCGTAGACAAGAAGCCACCACAACGCCCGGATGCTCCATCGCCAACAAAAGTCTGCTCAATAAGAATAATATCGGCCTCGGGCTTGCGTTCTTTTGCCTGCATCGCAGCCCAAAGGCCCGTGAAGCCGCCGCCTACAATGAGCAGTTCACATTCCTGGTTCGAAGTTATCGGCGCCAGCGGCTCGGGCATGATGTCGGGATCATGCCAGAGCGGGCGGACCACCGCGTCTTTTAGCGCATCGATATGTTGCATGTCAGAATCAATATTGCATCGCTTTCAGCTCGCAATACTCGTGCAATCCTTCAACACCAAATTCTCTGCCATTGCCGGACTCTTTGTAACCACCGAACGGTGCTTCATGGTTTGGGTCCCCACCATTGATGGCACATTGTCCCGCCCGAATTCTCCTGGCGATGGCTGTCGCTTTATCTTTGTCGCCTGCCCATACTCCCGCGGCCAGGCCATAGGGGGTGTCGTTTGCGATTTCAATGGCCTGATCGATGTCAGAATACTTGATCATCACTAACACCGGTCCAAAGACTTCTTCTTGCGCAATGGTCATGTCGTTCGTTACATCGGCAAATATCGTCGGTGACACATAATTTCCGGTAGTTAGTCCAGCAGGCATATCGGTTCCGCCGGTGACTAAACGCGCCCCATCAGCGATGGCCTGGTCGATATAATCGAGCACAGTCTGTTTTTGTCCGGCCGACGACATAGGCCCTACAAAAACACTGGGATCGGCAGGATCACCGACGACCAAATCCTCTGCTTTGGACTTCGCTAGTTCGACGGCCTCTTCATATCTCGACTCGTGAACGATCATTCTGGTCAGCGCATTGCAAGTCTGGCCCGTATTGACCATGACATCATTGACGCCAAAGTTGATTGCGGCGTCCAGATCCGCTTCTTCGGTGATGACAAATGGAGATTTACCACCCAATTCAAGACAAACCCTTTTCACATCGGGCGCTGCCATATTGGACACTTGTATTCCAGCCGCAGTTGATCCGGTAAACGTCACCAAATCTACTTCCGGGTGTGAGCTCAACGCTGCGCCAATTTCTTTGCCGCTGCCATGCACCATGTTAAAGACACCCGGCGGCAATCCAACCGCGTCACAGATTTCTGCAAAGATGAACAGGTGGCTCGGAGTCTGGCTCGCTGCTTTCACCACCATGGTACATCCCGCCGCAATGGCTGGAGCAACCTTTCCAATCATCTGCCAGACAGGATAATTCCAGGGGTTAATCATCGCGCAAACGCCAATAGGCTCGTTAACGATCAGCGAGTTGCCAACTTCTTTTTGCTCCTCCATAAGCTTGGCCTTATCAGCAAACGATTCGCAAATAATGGCTAAAGGGTCCACCTGGAACAGGGCAGCATTTTGAATCGGCATTCCCAGCTCATCAATAATTGTCTGGGTCAGATCAGCGTTTCTTTTTTCACCTTCTACCGCGATCTTTCTCAGGAAATCGGCTCTTGTCGCGGCCGACGTTTGCGACCAGGAAGCAAATGCATTTCTGGCGGCAGTGACCGCGGCATCGACATCCTCGGCATTGCCGTAGGGCACAGTGGCAGATATCTCGCCAGTTGCAGGATTGATAACGTCGCTGGTTCCCTTTCCAATAGGCTCCACCCACTGGCCGCCGATATAAAATTTATCGTACGTTCTCATAATCTATCTTTCCCGTTATTTCCAATATTGAACAGCTCTCACGCTATAAGTTAGCAGACTCCGGAAGCCATGTTGATGCTCCCTATACGCACGAGCACCCAGGCCGATTGCATTTGCTAGGATGAGCGACCGAAAAATCGCCCTGTTCCGGAG
>CAYWBZ010000081.1:2039-6544 GCA_964456535.1 uncultured Woeseiaceae bacterium | reverse complement strand
CCCGCAATGACTCGCGATCCACGTTACGACGTCTTATTTGAACCTGTACGCATTGGACCAGTGGAGGCGCCGAATCGTTTTTACCAGGTACCGCATTGCAATGGCATGGGTCTCCTGCGCCCACGCATGGTGGCGGAAATGCGTGGCATCAAGGCCGAAGGCGGGTGGGGCGTAGTGTGTACGGAGTATTGCTCCATTCACCCGAGTTCCGATGATTTGCCGCAACCCTACGCCAGTTTGTGGAACCAGGGTGACATCAAGACGCATGCATTAATGACCGAGAAGGTGCACGAACATGGCGCTCTGGCGGGGGTGGAGTTATGGGCCGGCGGCGCTGGCAGCGCGAACTTGCTGACGAGGGAGGTGGCGCTGGGTGTCGACAGTATGCCAAACCTGGGGGGCAATCCATTTCAGACCCGGGCCATGGACAGGAAGGACATCCGCAATCTGCGCCGCTGGCATCGGGATGCGGCATTGCGTGCCCGGGATGCTGGTTTTGACATCGTGTACGTCTATGCCACGCACGGTTATCTCCTCGCCCAGTTTCTCTCGCCTATCCATAATCAGCGGACCGACGAATACGGTGGGTCGGTGGAAAATCGTGTTCGCCTGGTACGCGAACTGATTGAAGAAACCAAGGATGCAGTGGGCGACACCTGTGCGGTCGCGGTGCGTATGGCAGCCGACGATGGTACCGGCACCGCCGAGCAGCCGGTTTCAGAAGAACGCCGGGAGATGTTCAGTATTCTGGCTGAATTACCCGATCTTTGGGACGTAAACATTTTCAACTACGAACACGAAATGGGTGTGTCGCGATTCGTCCAGGAAGGCTCGCTGGAAAAAACGATGCACTACGTCAAGTCCATCACCAGCAAACCCGTTGTAACCGTGGGGCGATTTACGTCTCCGGACACGATGGTCTCGCAGGTACGCCGGGGCATCGTGGATTTTATTGGCGCGGCCCGTCCTTCCATCGCTGATCCGTTCCTGCCGCGTAAAATCGATGAAGGCCGTACGGAGGATATTCGGGAGTGTATTGGCTGCAACATCTGCTACACCGGCGATAGCCTCGGTGTGCCCATTCGTTGTACGCAGAACCCGACCATGGGTGAGGAATGGCGCCGGGGATGGCATCCGGAACGCATTCAGCCCAAGAGTAGCGAGGCCACGGTCCTCGTCGTCGGGGCAGGTCCGGCAGGTCTTGAGGCAACCCGGGCGCTCGGTCAGCGCGGATACAAGATTATGCTGGCCGAGGCGTCAACAGAGCTCGGTGGGCGTGTCGCCCAGGAATGTCGATTGCCGGGCCTGGCTGAATGGGGGCGCGTAATTGACTATCGAGTGCAACAGATTCAGACCATGCCCAATGTCGATATATTCCTGGATAACCATCTGGATGCAGAAGATGCGCTGAGCATCGGTGCAGATCACATTGTTGTCGCAACCGGATCCAAATGGCGTGCCGATGGCTTTGGCCGTTACCACACCAAGCCGTGTCCGGATCTGGGGCCCGCTGAACAGGTCTTCACACCCAACGACATTTTCATGGGCCGTCTGCCAGAGGGCAGGGCGATAGTATTTGACGATGATCACTACTATATGGGTCCTGTACTGGCTGAGGCATTAGTGGCACAGGGTGTTGAAGTCTGTTTCGTCACGCCGGAAAACCTGGTGTCGGCCTGGGGAGTGATGACGGATGAGCAATATCAGACCCAACAACGCCTTGTGCAACTGGGAGTACAAATAATTACCGCGCATGGCCTGGACGAATTCGACGGTTCCGAAGCGCGCTTGAGCTGCGTCTATAGTGAACAAACCCGCACGGTCGAGGCGGACGCCGTAGTGTTGGTTACTGCGCGGACCCCCGTGGATGGCCTTTACAGGGAGATTTCCGGGCGGCTGGAATCAATAGATCCGGGATCCGTCCCAACACTGCACAAAATAGGCGACTGCGATGCACCGGCCATTATCGCCGCAGCCGTCTACGCGGGACATCGTTATGCCCGGGAGCTGGAAACGGATGTGGCAGAAACGGTTGATGTCCGCCACGACAAGCTGTTTGATCCTGACTTAAGTTTTCATGCGACTGGATGAGGGGTCATAAAAGGCTCGCAGTGACGCCTGTGCGCTGAAACGCTCTTTAGCGACCTCAATCTCAAAAGATGCTTCGCCTATGCGCTCCGCTGTCAAATCGGGTGCTTCGACATAGCCCATCCCAATTGCCGCCCCCACTGTGTGGCCGTACATGCCAGAGCTCAGGTAGCCCACAAATTTCCCGTCCATGACAATCGGTTCATTGTGGTAGAGCAGGGGCTCCGGGTCATCCAGTTTGAATTGCACCAGTCGCCGCTTCGGTAAGCCTGCTTCTTTTTCCTGCAAGAATGCGGCGCGTCCTATGAAGTCACCAGCATCGGGTTTGGCGGCGAAACTGAGTCCGGCCTCGAACAGGTTATCCCCGGAACCAATATCGTGACCCCAGTGACGGAAGCCTTTCTCCAGGCGCAGGCTGTTCACCGCGTGCAGCCCGACGTTCCGAATATCAAACTCCGCACCGGCCTGTTGCATTTCCGCGAAGACCTTGCATGTATCGCCAGCCGGTACAAAAATCTCCCAGCCCAGTTCGCCCACATAGGAAAGACGCTGTAACCACACTTCCACACCCGCGACTTTGGCATATCGCCCGCTGCCAAAAGCAAAACCTTCGGCGCTGACATCGGTTTCAGCGATCTTTTCCAACACGGCTCGCGCGTTGGGCCCCTGTAACGCCAAACAGGCGTAGTCGGCACTAATATCACGCAGCTGCACATCCCCATGCAGATGTTTCTTCATGTGCCACCAGTCCTTATTAACAGAACCAATCCCCGAGATAACCATAAAGCGATCCGGGCCAGTCCTGGATACGGTCAGATCCGCCTCGATCCCACCCCGTTCGTTCAGCCACTGGGTGTAGATGAGGGCACCAGGTTCTGCCGATACATCCCCGCAACAGAGCCACTGCAGCGCCTTCTCGGCATCCGGCCCGGACACCTCGAACTTGCCAAACGAGGAAATGTCGTAGATACCCACGCTCTCCCGCATTGACCTGTGTTCGCTGGCGTAGAATTCGAACCAGTTCTGGCGTTTGTAGCTGTATTCGTATTCGGCTTTGGCACCGCCCTGGGCAAACCAGTTCGGGCGCTCGTAGCCAGCGACCTCACCAAAACAGGCGCCCTGATCCTTGAGCACCTGGTGCAGCGGAGATTGAATCCGGTCGCGAGCAGTCTTGTATTGATAGAAGGGCCAATGCATCGCATAGGTGTGCCCGAGGGCCTCCGGAATACGTGCTTCGATATGGGATTGCTCGCGTTGTACCGGGTGGTGTCGGCGCACATCGCACTCCCAAATATCGCCCGATGGATGGCCGTCGATGATCCAGTCCGCCATTACTTTTCCTATACCGCCGCCGGCACCAATGCCCTTGGAATTAAGGCCACAGGCAACAAAAAAGTTATCCACCTCGGGCGTTGGTCCCAGCAGATGCAGATTGTCGGGTGTGAAACTCTCGGGGCCATTAAAGAAAGTGCGTATTCCCGTATCTTCAAGAGCTGGCAGGGTTCCCATCGCCCGCATCAGGTACTCTTCGACATCATCAATGCCACAGGGGAATTCGTCGAAACAGAAATCCTCGGCGATGCGATCCATGGGGCAACCGCGGGCATTGTGCTCGAACCAGCCTACGATCATCTTACCGGTGTCTTCCTTAAAGTAGACACCCTTGTCGAAATCTCGCAGCACCGGACACGGCTGCAGACCGTCCATGTTGTCAGTGACCACGTAGAAATGTTCGCAAGCGTAGAGCGGCAGATCGACGCCAATTTTTGCGGCGATGTCCCGTGACCAGAGTCCCCCGGCCAGTACGACATTATCGGCCGCTATCGAACCCTGCTCAGTCTTGACTCCCACCACCTGAGAATCCTCAACCAGGATTTCATCCACCTTGACCTTCTGGAACACCTGCGCTCCGTGCATGCGGGCCCCTTTCGCCATTGCCATGGTGGTATCGACCGGGTTGGTCTGACCATCTTTCTCTATATAGAGGGTCCCTAAAACTCCATCGACATTGATACCTGGGTAAAGCTCGGCCAGGCGTTCGTTGTCGATCATCTCAGACTCAACCCCAAAGACACTGGCCATAGAGGAGGTCCGGAGCAACTCTTCCAGGCGCTCGGGCGTGCGGGCCAAAGAGAGGCTGCCGATGCGCCGGTATCCCGTGGCCTGCCCGGTCTCCTCTTCCAGGGCCGCATAGAGTTCGTGGCTGTATTTGGCCAGGCTGGTCAGATAGGGAGTAGGCCAAAGCATGCTGACAAGACCCGGTGCATGCCAGGTGGTGCCGCCGGTAAGCTGCTGTCTCTCTAGCAGCACCACATCGCTCATACCTCTTTTTGCCAGATGATAGGCGATGGAGCAGCCGATGATGCCACCGCCTATCACAACGACCTGGGCTTTGGAGGGGAGTTCTTTTGATTTTG
>CAYWBZ010000081.1:0-1939 GCA_964456535.1 uncultured Woeseiaceae bacterium | reverse complement strand
TTACTCGCCCTCTTGCTCCACGCCATTGGTCGCGATTCCAGCAGCAACGTGGCAACCTTGGCACTGCTCAGTGATGCGTTTCGCTGCGGCGCGTGCGGTTTCAAGATCGGTAGCGCTTCCAACGTCACGGGCCGCTTGGCGCATAGCGAACAGGTATGGCTCCCAGTCGTCCGGGACACCCATCAACATTTCGTGCCGCCACAACCAGCGGGCCGATACTTTGCTGGCATCGAGGTCGTCGTCGGCGAGGGCGTCGTTGATAATGTCAATCTGATCCGCATGACGGTGCATGTGCTCAACAATCCCGCCGTATTGATAACTCTCTTTCTCGGCCGGCGCGGTCGTAGTCGCCTCGGCCGCCTGCTCAGGCGCAGCTTGTTCTTTATTTTCGCAAGCCGTCAGGCTCAGAGTGAATCCGATGATCAAAAGTACGCGCAATTTCATTGCTACTCCCAAGCCAGCAAGCCGCCAGACCTAAAGAAAAAGAATTTCAACGCAAGTGTAGCAACAAAAACGCGCGAATACGGCGGTGCAACTTGGCTAATGGATGCACCGTGTGCATAGATGATATAAAAGTCGGATGATGAATAAGGTATTTCTCGCCGCACTCGTGATACTGAGCTCTGCTGCCGCAAGCGCTCAGCATTTCCCTTCCGACGAGGATCTCATGACGTTGATCCAGTCCCGCGTCGATGAAGGTCGTGCCGTCGGAATTGTGCTCGGCGTCATGGAGGCTGATGGCACGACACGGATTGTCTCGTATGGCGACGCTGGCTCCTACGCACGGCCCCTGGGCGAGAAATCAGTGTTCGAAATCGGTTCGGTCACGAAAGTATTCACCGGGATTCTATTGGCAGACATGACGGCTCGCGGCGAAGTGTCGCTCACAGACCCCGTCGCGAAATACCTGCCGGAAGAGGTCACCATGCCCTCCCGCGGCGGTCGGGAAATTACGCTGCTGGATTTGTCCACGCATTACTCCGCATTGCCGCGACTCCCTGGCAATCTCTCACCGTCGGATGCAGCCAATCCTTATGCGGACTACACGGTCGAACAGATGTATACGTTCTTGTCCGGCTATGAGTTGACTCGCGACATTGGTTCCGAGCACGAATATTCGAACCTTGGGGTGGGGCTGCTCGGGCATGTGCTGGCGCGAGTCCACGGCGGAAGTTATGAAAGCCTGGTACGCGAGCGCATTCTAAAGCCGCTTGGCATGACCAAGACGGGTATCACCCTCGACGAGGAAATGCAGAACTGGATGGCGAATGGGCACGACCAGCAAGGCAACGTCGTGCCGCTTTGGGACATACCAACATTGGCCGGCGCAGGCGCTCTTCGTTCCGACGCCACAGACATGTTGTTGTTCCTGGCCGCAAATACGGGGCCAGCAGAGACGCCGCTGGAACGTTCCATGCGCGACAGTCATGAGGAACGGCAGCGAATCAATGAGCGTACGGGCGTGGGCCTAAATTGGTTCATGCAATACGTTGGGGATGAGGAAATCATTTGGCACAACGGCGGCACCGCCGGTTTTCGTACATTCATCGGTTTTGATCCGGCCAAAAACACAGGTGTCGTGGTGCTAACAAATTCAGGCCAAGGTGCAGACGATATTGGTTTTCATCTTATTAACTCGGGCATGCCTCTCGCCGAACCTCCGGCTGAGCGAATCGAAATCGAAGTTCCCACGGACAATCTCGACAGATATATCGGGGAGTACGCGCTAGCGCCAAATTTCATCATCGTTGTGACTCAAGAGAGCGGTGGGCTCTACGCGCAGGCGACCGGGCAAAGTAAGTTCCAGGTGTTCCCGGAATCAGAGACGAAGTTCTTCTACAAAGTCGTCGACGCGCAGCTTTCGTTCGTCGAAGACGATTCGGGTGAGGTTGTTAGTCTGATTCTTCATCAGAACGGGGCCAACCAGCCAGCGCCGAAA
>CAYWBZ010000080.1:9083-10262 GCA_964456535.1 uncultured Woeseiaceae bacterium | reverse complement strand
TGGTCCTTGAAGTTCAGGCCCGCGAAGTGGCGCGCGTTCGTTTCGTCCCTGAAACCTAAGTAAACCGAATTCGCGCCATTATCGACAGCCGCTTTTAGAGACGGCAGATTTCCGGCCGGGCAAACGAGATCCATAGAGCAATATTCTGAGTCAGAATTGAACTATTGTGTCTGGGTCGTCGTCGCCGCGCGATAGATACTTTCCCCTACTGTCACCATCGATATTCGATAGTTAATCCGTAAACTTTGCCCTGGCTTTCCATTGACGCGTAGCCAGGCTCGAATGATCGTAAGGACGGATACTGATACGGCATGATTCTCAGGTCCTTGCCGAGACCAAACCAGCCATCGACTACATGATTCAATTCCCCGAACGGGTCGGTCATCGTCAGAACAAATCGATCCCGGAACGGCATTTTCGAAGAACCATCATGGCGTGCTTCGATGCGGTCACGGACGCCCATGAAGTATTCGCCGAGCAACCAGCCACCGACCGGTGTCACGATCACATCCTGGATCGATACTTCCTCGAACAAAGCCTCGGCACCAAATTCGTAGGCTGCGGACAATCCAGCCGAGTACCAAAATGATGATCGTCGGCCGAAACCCCGCTCTCGGGAGCGGACGTAGTACGTGGCACCCCAATAGGGGTGCAGAATATAGTTAATATAAAAGTCATCGCTGTCCCACTGGGGATGCCTGACGTTGTACCACCACTTCGACAGGCTGTATTCGTCTTTTTGCTCCAGCGTCCATCCAGTCACATCCTCGGGCATGGCGTAGAGGAGGGCGATCGAAACAGCCTGATAGGCGAGGAAGTGGTAGGTGTCCGAGCGGCGACCCTTTTTGTCCGGCAACAAGTTGTCCGGTAATAACATGTCGCTCGTGGAAGTTTCATTATCGGGCTCAAAATCAGTCTGCATCGACCTGACCGGCTGCATCGACCTGATAATGGACATCGTCTCCGCATCAAATCGTGACCATTCGAAGAGGGTATCTTGTGTCTGGGCATTAAGAACCGGTGAATATCCGAACGAAAAACACAAGGCGACTCCGATAAACCTCAGCCATTTTGCAACGCTCTTATTCATAGCCTCATCTACATCTCGTCAATAGGACTTGGTGACACCGAAGTACAGCCCAAGATCAGGCGCTCCGTCGGTAACGAGATCTTCAACGA
>CAYWBZ010000080.1:0-8983 GCA_964456535.1 uncultured Woeseiaceae bacterium | reverse complement strand
AGTTGCTGGGAGTTATTGCTATAGCGCATGTCCAGCTGATTGGGAGGCCCGGTGCGGTCACCGGCCGGAAGGCCTATGAAGCGGTGCCATTGCTCAATGGCGTTGTCGAGGACACCGGTCGAATGCCTGATGACCGGAACGTCTATGCCAACGGTCAGTCGGTCATTCAGACCGTAACGGAGCTCGAAGTTGAAATAGTAAGTCTCGCCGTCCAGTTCGATCGTTTCCAGCGAGTCTCGTGACTCGCTTCGGTTTGCATGGTTGGCAAGTTCCAGCGACACACGAGCCGACAACGCTCCGTCTTGTAACAACGGCATCGACTCATGGGTCGGTACACCCATCAAACGTAACAGCGGGCTTGCTCCGCCTAGACAAGCTGGCGAAGAGGGCGACGCCTGCGCAGGTATCGCTGTAGCGATCAGCATCGACAGTAGCCAGAATCTGTTCAACATCGAACTCGCGCCGGATACATGTTCGTTTCACCTATTTTTTCATCGTCTGATGCGCGCTTGTCTGGATCGACGACTCACACTTCTTCGGTCGTGAGTTGCTCGAGACCTCCCTGAAGATAGTCGGCCAGCAACGAGGTCCCGATCAAATAGTCGGCCGTGTGATCGGTCCAGGTCTCCTCGGCGAACTTGAGCGCGTCGCCCCACTCACTGATTGAGTAGTCACCGCGCCCTAGCCACATTAGTGATACCAGTGAAACCTGCTGATCGGGTTCAAGGTCGTCTATTGTGTTCTTAAGGTCCTGGTAAAGCGGATCATTACCGAAGTTGCTGGCCATCGGCCCGGCCCGCTTCTCACCACTCGTCTCGGTATCGTCCGGAAACGTAACTTCCGTACCGGCCTGAAACTCGTGTGTTTTGTCGATAACTAACTGTACCGTATCCCGGTTTAGATTAAGTTCGGCCATATCATTTTACCCAGCCGCCGGGTGGCGGCGTCTCGTGCTTCTTGACGTGGCCGCGTCGGATCCTGATTTGGTCTTGCAGCTGCCGGCGCGCAGCTTTGAAAGCATCGCGTATGGCTACGTAGATATCCTCGTGCGCCTGTTCGTCATCCGGCATCCGGCTGACAACGACCTCACCACCTTCGCTCCTGACGTCAACCACGATGTGATAGATATTGCCTTTATGCTGATGCTTGTGCGGTGCCTCGACCGTGACTCTGCAGCTGACAATGTCGTCACGGAACTGCTCCAGCTTCTTCGCATGCTTAACCACGGCAGCTTCTATAGCGGGCGATGCTTCGAGATTATGGAACTTTATCTGTAGTGGGATCTGCATGTCAGTCAAAGACCGTGGGCACGGCGCTTTTGAAATAACAGCGCGTACCATCGTCCAGCAGAATCGAATCGTAGTTATCGATACCGTCGTCGAAAGCGGTGACAAATGAGAGCGCCTTGGCCTCGGCGAGGCCAGGACAGGCTGGCGAGAACGAAACCCGGTACCCGGTATTTTCATCCTCGGCGAACAGTAATAGCGTCTCGTCATCGACGGGGCGCCATGAGCTGAAACTGCCTTCAGCGACCTGTCGTCCTTTTCGCTTCGCCATATCTTCCAGCGAGAGGCCGTCCTCACCAAGTCGCTTCATGCGTGCGGCTTCTTGCGGATCAACTGCTTCGATTTGCAGATCCCAGATCAGGTTCTGGGCGACGATCTGGATCTGAAAACTGCCGGCATCCTCGAATAGCTTGAGCCCGCTACCGGTGCCCTCAAACTGAGCAATCGTGCCGACGAATTTGCCGGAATCAACATCATGGAGCCGCATCTCGAAGTTGGTCGGAAGTGCCGTGTTCGTCTTATTGCGAACATTCCAGTCGAGCAGCCATGGCCCGCCCATTTCGAAGACCGCGGTTCGTTCGGATTCGTCACCCGTGAACCTGACGGTGTCCGCGTCCGCCGGCCACGCGGTGCCTGCGTACAGGGTGAGAGCGGCAAGAAAGAGACCAAGAATTCGCGCGAGCATGATAAGTGTACTCCCGTTGAATCGAACTTAAAAAATCCACTTGTTAATTATCGAAATCACGGGCCGCGGGCGCAATACGTGGAACTCACAGCGCGCTGCGGCAGGCGAAACAGTGGCAGCAGTCTTCGGTCGGCTTAGCCTTTGATGCAGATCATCGGTTCGAGACGGGCGACCTTACGTGCCAGTCCCACCTTGTCGGTGATATCGACGACCATGTCGACATCCTTGTAGGCCAGCGGTGCCTCCTCGGCAATGCCCCGTTGCGAAGGGCTGCGAATGACAATGCCACGCGCGGCGAGCTGATCCATTACTTGCCGCCCACTGAACTGGCGGCGTGCCTGTCGGCGGCTCATGGCCCGGCCGGCTCCGTGACAGGCTGAGCTCAGGGACAGTGTTTCTCCTGCCGTCGTTCCGGCCAGCACATACGAAGCTGTGCCCATTGAGCCGCCGATCAGCACAGGCTGCCCCGCGGTGCGTAAAGAGTCGTCCAGATCCGGATTGCCCGGGCCGAAGGCTCTCGTTGCGCCTTTACGATGCACGTACAGTTCACGACGCTCACCGTCGACAACGTGCGATTCGACTTTACAGATGTTGTGCGACACGTCGTAGAGCAACTCGAGCCGAGCTGTTGGCAGGAGCTGGCTGAAAATTTCACGGGTCAGGTGCGTAATAATCTGCCGATTGGCAAGCGCACAATTCATGCCGGCACGCATCGCACCAAGATACCGCTGCCCGAGTTCCGAGCGAATCGGGGCGCAGGCAAGTTCACGGTCGGGAAGGTCGATTCCAAACTCAGGTGCCGATAAGAGCATTTCGCGGAGATAATCTGTTCCTATCTGATGCCCCAGGCCGCGCGAGCCGCAGTGGATGCTGACAAGCACGTCGTCCTCTGCAAGTTCGAACTGCCTCGCAATCTCCGGCTCATAAATTACCGCAACGCGCTGTATCTCGAGATAGTGATTGCCGGAGCCGAGTGTGCCCATCTCCCGCCGCTGACGGCGTTTGGCGTGGTCGGAAACATCTGCCGGGTTCGCATCGGCTATACAGCCGCGTTCCTCGGTTCTCTTGAGGTCGTTATCGGTACCATAGCCCTGACGGACAGCCCATCGCGCGCCGCCCTTGAGCATGGCATCCATTTGTTGCTCATCAAGCCGGATTGACCCCTGGCTGCCAACGCCTGCCGGAATGTCGGCGAACAGCGCGTCCGCAAGTCCGGTCTTGACCGAGTCGACATCGGCCGGGGTCAGGCCGGTGTGCAGCGTGCGTACACCGCATGAGATGTCGAATCCGACACCTCCGGCAGACACCACGCCGCCGGCGTCTGCATCGAATGCAGCCACACCACCGATCGGAAAACCGTAGCCCCAGTGCGCATCGGGCATGGCATAGGCAGGGCCGACCAGGCCGGGCAGCAAGGTGACGTTGTAGAGCTGCGTGTACACCTTGTCATCCATCCGCAGGATCTGCTCGTGATCGCCGAACAGGATGCCAGGCCCGTGCATTGGTCCCTCGACCGGGATGCGCCAGTGATACTTACTGTCCTGTACCAGGCGATTCAGATCCATGCTCTATACATCCACGACGCATTGACCATGCCAGGCACCCTCGCTGTCCTGCTCTACCGAGAGCGCCGTGTAGGTCGCACCTTTGACCTCAACGACGGGTTGATGCCGTAACCGGTCGACGACCTCACCCTGGACCTGACCTTGAAGTTTTTGCCCACTGAGTTCGACATGCCAGCTGCCGAAGAGCATGCGTCTCGTTGCCATTTCGAAAATCAACGCATTCAACCAGTCCACGAGTAGCAATGCGTCGTCGGGAGCCTCACAGGAAACCGAAACTGTTTCGACCGGTCGAACCGCCGCCGGCTCGGTAATGATTGCGGTCAACGCCTGGCCCATGACTTCGAACAAACCCTCGCGTGTCGCCGCAATCGCACGTAAGCCGATGTCAGCGTCGTGTTCGAAATGCTCCCAGCCATCTTGCCTCATACTCTTTTATAGATTGAGCTATAGACAAATACTTGTCTATACGAGCTATCGCCTAGGCGAAACTCCGTATCGGCACAAGCGCCTGTTCCTGATAGCTTGACATATCTGGAAATTTCTTCGGAGGATGAAGACAATGTCAGTAGCAAGAATTACGGAAATAACCTCGACCTCAACAACCGGCTTTGAAGACGCTATCAAGATCGGAATCGAAAGAGCCGTAAAAACCCTGAAGAACGTCAAGGGCGCATGGATCCAGGACCAGGAAATAGTTGTTGATGAAGATAAGGTCACCGGGTACCGGGTCCATATGAAGGTAACCTTCATCCTTTCGGATTGAAGTCTGCCGCGTGCTGGATTAACAATATGACAACCGTCACACATGACGAAATTGTTCGCTTGTTCCCAGGCATTCAGGATCATACGGTGTTGGAGATTCTCGATACAAAGGCTACCGTCGGCGAACTTGAGGCTGCATCGCTGTTGCTGCAGAACGCTGATGAGGGTCTGGTCGAGATAAAGCAGCAGGAGGGTGATCAGATCAACCGCCTGCTCAACATACTCGGCAGCTCGGAGATTCGACCAGGAGAGGAAGGCGATCGATAGCCCGGTGGGCTAGTCGGCTTCTCTGTTGGCATGACAGCAATGCGAATCGTTGCGAGCACGCAGCACCTGCCCGCTGCGAGCTCCGGGGCGGAATATTGTGCATCCCTTGAGCCCGGCTGAATACGCGTACGAAAAGATCTCATCAACGTCGTCTATCGTCGCTTCGGGCGGGAGGTTTACCGTCTTCGAAATGGCGCTGTCCACGAGTGGCTGCAGGCACTCTTGCATTTGCAGCTGTGCCTTCGCAGGCAGTTGTTCCGCCGTCACAAAGACTTCTGGCGGCTCGTCTGGATGGTCTTCGTTCAGCCACAGGTCATATGCATAGTCGCGAACATCGAGCAGCTGGATTCTGAGCTCGCTGTCCCGAACTGCTCGCGTGGCTTCCAGCGCGTAAATCGGCTCGATACCACTCGAGATATTGCCCGCGAGCAGGCTGATCGTACCGGCCGGTGCAATCGCCAGGAGATGGCTGTTCCGAATACCGTTCTCAGAAATTCCGTGCCGTAAATGATCGGGCAAGCGTTGGATGAACGGCGCGTCGAGGAACCTGTCCTTGTCGAAGCACGGAAATGTGCCTTTCTCATTGGCCAGCGAAATGGACGCGCCATAGGCGGTATCGCGGATGATCTCCATGGTGTTCGCCGCGAATTCCCGTGCTGCGTCGCTGTCATAGTTGAGGCCCAACATGGCCAGCGCGTCGGCCAGTCCGGTTACGCCCAAGCCGATACGTCGCGTGCTGCGTGCCTGCAGGGCTTGCTGATCGAGCGGGAATAGGGATACATCGATTACGTCATCGAGAAAGCGGACAGCGACCTTCACCGTTTCGCGCAGCCTGCGCTGATCGAACCTGGCGTCTCTTGAGAGAGGCGCCTGCACGAGGGCCGCAAGGTTAATCGAGCCGAGATTGCAGGCGCCGTAAGGTGGCAACGGTACTTCGCCGCAGGGGTTCGTGGCACCGATGCGTTCACAATAGTAAAGGTTGTTACATCGATTGATGTTGTCGATGAACAACATGCCCGGTTCGGCCGTCTCGTGCGCAGCACGGATGATCCGCTGCCACAGCGCTCTTGCCGGCAGGCGCTCATAAATTTGGCCATCGTCCGCGGGATAGACGAGTTGCCATTCAGAATTATTGGCAACAGCCTGCATGAAATCGTCCGTGATCAGGACCGACAGATTGAAATTCTGCAGCGCGTTGTGCTCACGCTTCGAGTCAATGAACGCAGCGATATCCGGATGATCGCAGCGCAGCGTACCCATCATCGCGCCGCGGCGTGAGCTGGTGGCCAGCAGGGTTTTGCAGAGGGAATCCCAGATTTGCATGAAGGGCAGCGGTCCCGATGCGACGGACCCGGTTCTGACCGCCGGGGAACCGGCGGGTCGGAGCCCGGAGAAGTCGAGACCGATGCCGCCGCCTTGTTGCATGGTCACCGCAGTTTCCTTGAGCGAATCGAAAATGCTCTCGACCGAGTCCAGTAGTGGTCCGGACACGAAGCAATTGAACAGGGTCACCTGTTTGTTGGTACCTGCGCCGGCCAACACGCGACCGCCGGGAAGGAAAAGAAAGTCGGACAGGATGGATTCGTATTTGGCTTGCCATTGATCAGGGCTTGCTTCGGCGCTGGCGACAGCGCGGGCTACCCGCGACCAGGTTTCGCCGATGTCCGTTTCCGCGTTCTTGCTGTCGCGGGCGAAGCGATACTTGGAGTCCCATATCCTTTCTGAGATTGGAGAATTCATCTCAAATGCTTGACGAACCAGTCTCGGGTCAACGTTGCTACCTGCTCGAGCGCGCCGGGTTCCCCAAATAAATGCGTTGCCCGGTCTACGACCGCGACTTCTGCGTGGCAGCGCATCTGCTTCTGTGCTGTGCGGTTAAGGCCAAGCACTTCCGTGTCCGCACCGCCGACAATCAGCAGGGTCGGTGCTTTGACCTCAGGCAGCGACGAACCCGCGAGGTCGGCGCGGCCTCCCCGCGATACCACGGCCGCAACCGCATCTGGCAGCGCTGCGGCAGCGATCAATGCGGCCGCGGCGCCCGTGCTGGAGCCAAACAGGCCGACTGGCAGTGCTCTGGCCTCGGCTTGCTCGGCCAGCCATTGAACCGCATCTTCCAGACGCACGCTTAGTAGCGGAATGTTGAATCGGTGCTCGCGGGTGATCGCATCAACCCGTTCCTCGTCGGCCGTAAGCAGGTCGAACAGCAGCGTGCCGAGTTGTCCCTCACGGAGAAATGCGGCGACCGCATTATTGCGTTTGCTGAAACGGCTGCTGCCGCTGCCGTGAGCGAAGACCACGATGCCTCGGGCATTTTCCGGAATGTCGAGAAACCCTTTCAGAGTGACATCGCCAGCGGCAATGCTGCGTTCATTTTCAATGTTTGGAATACTCATCTTCGCCTCCTTGGTTTCCTGGGGTGCAGGGGCCCGCGATCATCGTGTCGTTGTCGCCCTCAGTGATCGTCGCGAACTCTTTGCCGAATTCATTCAGTTTGTTGCGTAACCAACGCCGATCCCGCGCGCTTGATTTTGTCAGTCGAAAGCGCCGCAGGCGCAAGAGCTCTATCTCAAGCCGCTCGACCTGCCGAGAGTGCAAATTCACCGTCACGAAGTACATCGGCGCAAGCCAGGGTCGGTAGTGCTCGTAGCCTCCGATGCCCTCGTAGTCGGTCAATAAATCCCCGCAGCCGTAGATGATGACTTTGCCTCGATAACACTCGATCGCTTTCGGATGGTGTGAGGAGTGTCCGTGCACGATGTCCACGACTCCGGTGTCGATGAGACGGTGTGCAAACTGCCGCTGCTTTGCAGGTATACGATAGCCCCAGTTTCCGCCCCAGTGGATTGACAGGATCACAATGTCATCCGGTTGTTTTTCCGCTGCTATCTGCTCGCCTATCCGGCCAGCAGTGTGGGGGCTTAAATCGTCCAGCAGATGGACACCGGCTCGGTGCGTGCCAGCCGACCAGGCCTTCGGCACCCCGCTGGACACGTCGGCGACCGCGAACACCAGTACGTCACATTTGCCCGGCACGGACAAGCGCACAGGCCGGGTTGCTTCCTCGCTGCTCCGACCGGCTCCAGCCGTCTTCAGCCCGGCGCTGTGAAGCGTCGTCAGGGTCTCTTCGAGCCCTAAATATCCCCAGTCCATGACATGGTTGTTGGCGAGAACGCAGCAGTCGATCTCGGCCGCGGTCAGGCAGGGCACATTGCGCGGATGCATGCGATAGTTAATTCCCTTCGAGGGCCAGTAGTCATCGCTTGTCGTGACGCTTGTTTCTAGATTTACAATTCTGAGATCTGGTTTGCGAGCCTGCCAGACATCCAGCGCGTCGCCCCAGATGTAGCGGTAGTCGACGGGCTTGGGTATCCGTCGGTTCTGTTGCTCTGCCAGGCGCACGTATCTCCGCGCATCTTTGACGAATGCCTCATGCAGCTCCGGATTTCCGGGATGGGGCAGTATCTGATCAATGCCCCGGCCGGTCATCACGTCGCCCGAGAGAAATAACTTGAGATGTTGTTGTCTTTCCACCGTCTTTCACCACCGGTGCACGTAACTATGCTCGCTACTGTCTGTTGCGAAAAGACGTAAATTTACGTACTTGCCGGAAAGGGGATCGGGTTGAAGCGCGGTCCGTAATACTCCTTACAGAAGCACTGGTCGCGGTGGAATAAAATTAAGAGATGAGGCTCTTTGCCCTTAACGCCAGCATAGCTCTGGGGCAACGCATCGCAGCACAGCTTGGTTGCCCACTGGATCCCCATGAGGAGAGGGAATTCTCTTACGGGGAACACAAAGTGCGGCCGCTGGTCAGCGTGTGGGCGCATGATGTTTATGTGATTTCATCGCTGCACGGAGACCGTGATCTTTCGGTCAACGACAAGATCTGTCGGCTACTGTTTTTTGTCGGTGCGCTGAAAGACGCGGGCGCCCGCAGCGTGACGGCGGTACTGCCTTATTTCGCTTATTCGAGGAAGGACCGGAAAACGAAACCCAGGGACCCGGTAACGACGCGCTACATGGCGACGATACTGCAAAGTGTCGGTGTCGACCGTGTCATCACGATGGACGTTCACAACCCTGCGGCACTGGACAACAGTTTCCGCTGCCCCGCAGTGAATCTGGAAACGACTGAACTATTCGCCAATCACTTTTATCGGACCGTCGGCAATAGTGTCGACAGCACCGTCGCGCCCGATCTTGGTGGCATCAAGGCGACGCGCCTGTTCGTAGATACTTACGCACAATTGTCAGGCAACACCTTACCAATGGCGGTGATGGATAAGCGTCGCAGCGAAGGCCTGGTGAGCGGTAGCGGATTGATCGGTACGGTCGGGGATCACGTGTTGATTGTGGATGACATGATTGGCAGTGGTACAACACTTTGCCGGGCGGTGCAGGCCTGTCTGGACGCTGGC
>CAYWBZ010000079.1:0-10333 GCA_964456535.1 uncultured Woeseiaceae bacterium | reverse complement strand
GTTGTTCTTCTTGCATGGGCAAGCAATATATTGATCAAGTGGTTGAATCGCCAGATAAATCTCGGACATGGGAAAAATCGCCCAAGTCTTGCCACAAGATGGAGTGGCTTGCCACATCTGTTATTCGGCGAACTTCAAAGATAATAGTGTTGAATTCCTGATCAGCTTGCGATCAGCGAGCGGAGTTCGTCCTCGTCGAGAATGGAGACTTTGAGCTTTTCTGCTTTAATTAGCTTTGATCCGGCCTTTTCACCAGCAACCAGGTAGTCCGTTTTGCTCGAGACATTACCGGTCACTTTGCCCCCGGCGCTTTGGATCAAGTCCTTCGCATCATCACGTGTCAAAGTTGGCAATGTGCCCGTAATGACGAACGTTTTTCCACTTAGTGGACCATTATCCGCAACTATCACCGGGTCAGACTCCGGCCATGTGACACCGTATTCCTGCAATCGCGCTATGACATCGAGATTGTGCTCTTCTCCGAAGAAGGCCTTGATTCGCGCCGCGACGACTGGGCCTACGTCCGCCACTCCCTGTAGATCTTCATCCGTGGCTGAGACCACATTTGCCAATCTGCCGTAATGTGCCGCAACGCCCGCTGCCGTCGCCTCTCCCACCTCCCTTATTCCCAGCGCAAATAGAAAACGGGCCAAGCTTGTAGACTTGCTGGCCTCGATCGAACGGATCAGATTGGCCGCAGATTTCTCACCCATTCGATCCAGTTGGCTGAGCTCTTCTGTTGTCAGCTGAAAAATATCAGCAGGTGTATTTAGTCGGTCGGTTGCTACCAGTTGCTCGATCAACTTCGCACCAAGTCCTTCGATATCGAGGGCTCGTCGAGAAACGAAGTGCTTCAATGCTTCCGCGCGCTGCGCCGCACAGAACAAACCACCCGTACACCGCGCGACCGTTTCGCCTTCTTCGCGCACGACGTGTGAGTCACAAACTGGGCAGGTCTTCGGTAACTGAACCCGTCGCGTCCCCTTGGGTCTGCGGTCCTTAATAACACTGGCCACCTCAGGAATAACGTCCCCTGCCCTTCGGACAATGACCGTGTCGCCTACTCGCACATCCTTGCGGTGCAATTCATCGATATTGTGCAAAGTCGCATTGCTAACCGTGACGCCACCGACGAACACCGGTTTGAGCCTCGCAACCGGTGTTACGGCACCCGTACGTCCAACCTGGAACTCGACGGCTTCAACTTCGGTCAGTTCTTCCTGCGCTGGAAACTTGTGCGCAATCGCCCAGCGTGGCGCTCGCGAAACGAAGCCGAGTTCTTCCTGCATTTCCAGGCTATCGACTTTGTAGACAACCCCATCGATCTCATAGCTGAGTTGATCCCGGCGCTTGCCAATATTTTCATAGTAATCCAGGCACCCCTGCACGCCGCAAACGACACGACGTTCCGGGCAAACCTTGATTCCCCATTCCTGCAACTGATCGATAATTTCACTATGGCACGATGGCAGATGACCGCCCTCAGCAATGCCGACCGAGTAGGCATACATATCCAGCGGACGTTCAGCCGTCAGCTTCGGATCCAGTTGACGCAAACTTCCAGCCGCTGCGTTACGGGGATTTACGAACGTCTTTTCTCCGGCATCGCGCGCTCTGTCGTTGTACGCATCGAACCCGGCTTTCGGCATGAAGACCTCACCGCGAACTTCAAGTCGGGCCGGATAACGACTGCCTAAGAGTTTAAGCGGAATTGCTTCTATCGTACGAACGTTGTGTGTGATGTCCTCACCCGTCGTGCCATCGCCGCGAGTAGCACCTCTCACCAACACACCGTCTTCGTACAACAGGCTAACGGCCGCACCGTCCAGCTTTGGTTCCGCCGCGTAGATCAGCTCGGCTTGATCATCGAGCGCTAACCGGTCAATGACTCTACGGTGAAACTCCTGCAGCTCCTCAGCAGAGAATGCATTGCCCAGCGACAACATCGGAAGCTCATGCTGCACCGTGCCAAATGCAGAAATCGGCATATCACCGACACGCTGTGTTGGTGAATCCGGCGAGACCAGTTCCGGGTATTCCGCTTCCAGCGCCTGTAATTCACGCATCAGGCGATCGTACTCAGCGTCTGGAACTTCAGGATCGTCTAAAGCATGATATTGATAATTGTGATGCCGGATTTGATCCCGAAGTGACGCAGCCTTCTCACGTGTAGAAGCGGACACAGTCATTTGCGTCGGACCACCTTGGCTCAGGATGCCAGGCTGCTGTGTTGGAACTGAATAATTTCTTCGCGCAAATAACGTTCGCGCTGAATACTCAGCGTACTACCCGACTCATCCAGCAGTTCGCCATTGAGTGATTGGGTAAGTGTCCTCGCAGCCGCCATCATCGAATCGAATGCCTCAGTGCTGTCAACCGGACCAGGCAAGACCATGAACAAACTAATGCCGGGAATTTCCTGCCCTTTGATGTTCTGCAGATCGAAGCTTCCTGGTTCAAGCAGACTGGCTGCACTAAAGATCGTTTTGCTTTCGTCACTTCCGTCGTAGCGATGAAATATGCCGAACTTCCCATGCCGCAAACCAATGCCACGCATGCTCAGAATTAACTCATCGCCGGGGAACGACTTCTTCTCACGCGCAACTATTCTTACGGTGACGATTTTTTGCGGTGTATCCGCTGCGGTTAGATCTTCTTCATCTTCGACGCCGACATCATCGGACGAGGTTTCTTCATCGATCAGGAACTGCTCGGCAACCGGGTCTGCATCATCAAGACTTGGCTCAACTCGATCCAGAGGCACTTCGTCCTCGTCGGCCGGTGCCTTTTCCCGGCGGCTGTACAGATAGACTCCCCCAATCACAAGGAGCCCAACCAGCAACAGCAACCAACGCAGACCGTCCATTTTCGAAGCCACCTAGTGCGACTAACTTGCCGCCATTTTCACAGCTGCATCGAGATCGACCGATACCAGTCGCGATACACCTGGCTCTTGCATCGTTACACCGGACAATTGACGAGCCATTTCCATCGTCACTTTGTTGTGTGTGATGAATACAAACTGCACCTTGTCCGACATTTCCTTGACGATGCCGCAGAAGCGCGCAACGTTCGCGTCATCCAGCGGTGCATCAACCTCGTCGAGCATGCAGAACGGTGCTGGATTCAACTCGAAAATTGCGAATACAAGCGCAACTGCCGTCAACGCTTTTTCACCACCAGACAACAGGTGAATTGTACTGTTACGCTTACCCGGTGGTCGTGCCATCACGGTAATACCGGTAGTCAGTAAGTCATCGCCCGTCAGTTCAAGGTAGGCATGTCCACCGCCAAACAGTTTCGGGAAAAGAATCTTGAAACCATCGTTAACGTTGTCAAACGTCTCCCGGAAACGCGTCCGTGTCTCGCGATCGATTTTGCGTATTGCACCATCCAGTGTGGCCAGTGCGTCGTTCAAGTCCGCGAGCTGAGAGTCGAGATATTCTTTACGCTCCGACTGCTCTTTGAATTCGTCGATTGCTGCCAGATTAATCGGCCCAAGACGTTCTATTCGCTTGCGAATTTTCTCAAGCCTTTCTTCCCACGACTCAATATTCGCAGCTTCGTCCATCTCCTCAAGGAGAGGCGCGTATTCGAAGTCTGTTTGTGCAAGCTGCTCCGCAAAACCCTCGCGTCTGACCTTAAGCTCTTGTACAGCCATCTCAGCTTCGCTGACATTCGACCGGGACTCATTTACTGATTGATCGACTTGCATACGAGATTGATCAAGCTCTCGCAGTTCACTTTCGACCTTTTCAACGATCTGGCGTGCCGCCGAAAGTTGTTCCTCAACAACCATACGATTATCGAGTTGAGTAGCTAGTTCATCCTTATTTCCGGCCAATGGCGATTGACTTTTTTCCAGCTGGTCGCGAATCTCCGATTCGCGGGACCGGAATTGCGTCATTTGTGCTCGCATCCGCTCTAGATTTTGCGCTGCCGACTCTTTACTGGTGCGACGACCTTCGAACTGAATTGCAATATTCTGCACAGTCTGACGATCCTCGTCCGCCTGTGCTCGAACACGCTGTAACTCCGCGCGCAATTCCTCACGCCGGGATTCCTGGTCATGTTTATCCGTATTGAGTCTTTGCAGCAGCTCCGCAGCCTGTTCGCGAACGCGTTGCGACTCACGTAACTGTTCCTCGGCGGATATCTGCTCGTTTTCCAGTTCGCCGGACTCTTCTGCAAGAGCGGCCTTGCGGGCATTCGCCTGATCCATTTTGAATCGTGCGGACTCGAGTGCGGCCTTAACCTCTGAGTATTCGTTGAGAAGAGACGATGCGTCCTGCTGCAATGTTTCGCGACGCTCTTCGAGTTGAGTCAATCGGATACGGCCGTCGTGCAGCAACTTTCTGGCGCTGTCATGACGGACCTGCATTTCACGAATATCTGACTTCAGCCGTCGTATCTCATGCTCACGCGCGAGGACACCTGCCTTACCTTCCTTGCCACGTGAAACTCGCAGCCAGTTCTTTCCGAGCCAAACGCCATCGACGGTTACAACCGATGCCACGTCGTCAAGCGTCTCGCGAATTCCGAGCGCTTGAGCCAAAGTCTCTGCAATCATTACGCCAGACAGAATCTGCATAACTCCTGCCGGTGCTCCACTGGCTTTTTCCGCCAGCGTATTGGTTGTTTCCAGAGCTTCGTCGTCTTTCGAGCTTTCTCTCAGAATCGTGACGTTGCCGGTCTTCAGGCGTGCGATGGTTTCAGTAACGGGCGTTATATCGGCAACACAAACAGCTTGCAGGTAGTCCCCCAAGACTGTTTCAACTGCCTTCTCCCAACCGGCTTCAACGTTTAGCTTTTGCGCAACGCGATAGTTCTGTTCGAGGCCTGCACCTTCCAGCCAACTTTGAATGCCGGTGTCACCTTCACCCATCGCAGCTTTCTGCAATGCTTCCAGCGAAGCAAATTTTCCTTTGGCGTCTTGCAGTACCGAATGCCGCTCGTCGACAAGGTGGGTCAGCTTCCGGTCTTGCTCACGAAGCTTGCGAATTTTCTCCGCCATATCGGTCAGGTGTCTATCGAACTCATCGCGCGCCTGGTGTTTCCTAAGTTCCTGCTCCGCCAACTCATCATGCCTGGACTTAAGATCCTCCGGGCTGGCATCTTCCTGCGCTTCGGCGATTTTCTTGCGACGCTCGGAAAAGCTCTGTAAACGAGATTCGATTTGCTCGGATCGCGTACTTTCAACACTCTGTGCCTGCGACGCTTCGCTGTACTGCTGCGAGTGCTCATCCCAGTGCTTTTGCCAATCGGCCAACGCGTCTTCTGCACGTTGCAATGACGAAGCTGAAGCCTGTTCGCTCTGACGAGCCTGCTCCAGGCCCGGCAATAGCTCGCTGAGTGTCAACTCGAGCTGTTGAATCTCGGTCTCATCCTGATCGATGTGGCCAGCAATTTCCTTCGCACCGCTGACCGCCTGTTCGAGATCTTTCTGCTGTCGCTCACGCAACTCACGTGCGTGTTCGATAGATTGCTCGAGGCGGGCGATATCGGATCCGACTTTGTAGTAACGACCCTGCACAGCATTGAATTCGTCTGTCCTTTCGGCCTGACGAACTCGGGTGTCTTCAAGCGCGGCTTCGAGGCTGCGTTGTTTGGCGATAGCGGCCTCAAGACTGGTTTTCCGTTCGGCGAGTCGTGAGCCCGCCTCACCGCCCCGGTCATCCAGATCCTTCGCACGCAGTGCCAGCAACTCTGCTGCCGTGCGTCGCTCATCATTCTTGTGGCGGCTGTAATGTTCTGCCGTCTTGGCCTGCCGATCAAGATGCTTGATCTGCTTCTCGACTTCGTCCAGCACGTCCAGCAGACGATCGAGGTTTTCCTTTGTGTGCTTAATGCGATTGGTCGTCTCTCGACGACGTTCTTTGTATTTGGAAATGCCAGCGGCCTCTTCGAGAAAGACTCGCATATCCTCCGGCTTGGCCTCGATCAGGCGCGAAATCATGCCCTGCTCGATGATGGAATAGCTTCGCGGACCCAATCCGGTGCCGAGAAAAACACCTGTGATGTCCTTGCGACGGCATCTCGTACCGTTCAGGTAATAGCTCGAAATCCCGTCCCGGCTGACTTCCCGCCGTATGGATATCTCTGAATACTTGGCGTATTGGCCTTCAAGCGTCGTTTCACTGTTATCGAACAACAACTCTACCGATGCTGCGCCTACTGGCTTACGGGTGCTGGAACCGTTGAAAATAACGTCTGTAATGGAGTCACCGCGCAGGCGGGTTGCTGAGCTTTCACCCATTACCCATCGCACAGCGTCAATCACATTCGACTTGCCACAACCGTTAGGACCGACCACGCCTACGAGGCTGCTCGGAAAGGTAATCGTTGTGGGGTCGACGAAGGATTTGAAGCCAGCGAGCTTTATCTTGCTTAATCGCATTGGTTATTCGGACCGATATCCCGTCAAATCCAGCTAGTGTAATGGAAAATTGGCGATAAAACCCGGCAAAGAAAGATTTGTAGCCCAAATAAGACAATCCAGCCAAGCCCAGTGCTGCCGCGGTCTCCCGGGGTTTTTCCAACAGATCAAATACCCTCCAAAAATAGGGCTTCCATGACGCGTCAGGCAATGTATAATCCCGGCCTTTTCTTTCCCCGGTCGGAGCCAAAACATGCCTGCAAAGAAAACCGCAAGCAAGAAGCGGAAGAAAGTGACGACGTCACGCAAGAAGGTTGCTGCCAAGAAAACGTTGGCAAAGAAAAAAGTCGCTAAGAAGAAGGTGGCCAAGAAACCTGTGCGCAAGAAAAAAGTGAGTAAAAAGAAGGTAGCCAAGAAACCTGTGAGCAAGAAAAAAGTGAGTAAAAAGAAGGCCCCGGTTAAGAAAAAGGTTGCCAAGAAAAAAGCAGCCAAAAAGACTGTGAGCAAGAAAAAAGTCAGTAAAAAGAAGGCTCCGGTTAAGAAAAAGGTTGCCAAGAAAAAAGCGGCCCAAAAGACTGTGAGCAAGAAGAAGCCGGTCGCCAAGAAAAAGGTGCCTGCTCGAAAGAAAGCTCCGGTACGGGCAGCTGCTCGTAAGGGCAATCCATTGTCTGGTCCGATACACGGCATTGCTCCGTACAAGCCGGCTCGTGGCGAGGAATACATGAGCGATGGACAGCTTCAGCATTTCCGCGACATTCTGAGCGCGTGGAAGAGCGAGCTGATCGTTGAGGTCGACCGCTTGGTTCATCACATGCAGGATGAGGCGGCGAACTTCCCGGATCCGAATGATCGCGCTACCCAGGAATCGGAATTCGGTCTGGAACTCAGAACACGTGACCGCGAACGCAAATTACTGCGTAAGATCGAATCTGCATTAACCCGTGTCGACGATGGCTCCTATGGCTTCTGCGACAAGACCGGCGAAGAAATTGGCCTGAAGCGACTTGAAGCTCGGCCTGTCGCGACTTTGAGCCTCGAAGCTCAAGAACGGCGTGAAATGTCAGAGCGACAATTCCGCGACAGCGACGACCGGTATCGGTGAACCTGATCGATATGTCGGCCGGTTTGCACCATCGCCTACCGGCCCACTTCATTTCGGCTCGCTCGTTGCCGCGGTAGCAAGCTATCTTCAAGCACGCGCCAATGATGGCCTCTGGCTGCTGCGCATCGAAGACATTGATCCGCCACGCGAGCAACCCGGCGCCTCGAAGGCAATAATCAACTCTCTTGAGCGCTACGGCTTCGAGTGGGACGGCGATGTTATTTTCCAGAGTGAAAGCGGCGCGGCACACGAAGCAGCCCTCGCTTCACTCATTGACCGCAACCTGGCCTACCGCTGCCAATGCTCCAGACGCGACCTTGCGGATGCCCCACGAGGCGCCTTGGGTGTCATTTATCCAGGAACCTGTCGGAGCGGCTGTGATGCAGACGATGCAGCGATCCGATTGCTTACCAACGACTCGGAAATCGCCTTCGATGACCTCCTGCAGGGTCGCATAGCACAACACCTGGAAAGTGAGTCTGGTGATTTCATTATTCGACGCCGTGACGGACTGATCGCCTACCATCTCGCGGTTGTGGTTGACGACGAAGTGCAAGGCGTGACAGAGATCGTGCGTGGCATTGATCTCATGGACTCCACGCCGCGGCAGATCTGGCTGCAACAACTGCTCGGCTACCGAACGCCTACTTACGCCCACATTCCGGTCATCACTCACGCGGATGGCGACAAGCTCAGCAAGTTGACCGGTGCGCCCGGCCTGTCACTGCACGACGTCGAGAAAACACTGGTCGAAGCATTAGGTGCGTTGCAACAGGAACCACCGGCCGACCTCGCGCAATCGACACGTGAGGGAATATGGTCCTGGGCCGTTAAAAACTGGGAACTTGGAAAAATTTCCGGCCACGAAGCCGTCATCAAAACGCCTTGACAACTACCCCACCGTGGCCTAGCTTGAAGGCTGCAACGGGGATACGCTCCCCCGCCCCCTGTTGCAAAAGCCTGAAGGGGTAACCACTCCACGGCAGGCCCTCCGCGCAAGCGGGGGGCCATTTTTTTTGCCTCCAACATGACCGTCATAAACGTGGCAGAATCGCGACAATGACTTCCGAAAGCCGAGAAAAGCAGATCGTTAACAGCCCGTTCACAGCACCGATCTGGCTGCAAAATCGGCATGCACAAACCATGTATCCCAGCCTGCCCTGGGCCTGGCCATCGCGGCCACCGCTGCGCCGCGAGACGCTGGAGCTGCCGGATGGCGACGTTACGGCCGTTGACTGGTTAATCGCGGCCGATCCGTTACCGGATGCCGCCCCCTTACTGGTCATTCTTCACGGTCTTGAAGGCTCTGCAGACTCGTCCTACGCCCGTATGTTGATGGAAGCGGCCTTCGATCGCGGCTGGCGTTCCTGTGTGTTGCATTTCCGCGACTGTGGTGATTATCGGAACCGATTGCCGCGCCGATATCATGCTGGTGAAACCAATGATCTCAGGCACTTTTTGAACGAGTTGCAGGAGCAGCGAGAGGCGTCGGGTAACCCCGGCCCAGTACTCGCAGTCGGGTACTCATTAGGCGGAAATGTGCTCCTAAAGTACCTCGGGGAGTCCAAATCAGAGACACCACTCGCGGCTGCGACAGCGGTTAGCGTGCCGTTGGACCTCCACGTATGTGCAGAGGCATTAGACACAGGTTTTTCAAAGCGTTACCAGTCATATCTACTAAAACGCATGAAGAGTTCGGTGAGCAGGAAGTTCGACAGACACACGGCAGCGTTCGACTGGGATCGCGCTATGAATTCGAGGACCTTTGCCGAGTTCGATGACTCGGTTACGGCCCCGCTGCACGGCTTTAGTGGCAAGCAGGACTACTATGACCGGTGCAGTTCAGTGCACTTCCTGCATTCCATAGAGCGATCAACGCTAATTATCATTGCGCTGGATGATCCCTTCATGTCACCGAAGGTAATTCCCGACGCCGACAGGCTCTCACAGGACGTCACGCTTGAGATTTCCGAACACGGCGGCCACGTTGGCTTTATTAGCGGTGGCACGCCCTGGAAGCCGACGTTTTATCTGCCAGGGCGAATTCTGGAGTTTCTGGAGCCCTTCGCGGCCATGCCGGGCCTATAAAAAAAGGCCGAACCGCGTGTGCGATTCGGCCTCATTCTTTTCTCGAAGAAAAGGTCTTACTCGGCGTCAACTTCCTTCATGGAAAGACGCACGCGACCCTGACGGTCGACTTCAAGAACCTTAACCTTGACCTCGTCGCCTTCAGCCAGCTTGTCGCTAACTTTCTCAACGCGCTCGTTAGAGATCTGTGAGATATGCACGAGGCCATCTTTGCCCGGCAAGATGGTGACGAAAGCACCGAAGTCCATCAGGCGTGCGACCTTACCGTCGTAGATTCGGCCAACCTCAACATCAGCGGTGATCAACTCGATGCGACGATGAGCTTCCTTGCCGGATGCACCATCAACCGATGCGATGCGAATCGTACCGTCGTTGTCGATATCGACAGAAGCGCCAGTCTCTTCAGTGATCGCACGGATAACCGAACCACCCTTACCGATAACGTCACGAATCTTCTCAGGATCAATCCTCATAGTCATGATGGTCGGAGCCCACTCGGACATTTCGCCACGTGTTTCGCCGAGAACCTTGTTCATCTCACCCAGGATATGCAATCGGCCGTCGCGAGCCTGATCCAGTGCAGTACTCATGATTTCACGGGTAATACCCTGAATCTTGATGTCCATCTGCAATGCGGTGATTCCGTCTGCGGTACCCGCAACCTTAAAGTCCATGTCGCCAAGGTGGTCCTCGTCGCCCAGGATGTCGGTCAGAACAGCGAAATCGTCGCCTTCCTTAACCAGGCCCATCGCAACACCGGCAACCGG
>CAYWBZ010000078.1:0-10347 GCA_964456535.1 uncultured Woeseiaceae bacterium | reverse complement strand
ATCATGCCCGTGTCACGAAATCCTTGTGACTTCATATTGGTAACTCCGCTGTCGTAGGTTGTTGCCCGTAGACCGGTGGCTTTGCGACGCTGCCTTTCAGCAGTTGTGCCTTTATCAATTGAACAACCATCGTTGCACAAGCAATGGGTGCGATGCAACGCAAACAAAAAATTAGTCAGTTATTGTAAAGTGACATGCTGTAATTGGTTACAAACACCCTTTAAGTGGACACATGAAAAACATCATCCAGCAAACGGCGACTGCAGCCGCTGAAGCAGCGGTGCGAATAACGGGACAAATAGAGCGCACCGAACTGCTTCGGTCTGAGGCGTTTAGCGATGCACTGGGTGCGAATGTATTTTTCAAACTCGAAAATCTGCAAACGACTGGATCATTTAAATTGCGGGGTGCGACAAATCGCCTTATGACACTGACGGACCAAGAGCTTGCCCAAGGCTGCGTCGCTGCCTCTAGCGGCAATCACGGTGCAGCCGTCGCCTGCGCGATGCAGAAGCTCGGCGCGACGGGTGTTATTTTTGTGCCGGAGCAGACGCCCACCGTGAAAGTCGACAAGATCAGAAGCTACGGTGGCAACGTGCAGTACTTCGGAACAGACGGTCTCGACACAGAGCAGCATGCACGAGCGCATGCCGAGCAAAACGGCATGATATACCTCTCTCCCTATAACGATGAGCAGGTCATCGCCGGGCAGGGAACATGCGGCGTAGAAATACTCGAACAGCTCCCCGACGTGGATGCAGTATTTATCGCCGTTGGTGGTGGTGGGTTGATCGGCGGCGTCGGCAGTGTTTTGAAGGCAGAAAATTCAGATATTAAAGTGTTTGGATGCCAGCCTGAGGCCTCAGCCGTCATGGCACATTCTGTCGAGGCGGGCGAAATACTTGATATGCCGAGCGCAGCGACGTTGTCTGATGGCACCTCCGGCGGCATAGAAGCGGGGGCGATAACCTTTCCACTAAACCAGGCTGTAGTGGACGAGTTCGTTCTTGTGGATGAGGAGCAGATTGCGGCTGCAATACGACTGTATATGGACCGTGAACGACAGGCGATCGAAGGTGCGGCAGGCGTAGCCGTTGCCGGTCTGCTGGCGAAAAAAGAAAAAATGAGCGGCCAGAATGTGGTGGTGATAGTTTGTGGAGGCAATATTGCTGAAGACAAACTGGATGCTGTTTTGAACAGCCGTTAAGTCGAAATCCGGACTAATTGGAACCGTGGGCCAAAAGTCGGTTCAAAGAGGCACATGAAAAGACTAATCCTGAAAATGCTAACGCTGGCCGTTATCGTCGCTGGCAACAGTTACGCTGACACGACTGTCATCGTTAACGTAAGCATCGTACCGATGACCAGTGAGGTCGTATTACCGCAACAGACAGTAGTGGTCGTTGACGGCAAGATAGCTGAAATTGGCAATGTGGACGCCGTGCCAGTCCCGAAGGGCTCGACAGTTGTGGATGGCACTGATCGCTTCCTGATGCCGGGCCTGGCCGAAATGCATGCGCACGTGACGAGCACGGATCCCTACCAGGTAGATCGTTTGTCGACCTTGTTCGTCGCGAACGGCATTACGACCATTCGCGGCATGCTGGGTCAGGCCAGTCATTTAAGACTACGGGATCAGCTTGCGAGTGGTGAAGTATTTGGACCGCGCTTGATTACTTCCGGTCCGTCGCTGAACGGACGATCGGTATCGGGCGCTGCAGATGCGGCTCGACAGGTTCGCGAGCAGAAGGCTGCCGGGTACGATTTCATCAAGGTTCATCCGGGGCTCAGTAGCGACGAGTTCCTGGCGCTGGCAAAGACGGCCAACGAAGTTGGTATTCCGTATGCTGGTCATGTACCGGCAGCAGCCGGTGTTTATCAGGCCCTGCAAAACAATATGGCGACGATCGACCATCTTGATGGCTATTTCGCGGCGTTATTGCCAGCCAACAGTGACGGATCGGGAGGATTCGGTGGATTTTTCGATGTCCTGCTTGCAAAGGAACTGGATGTCGACAAGATTCCCTCGATAGTAGCTGCAACATTAGAAGCCGGTACATGGAATGTACCAACAGAGGTGCTGATCGAGCAGTTGATCGATGATACGCCTGTCGCCGAACTCAAGCGGCGACCTGAAACACAATACGTTTCAGCGGCGACGGTGCGAAACTGGGTTGCGGCAAAAGAAGCACAGTTTACCGATCGCGGGGTTGATCCCGAGAGCGCCGCACTCGCTATCGAATTGCGGCGGCGATTGATATTTGAACTGCACAAGGCCGGGGCAGGATTGCTGCTTGGGTCCGATGCACCCCAGACTTTCAACGTTCCCGGCTTTTCAACGCATCGTGAGCTTAATGCGCTGGTTGCGGCCGGGCTAACGCCTTATGAGGCATTGCGAACTGGCACTGTGGCCGTTGCTACGTTTCTCGGATCGAACGGCGGGGTCGTCTCAGAGGGTAAAGATGCCGACCTGATCTTGCTGGATGCTAATCCGCTGGACGATATTCGAAACAGCGAAAGAATCCATGGGGTCATGTTGCGAGGCCGCTGGCTCCCCGCGATCGAACTGCATGCTCGTCTCGAGCGTTACGTCGTCCAGGTTGGTAAATAGCTCGTTGCAACCAATTTGTCGTGACAAGCGTCTAATTGTTTTAGACAGGGGATTCTTATGCGCAGCTTAATAGTAATGGCAATGTTTACGGTGAGTCTTGCTCATGCAGGTTGGTCAGATTATGAAGAGATCCGTAATCTGGAATTGGATGCAGACGGCATATCTCAACTGACGATCAATGCTGGCGCAGGCAGCATGGATGTGACGGGTGTCAAAGGTCTCGACAAGATCAACGTCAAAGCAACCATCGTTGTCCCGGGCAAAGACGAAGACAAAGCCATCCGCGTGATCGAGAAAAGGATCCAACTGTCCTTGGAAGAGAGAGCGGGTACGGCCGAGCTGGAGGCCTGGTTTGACTCCGGGCTGATGTCGTTCGGTTCCAGTCCGTACATCATTATCGAAGTCAGCGTACCGCAGGGCATGGCTGTCAATATCGATGATGGTTCAGGGTCGATCGATGTTGTCGATCTTGCTGGTGATCTGACAATCGACGACGGATCCGGCTCAATCGACATCAGGAATGTTGCTCACGTCAGAATCGATGATGGCTCTGGTTCTATCGATCTGGTCGATGTGGCGGGCGATGTTTCAGTCGTGGATGGCTCGGGCAGCATCAGCATCGAGCACGTCCAGGGCTCCGTAACGATTGATGACGGCTCAGGCAGTATCGAGGTCACCGATATCGACAGTGATCTGATCATCGTTGACGATGGCAGTGGCGGTCTGAGGTTCTCCGATATCCGTGGGACGGTCGACGCGGATACCTGATTTGCCATAAATGCTAGTATCTCCCAATAAAAGCGCCCGCGAACAGGGCGCATATAACGGGAGGCAGCATGAAATTAGTACAACTTCTGCTCGATTCAAAGGGCCGGGACATCATCTCTGTTACGGCCGATATATCGGTTTTGGACGCCATTAAATTGATGGCGGAGAAGACGGTCGGGTCATTGCTGGTCATGCAGGGTGACGAGCTTCAGGGAATCATGACCGAGCGTGATTACGCACGCAAAGTCATCATTAAGGGGCGCTCGTCCGAGACAACTGAGGTGGGTGAAATCATGACCACCAACGTTTGTTCGGTAACCAGTCAGGAAACGGTCACCGACTGTATGACCCTCATGACCAAACGCAAGATTCGGCATCTTCCGGTCATCGACGATGGCATGGTAGTGGGCATGCTCTCGATCGGCGATCTGGTACAGGCGATCATTTCCGACCAGCAAGAGGAAATCCAGCAGCTCGAACAATATATCAGTGGCTCGTAACGAGAAATATGATCGTCGCGTCATGCGACTCTTCGATGGCTATGTTCATGGCCAGATTAGCCGGCGCCAGTTCCTTGAAGGCGCGACGAAGGTCACAGCTTCAGCGACAGCAGCAGCGGCTATTTTCGCGAGCCTCAGTCCCGACTACTCTTTAGCGGTCGAGGTCGATCCCGACGATAAATCGATAACAACGAGCTACAAGAAATACGCATCACCTAAAGGTGCCGGTGTCATGAGTGGTTACTTTGCGAGGCCGGCACTCATACAGCACAAGCTGCCCGCAGTTGTAGTCATCCACGAAAATCGCGGTTTGAACCCGTATATAGAAGACGTTGCGCGGCGACTGGCAGTTGCCGGCTTTATCGCGTTTGCGCCGGATGCGTTGACACCGCTGGGCGGTTATCCGGGCAACGACGACGACGGCCGAACACTGCAACGTAAACGAGATCGCGACGAGATGGTCGAGGACTTCGTCGCTGCTGTCGAATTTGTAGCCGGCCATCCGGATTGCACGGGCAAGGTCGGTTCAGTTGGATTTTGTTTCGGCGGCGGCATGTCGATGCGAATGGCGGTTCGAATACCAACGCTTGCAGCGGCCGTGGCGTATTACGGGCGACACCCCGACCCGACTGAAGTGACCTTGATCAAAGCACCGCTGATGTTGCATCACGGTGAACTCGATGAACGCGTGAATGCGAGCTGGCCGGACTTCGAAAAAGCGTTGCAAGCGGCCGATGCGACCTACATTAACTACGAGTACGCAGACGCCAATCACGGCTTCCATAACGATACGACGCCCCGATACGATCAAACTGCTGCGCAGCTGTCCTGGAAACGAACTACGGAATTCTTCACCCAACACCTCGATCTCGGAGACTAAGCCATGGCAAGGAACCTGATTCTGCTTGCGATAACGATACTCGCAGCAGCGCAGGTGTATGCCGATGTCGAGGCGGAAACGAAGACTGTTATTGGGCCCCGCAACGTTTATCTGTACGACGGCGCCAACGCGCTCATGGCGGGAAATCCCGCGGAAGGTGTGCCGCTTACCTTGAAGGGGCTTGAGTTCGCCCACGGTCTACACGAGAAAAAAACGGCCCACGCAAATCTGTGTGCAGGATTCCTGCTGTTGGGTCAGGCTGAGACGGCGTTGGAGCATTGCGACTGGGTACTCGAACGTGACTCCAGTCACTGGCGCACCTATAACAATCGAGCCATTGTCTATCTTCGCCTGGAGCGCTTTGAAGAATCGGAAGCGGATATCAGGAAGGGGCAGGAACTCAACCCGCGCTCGGAAAAACTCAAGGAGGTGAAAGGCATGTACCTCGACGAGGTGGAACCGGTTGATGAAAAAATCACGATTGATGATCGCCGCAACGAACCTCAGTTGCCGGTCGTAGAGCCTGAATAATGCAACGATTGCTGGTTCTTCTCGCGATGGCCGTGGCTGTTACCACTCTCCTGGCGGAAGAAGATCCTGTTGTTGCTCGTGTTGTTGACAGCATCGCAGATCGTATTCCATTACAAACCGTCGCACCGGAGTACCCTCGCAAGGCGCGGCGTGATCGTATCGAAGGTCAGGTGGAGGTTTGTTTCGACATTGACAGGAAAGGTCGACCGCGACGAATTGCCGTACGGAACAGTAGCAATCGAGCGTTTGAAAAGCCGTCTATCAAAGCGATTCGCGTATCAACGTTCAGACCACTCAATGACGACGAAGAACTGCAATCGATCAAGTCCTGTCGTACGTTTATTTTTTCGTTAGAGCCGGTTGAGGTACAGGCCGGCTTAATTCACAGCCCACGCTACGCCGAAGACCACCATCATCGAAAATATAAATAGCACAACGCCAATTATTTCAGCTGAATTGTCATCTTTATAGTTATCCATCTTTCCGCCCTTGTTTTCTTATTTATTATTGCAAGCCTTCTTGTTACGACTCGTCTCACCCCTTAAAACGCTTGCTCAGGTCAAAAGGTTCCTTGTGGTTGAAAATCAACGCGCGGGTAACGCCGCATACTGTATGTGGTTTCTAGTGTATGCCTTCAACTCCTTGTATTTACGAAGGTCAACGGCGAAGCGAACCTAGTCAGCGTTGAAGCAAAACAACTTCCAGGCGTAACCCCGGTCTTTATCATCCCGGCTATTGTCCCAGTAAGTGCCGTTCTGACCGATGAGAATTCGCTTGGCAATCTGGCAGTCTTCGAGACTTGTGAACACCGGTTGGTTGGCCACAGGTGTCCATGCGTTATCGCACGACGTCCAGTAATAGAAGAGACCATTCCAGCGGTAATAGATGGGGCAGGAGTACAGGATGTGGTCGCCAAAATCGGATGGCTCACATAGCGGACAGTTTGGGTCGTAAGCAGGTCCACTGTCACCGCTTTCACAACCGGCTATCGCCAGGACCAGCGCCAGTAATATACCGCTTGATGTTGCTTTGAATTTCACGAGGCCTCTCCCTTCCACGAGTAGAAAGGATGGCGTTGGCCGGGTTCGAAGACCTGATGTCTAGCTGATGATGTCCTGCTGCTTTTCTGTGAGCGTCAAAATCCTTGTTGCAGCCTGCTCGAGTGATTCGCCGATGCTTATGAGTCCTTCGTCGTGGCCACCCATCACGGCGATGCCATCTGAGCCAAACGCAGACTCGTAGTAGAGACGCCCAAACTCAGCTGCCATTTCAGGTGTACCGTAGGTGACGTCGCTATCTGTCGTCGGCAGCACATGCAGGTATTGATTCCATAGCGGCTTGCTGTGTACATGAACAATGGCATTGATTGACGAATCGAGCGCATAAATTGCCGCATGTGTCATCGCTTCCGAGGACGCCTGTGCCGGGCCGGTACACGACACCTCGTTACGGTCAATATCGAAGGCCGTTACCAGGGAATAATGTTCGGCAGTTGTGCGTGCGATGTGGCCGGTTTGCGTGCCGGTGATCAGAAACTGTCCAGGTTCCCCGCTGCGAGTACTTAAATTACCGAAGCCGATCCCGAGTTCGTCGTAATGACCAACAAGTCCGGCGGCGAAAAGCGGTCTGCGCCATTCTTCCAGCAGACTCGCAGCTGCAGCATCGGGTGCCGGACCCGGTGACCAACGGCTCTGGTACTTGATATAGCCTTCATCAAGCGTCACTTCGCGCGCATCTCTGGAAACAGGTCAAGGAGGCCTTGCTCACTGGCATCGCATACACCGCGCTCGGTGATCAGTCCCGTTATGAGTCTAGCCGGCGTCACGTCAAATGCGTAATTACTGACAGGCGTATCACGTGCGGTGGTACGGACGTGAATATTTTTGCCGTTATTGATGCCGTAAATGTCAGTCACTTCAGCGGGGTCACGTTCTTCAATCGGAATGTCCAACAGCCCATCCCGGCTTTCCCAGTCGATGGTCGTGGAAGGGAGCGCGATATAAAACGGGATGTCATTGTCGTGTGCGGCGAGCGCCTTCAGGTAGGTACCGATTTTGTTGGCGACATCTCCGCAACGGGTCGTGCGGTCGGTGCCCGTTATGACGAGGTCGACCATTCCATGTTGCATGAGGTGTCCACCGGCATTGTCGACAATCAACGTGTGCGGAACACCATTGGCCGCTAACTCCCAGGCAGTGAGCTGCGAGCCCTGGTTGCGTGGGCGAGTTTCGTCGACCCAGACATGCACGTCGATTCCTTTCTGCTGTGCGAAGTAGATCGGTGCGGTTGCGGTACCCCAGTTGATCGTTGCGAGCGAACCCGCGTTGCAATGCGTGAGGATATTAACCGCAGCACCATTCTTGCCAGCCGAAGTTTCTTCAATCAGACGCAGGCCATGCTCCCCTATACCGCGACTGATCTCGATGTCTTCGCTGCAGATATTTTCGGCTTCACGGCGAGTTAATGATCGCAGATCGATGCTGTCGGATGTTTCGCCGATTGCCGCGAGAACGCGTTCAACGGCCCAACGCAGATTTACCGCGGTTGGTCGCGATTTCAAAAGAGCATCGGCAGCCGTGCGAATTTCCGATGTGGGATTCTTCGTATCGAGTGTAGCCAGATACAGACTCCACGCTGCTGTGGCGCCGATCAGAGGTGCGCCGCGCACATACATATCCTTAATCGCGACGACACCGTCCTGCCAGCTCTTGAGGTCATGAATCCGGTAGTCGTGCGGTAGCACGCGCTGGTCGATGATCTGTACTACAGAGTCGTCGTCCGGGCAGAGCCAGATTGTGCGGAAATCCTCGGCGTTGACCGGGGTCATGATTTTGCGCTTAGCCTTCCAGTCCAGCAGCGAGGCGCGCAGAGCGCAAGGTGTTTGCCATGAGCATTGTGATCGTCATCGGACCAACGCCGCCGGGAACCGGAGTTACGGCGCCGGCAACAGTGGAAACATCGTCGAAATCGACATCGCCGGTAAGCCCCATTTTAGTCTCGCCATCAATTATTTTCTCCACACGATTGATGCCAACATCGATGATAACGGCACCCGGCTTGACCCAGTCGGCCTTGACCATGTTCGGACGACCGACAGCTGCAATGATGATGTCCGCACCAGCAACAACCTGCGGCAAGTCTTTTGTTCGGCTGTGTGTGATAGTCACGGTTGCATTCACTTGCAACAGCAATGCCGCCATCGGTTTGCCGACGATATTGGAGCGACCGATGACGACCGCGCTCTTGCCAGACAAATCGTGACCGAGTTCGTCCTCGATCATCAGCATGCAGCCTGCGGGTGTGCAGGGCACGAAAGCATCTTCTGTATGGCCGGCGGTTAGCTTGCCAATATTCACGAAATGAAATCCATCGACATCTTTTGACGGTGCTACCGCCTGCGTTATGGATTGCTCGTCGAGATGATCGGGCAGCGGCAGTTGCACCAGAATGCCGTGTATCGCATCGTCGTTGTTTAGCTCATTGATCAGTTGCAGCACGTCTGCCTGTGACACATCTTCCGCGAGCGTATGTTGCACCGAATTGAAGCCACAGGCCTCCGCAGTCCGCTTCTTGTTACGCACGTAAACCTGGCTTGCCGGATCTTCACCGATGATGACAACCGCGAGTCCCGGTTTGATGCCGTGTTCGTCCAGCAACGCTGCTGTATCTTTGGTGATTGACGCAGCGAGTTCCGCGGCCTTGGCTTTGCCATCAATTCGTTTTGCAACCGTCATCTCTTAGTAGTCCTTAGCGATTCTTCAGAAGCCGGCGATTACCGACGGATGCATGGTAACGCTGTGCGGGGTGCGTTTCTATCAGGGAACACCACAAACCGGTGACCAGCGTTTTTCGTGAATGGCAGCTGCCTGTGTAAATGTCCTCAGCCACGGCCGCGTCGTTGCATCAGAGCATATAGCAGACTTGCAGGCGCGAGTGATGCCAGCAGGTGCTTTAGAGTGTGACCGCTCATGGCATTGCCGACTGCGTACAGATGGTCGTCGAGTTGTTCGGCGACTTTCGCAGCAACGTAAAAACCGATCATCCACCAAATGTAGCGGCCGAGGTCGCTGCGTGCCTTGTAGAGAATAATAGTAAGCGGGATTAGTAACATAGGCAGAAACTGGACAATCGCATAGGGCCGAAGGTCACCAGCCCCCAATGACTCTGTATGAGCCCAGTAGACGACGGAGCCGATACCGACGAACAGCAGTGGCAGCAACAGTTTCCTGCCGAGCTGCGGTGAGAAGTACTCAGAAATAATGATCGAGACCAGGCTCATGAAACCAATAGTCATTGGTATTCTGTCCCAGACCAGCGAATAGTTATTGGGTTCGAGGTGAAAATAGCCCGAGCCGAAAGCGGTCAGCGCAATGCCAAAGAAAAAGATAATCCACGCGAGCCTGGTCGTCGGCGTTACGGTTTCAGTATTGCTGGCAATAATTCGCCATCCCAGTATGCCGACGATCAGGAACGGCAGGTTCGACATGACATTCAGGAAGTTCGGTATCCCGAACATTGGCCGCTGATCGGCGAACACGTGATAGAGCGGATCTTGAGCGACAGGATCGACCAGCGCAGCGGCAACAATGACGCCCAGACCAACGCCCAACAGTAAAATGGATTTCCATGTCATGGTCACTTTATCCTTCACCACCCGCGCTGTGCATTTTGCAGTGTTATGCGCTCAGTCATGTTCTCACCGTATCGCGATTCAGGCTAAAATACAGCTCTCAAGCAATGCTCAGGAAGACAGTGAAAGCATTTTTCCGCAATCTCCGTGGCGTAGCCTTCTTCGGCAGCTTCACGATTAACACCATTATCTGGTTTATACCGATACTGTTGCTGGCAGTCGTAAAGTTGGTGTTGCCGATCCCGGCCTTGCGGCGCGGTATCACTCGCGTTCTCATGGCAATGGGGGAAAACTGGGTTAGCACGAACTGGTTCATGATGAGGTATGCCGGGTCCGTCAGTCTGGAGAGTAGCGGCCTGGAAGGGTTGCGGCACGACGGATGGTATCTCGTCATTTCCAATCACCAAACGTGGGTCGACATAGTTGT
>CAYWBZ010000077.1:0-10386 GCA_964456535.1 uncultured Woeseiaceae bacterium | reverse complement strand
ATTGAACTTGTCCATACCAACGTTCAGATCCGGGGCCGCTGTGCCGCCAATCGTATAGATACGATCGACGTTCGCAAAAGACCGGTCGTGAGTGCTTTCATATTCGACCAACAGTCCGCCGAACACATAAATGGTCAGCCCGATTGCGAGGCCAGAGATGTTGATCGCCGCGAACGCCTTGTTCTTGCGAAGGTTTCGAAGCGCAACAATAATATTATTCCAGAGCATGATTTTCCCCGAGTGGAATTCGGTCAGACAGCCTTAAGCGGCGCGCGTATTTTCTGTGACGATGTGTCCGTCAAACAGATTCACGATCCGATGTGCGTAGTCAGCGTGAGCGGGCGAGTGGGTCACCATAACGATCGTCGTGCCCTCTTTGTTTAGCGAGCGCAGCAATTCCATAACTTCCTGGCCATGAACCGAGTCAAGGTTTCCGGTCGGCTCGTCCGCGAGAATGAGAGGCTGATCGCCCACGACGGCACGAGCAACCGCAACGCGTTGCTGTTGTCCACCGGAGAGCTGACCCGGCATGTGTTTGGCACGGTGCGCGATTCCCATACGGTCCATAACGGTGGCGACGCGTTTCTTGCGCTCCGCGGATGGCATGTCGTGGTACAGCAGCGCAAGCTCGATATTCTCGGCAACGCTAAGTTCTTCGATCAAATTGAAGTTCTGAAAGATGAAGCCGATGTTTTGCTTGCGAATTTCACTGCGTTGCGATTCCGAGAACTTTGCAATGTTCTCATCGAAGAAAAAATAGTCGCCGTCCGATGGGTTATCCAGCATGCCGACAATATTCAGCAGGGTTGATTTTCCACAGCCGGATGGACCCATGATCGCAACGAAGTCGCCTTGTTCAATTTCGAGATTGACGCCATTGAGTGCAACCGTTTCGACCTCATCGGTGCTGTAGACCTTGTACATATTGTGAAGCTTGAGCATTGCTGTTCCCCTGATGTTGTTTAATTGGCCTCGATCGCCAGTCGGTCCATATCGGTGTAACTTGTGTAAGGTGAAGTAACTACTTTCTCGCCAGGCTCCAGCCCGTCGAGTACTTCTATGAATTCTGTATTGCGGCGACCGAGACTCACCGGGCGCCTTACGGCTTCGCTGCCATCGGCTGATACGACAAACAGCCAGTTGCCACCGGTGTCCTGATAGAAGGAGCCATTCGGGATCAGAAATGCGTCGGAATTGTCACCCAAGGTGAGGCGAACCTGCATAGTCTGGCCACGCCGCAATCCCGTCGGCTCGTCAGCAAGCACCATATCGACTTCAAACTGGCCGGCATTGACTTGCGGGTAGATCTTTGAGATTTGCAGATCAATATCTGTGCCGCGATGTTCGGCAACGGCGGATTGCTGCAGGTCAACCCGGCCCAGGTAATATTCGTCAATATTGACGTTGAGTTTGTAACCATCCGGATCATCTATTTGTCCGAGTCGGCCGCCCCGGGCGATCGATTGTCCAATCTCGATATTGAAGCCGGAAAGTTTGCCCGGAAGTGGTGCACGGACATTAAGATCATCAAGGTTCTTTTTCGCAAAACCGAGGCCCGCCTGCAACTGAGTCCCGGCTTTTCGCAACTGGTTTAGTTGCTGTTGCTGCATGCGTGTATCAGTGGCCTGGCTCTCAAGTGTGATTTCGCGTCGATTCCCGAAGTAGGTCAACTCGTCGTCGAGTTCTTCAATGCTTGAACGTGAGGCAAGATCCTTCGAAACCAGGTCGCGTTGTCGCTCAACAGCCCGGTTCAGGCGAATGATCTGATAGTCGATCTCGACGAGGTTGCGTTTATGAGAAAGCCGGTTCTGCTCAAGCTGTAATTCGATCGTGCGCATGTTGTTGAGTTGCTCGGTGACCGCCGCTTCACGCCCAAGCACTTCGAGTTGCAGGTTGGTGTTTGAAAGCACTGCGATAAGGTCACCGGCTGCCACGGTCGTACCGTCTTCAACCAGAATCTCTTCGACGCGTCCGCCTTCAATTGCGTCAAGGTAAACCGTGCTACTGGGTACCAGCCGGCCGCGTAGCGGAATGAAATCTTCGAAGGTGCCAACCGTGACGGGCGACACGATGATTCGTTGTGAGTTGACGCTCAGGCTGCGGCCGTCCAGCAGAGTGTCGACGAACCACCAGCCGAAGGCCAGGACGAGCAGGCCTGCTGCTGCGTAGCCAGCCTTGGTCGTCAGCGGTGTCTTCTTTTGAACCTTGCGGTCCATACCCTGGCCGGAAATACCCATGCCTGTGGGATGGTCTGCGCTTTTTAGCTTTCTGATTTTGTCCATGCCTGTTAAATAGCAAGTTGCGTGCCAACTCGTAAGGCATTGTTTTTGTTGAAAACCGTAAATTGGAGACACTCGAAACTGTACGCTGGCGGACAGTAAGTGTACGATTTCGAACACTCTATGAACGCAAAAGTCAGCAAAACCGGCAACATCCTTATTGTCGATGATGATGAGGACATCCTGACAGCGAGTCGCCTGTTGCTGAGGCGCGAATTTGCGAGTATTTCGACCTGCAGCGACCCGCAGGAAATACCCGGACTGCTCGCCGATCACGACTTCGATGTTGTGCTGCTGGACATGAATTTCGGCCCGGGCGAATCGAGTGGCAGAGAAGGGCAGGTCTGGCTCGAGAAAATTCTGCAGATCGACCCACAGATCGTCGTTGTAATGATTACAGCGCATGGCAGCCTGAACACTGCGGTCGAAGCCATGAAGCGCGGAGCGACTGATTTCATCGCCAAACCCTGGCAAAACGAAAAGGTAGTCGCTACTGTTTCGACGGCGGTTAAGCTCCGCCGCAGCCGCAAGGAAACGCAAACCTTGCGGCAGACCAATAAGGTGTTGCTCAAGCAGACGGCGGGCGTGGACAATCAGATAATTGGTGAGTCGGCTGAAGCCAGGAAAGTGATGGATGTCGTGGAACGTGCCGGGCCGACCGATGCCAACGTGTTGATTCTCGGCGAGAACGGTACCGGCAAGGAACTCATCGCCCGCGAATTACATCGTCAGTCCAGACGATCCGACAATGTTTTTCTGACGGTCGATATGGGGTCGATCAGCGAGTCGCTGTTCGAGTCGGAATTGTTCGGTCATAAGAAGGGTGCATTTACGGACGCGAGCGAAGACAGGCTGGGCCGTTTTCAGGCGGCTGACGGCGGAACGATATTTCTCGATGAGATCGGCAATCTGCCGCTGCATCTGCAAGCAAAATTAATGCGGGTACTGGAGCAGCGCAAAGTCACTCCTGTCGGATCTGATGAGTCACAAGACATCGATGTGCGAGTGGTAGCGGCAACAAACGTCCCGCCGGCAACACTCAAGAATGAGGATCACTTTCGTCAGGATTTGTTATTCCGGCTGAACACAGTTGAGATCACGGTGCCACCGTTGCGCGATCGCAAGGACGATATCCTGCCGATTGCGGATCACTACGCCACAATCTACTCGCAGAAATACGGTGGCACGATACGAACATTTTCATCTGACGCCCGGCAGGCGTTACATGACTACGAGTGGCCGGGGAATATTCGTGCATTACGTCATGCGGTGGAGCGAGCAATCATTCTTTCTGAAGGTGAGGTGATCGAACCCGCCGATCTGCAGCTCGACTACAGCGACTCGTCAAGAGAACAACAGAACATCGGCGTCATGCCGACGATTTTGAATCTTGATTACATGGAGAAAGACACGATTCAAAAGGCGTTGCGCAAACACGGCTTTAACATCTCCAGAGCAGCCAACGAACTCGGTTTGACCAGGGCGTCTCTTTATCGCCGCATGGAAAAACATGATCTTTAAGCGTTTTACGATTCTGCTGGCTGCTCGGCTGTCATTAGTAGGCGGCGTGATGGCTACTGTGATCTGGTTATTGCTGCAGCCGGGGCTTCACAGTGCGACGATAATTGCCACTGCTGTGCTGCTGATTCTCATCACCCAGTTATGGAAGTTCGTAAGTCGAACCAATCGTGAGATCGCACGATTTCTTGACGCGGCAAAGTACGCCGATTATTCGCAACGCTTCGATTTCAAAAAGGATGGCGCGGGGTTCAAGACACTCGGCGAAGCGTTTACGCAAATCATTGAACGCATGCGCGAGCGAAGAACAGGTCATGAGATGGAAGTGCGCCGACTCAGGGCACTTATAGAACATATCCCGGTGCCGTTATTGACGCTGCATAGTGATGATGCCGTAACGCTGCAAAACAACGCGGCGCGTCGTTTGTTCGGCGCAGAACATGTAACGTCGTTACGGGACCTCAGGAAGTTCGGCTTCCGCTTCGCGGAATCAGTTGCCACGGCCGTGCCCGGAGATCGGCAGCTGGTTACTTTTGACGTTGAGCGCATCGAGTATCACCTGACGCTTGCCACGACGGAAATCATTATCGCAGGCAACAGCGAGCGCTTGATATCACTGCAGGACATTCAGTCCGAACTCGATGCAACGCAGGCGCAGGCGTGGGAAGAGCTCGTGCGTGTACTGACCCATGAAATCATGAACTCGATTACGCCGGTTACGTCACTTGCGAAGACGGCCGCGGAGTTCGTAGATGATGTTGTGCACAAAGATAAAGCGGGTGAGCCACTTGGCGAAGACCTGGAAGACTTACGCGATGCGATCACAACGGTTGCACGTCGATCAGAAAGTCTGACGCAGTTTGTCGAAAGTTATCGACAAATATCCCGAATGGCGCCACCGGAAAAGAAACGCGTTCGACTTGGTGATCTTTTCGAATCGGTTGGTAAGCTAGCCAGCGCGGAATGGCCAGACAGTCACGTCGAACTTTCCATAGAGGTCATGCCGAGAGAGCTCGATGTTTATGCCGACCGGGATCTTCTGGAACCGGTCTTGCTAAATATTCTACGCAACGCCTGGCAAAGCACGCTGAATATCGAAAAACCGGAAATCGCTCTGCAAGGGCGCCTGAATAAGCGCAGTAACGTCGTAATTGAAGTTAGTGATAACGGGCCGGGAGTACCGGATGCGATCGCCAAGAAAGTCTTCGTGCCGTTTTTTACAACGAAGGAATCGGGCTCCGGTGTTGGCCTCGCGTTGGCGCGGCAGGTCATGATCGCTCATGGTGGCTTTATTCGTTTGAGTCGCAACGATGCCGGCGGGGCTACCTTTAGTCTTACGTTCTAGATAATCCCGCCAAACAACACTGCAGTTTCATCGGCTGGTCAGTAGTTTGTCCAAATACGCGTACACAGCATCCGAGCTGGAGGTAACCAGCGCAAATAATGCCTCTTCGCGTACGTCGTTTGCGAGGTCCTGGTCTTCAATGACAGCTCGAAACCAGCGCATGTTTTCCTTCGCGGAAATCAGGCCATGGTCGGCGACAGCTGATTCGGTTGAAACGGGGCAATTGGAGCTCAGTACATAGATGTCCTCAGGAACACCGTCGTCCAGGCGCACATAGACCTGAACGGTCCCTGGCGCTGCCGAGCAGTCCCCATCGGCCGAAAACGAGATACTTCGGCCGTCAAGGTTGCAGCCCTCGCGCGAGCGATCGCCGCTTTTCCATGAGAAGCAACACATCTCGGTCGAAGCGCCGGGCTCGTCGACCTGCCAGGTGTGCCAGCCATCAGCGCCAGTGGGCAGGACGTCAGCGGCAGAGTCGTCGCTCCAGATAACGGCGCCCAGGAGGACGCCGTACATTAGCAACTTTGGAAGATTCATTGCTGATCACCGTCTAGAGTTGAGTCGATGATATTCCACACTTCATCGCTGCCGGTCATTACCAGGAATTCGAGCAGCTGTTTTTTCTCGGATGGGTCCTGCGACGAACGGTACAACTCCAGGACTCCAGCATCGTGTCCCGAAATCAACATGCCATGGAGGGCGGCTTCCCGAACGTCCTCAGCCGTGGCACTACGGTATATCTCGACCAGAGTGCTATCGACCTGTTCGCCACCGACGATTCCCATCGCCTCTATGGCTTGCGTTTGTAACTCAACGTCGCTTCCGTCCAGTGCCAGTTCGCGTAGTGACTCGAAGTCTCCCGATATCGCGTAAGCCTGAATCAATGCCTCCGACACACCCATCTTCCCGCGGAGTTCGCGTAGTTCATCACGAGCACCCATGACACTGAGCATTTCAATGGCCGCATCAAAATCATCACCTTCAGCGGTCAACGCAATATTGAATACAGATTGCTTGTCGCCCGCGATCATGTAGGCCTCAAGAACCGCTTCGCGTGCCTCACTATTGCCGTTCTCGTAAATTGAGGCCAGATTGGCGAGGGACTCCTCATTGCCGCTGATGCCGATCATCCGCACTGCTTCGAGTCCCAGATCATTCTGGTTTTCGCGAGCAACCTTGAGCAAAGTGGATTGCGCTTCAGGCCGATCGATCTGGCTGAGGATAAACAAGGCACGCTCTTTGACTTCATTGCTGTGATTTCCTTCCAGCACTTTCGTCACCAGAGGTAGCGCTTTGTCCGCCGGGGCCGCGATCAGCGCCTCCACGGCTGCAATTTTCAGCTCCTCTGAAACGTCACTAACATCCGATTGAGCGATGCTCGGCGTTGATAGCAGCAATGCCGCGGTGATCAATATATATTTTGCCAGGGTCTTCATTGGTAATTTCCTAAATCAGGTTGAATGTGTCTCATTCGACGCTTCACGTGCCAGCTTCGTTAGCATTACATTCAGTTCAAAAGAGAGTTGCGCTCGAAGGGCCTCAGCATCCTCGGGAGCAATGTCTGTCGCCGCAAGCTGCAGGAGTATCGGCTCAAAAGCCCGTAATACTCGTGCAAGTTTTGGCGCATTATTTTTGTTGGCTACTGATTCGAACAAACGGTTTTGCTCGATGATGCTCAACACCAGCAGCGTTGTGTCGTCAGCGCTGTCCATGTTCGCCAGTTGTTGTCGACTGTCGCGAAGGTGTACCTGTAACCCTCGCGTAAATGCAACGGGAACAACGTCCGGGTGTGTCTGGTTTACTGCAACTTGAGGCACATTTGGTGGAGCGTCATCCGACATCAGAAAGCTGACCGCGAGGCCGAGCGCTAACGCAGCGCTTACGGCCATGCCCCAAAAAAAGGAGCCTGGATGCCAGCGTTGCCGTGGTTCGCTGCTGCGCCCACGCTCCAGCGCTGCCGCCTCGTCGATCGAGTCGTGCCACTGTTGTACGAGATGCGACGGTGGCTTGTGTACGTTGCTTCGGTGTGCGGCGATCAGGTCCTCGAGATTATCGTTATGATCTTTCATAGTTTTCACTCTGCATGTCTTGCATGCTCATGCGTAATTTCTTAACAGCCCGAAATACGGCCTGCTTGATGCGGCCTTCGTTGAGTTTGAGTTCTGCCGAAATTTCCTTGACGCGCCATTGTTCAAGGTGCTTGAGAGTAAAACAAACGCGTTCGATGTCGGTTAGTCGGGCCAGCGAACGGGCGAGCTCATTCTCGAGTTCATGTTCTTCCTGGGCCTGATGAGGGGTGGCGAAGTCACTTTCAACATCGGATTCGAGCGGCTCGAAAACACCAGGCTTACTTTTGCGTATCTGGTTCAGTGCGGCATTTATTGCAATACGGTGTATCCACGTATCGAGGCGGGCGGTTTGCTCGAACTGGTGTCGCTTGTTCCAGGCGTTGAGCAGGGCATCCTGAACCGCATCGGCAGCCATATCGGGATTTCGCGTGATTTTCAGGCACGCCGAATACCAACGGTCCGATCTGGCTGAGATCGCCTCGTGAAAGTCTGCTTGCGTCGGCACGCCGCCGATCTTCATTACTGCCACCATTGATGCTTTGATGCATCAGCTAATGAAAAGGTTAGCAGGAAATCTAGACGACCTGCCCGGCAGCTTGCCCGGATGACCAGGCCCACTGGAAGTTAAAGCCGCCGAGGTGTCCGGTCACGTCGACCACCTCTCCTATGAAGTACAGCCCCGGATGCTGTTTGCACTCCATGGTCTTTGACGAGAGTTCCTCGGTATCAACGCCCCCCATTGTGACCTCGGCCGTACGATATCCCTCAGTGGCGGCGGGTTTGATTGACCATGATTGCAGTGTTTCGGCGATTCGACGCAGCTGGTCATCGGTGAAGTCGGCAAGCACCAGATCTTGTTGCTCCGGCCACAATAATTCCTGTAGCTCTTTTACCAGCGCTTTCGGAAGATGCTCGGCGAGCAGGGCGCGCAGTGATGATTTTGGACGTGAGCGTTTGGCCGACAAAAGTAGATCAACAGTCCCAATGTCGGGTAGCAGGTTAATCTCGATATCCTCGCCTGGCGACCAGTAACTCGACGCCTGCAACATGGCCGGCCCGCTGAGGCCGCGATGCGTAAAAAGGATGTCTTCGGTGAAGCTGGTATTCGCTGCTGTTACCATTGCTCTGCAACTGACGCCGGACAAGCGATTGCAAAGATCGTGCAAAGCGCCGGTGAGCGTGAAGGGCACCAGCCCTGCAGAGGTATCCAGGATACGCAATGAAAACTGCCGTGCGAGGCGATAGCCGAAATCAGAGGCGCCCATCTTTGGGATGCTTAGTCCGCCGGTAGCGATGACAAGCGATGTGCAGCCGAAGCTGCCTTTACTGCAGCTCACCTTGAATCCATCGTTGCCAGACACCTCAATGTCGGCACAATGGGTCAGTATTCTAACTTTGGCTTCTTCGCACTCGCTGACGAGCATTGCGACAATATCTTTCGATGACTCATCGCAAAACAGCTGGCCCAGCGTTTTTTCGTGGTACGTAATGCCGTGCTTCTCGACGAGTGAAATAAAATCCCATTGTGTATAGCGACTGAGAGCCGATTTGCAGAAATGAACGTTCTCGCTGAGAAACCGGGAGGGCTCGGTATGCAGATTGGTGAAGTTACAACGCCCGCCACCTGACATCAGAATCTTCTTGCCGACCTTGTTCGAGCCCTCGAGCACAATGACGCTACGGCCGCGTTGCCCGGCGGCAATCGCACACATAAGACCGGCGGCTCCGCCGCCAATAATGACTACGTCGGCATGTTCCATGCCGGGAGGATAACAGTGGGGCCTATGCTCTTACGAGGCCATTATCGATATGCTCGTTGAGCATTTTCATCCGTTGCACCAGCGTGAGCTCAGACTTGTCCTCGGCAAAAATAATCTTTGTCGAGGTTTCGCCACTTTCTTGCAACGTATGAATAAACTCGTGCAAATGTTCCATGTTGACGGCGATGACATCCAGACTCATCAGGCCATCTCCCGCGATAACAGCAACGGTCAGAACTTCGGGTTGGACGAGGAGTCTTTTGCGCAGGCTTTTCGCTGTCTGGCTAGGGGATTTGATCTCGACAACAGCGCGGACGGCGAAACCAAGAGGTTCGTAATTCAGAACCTCTGCCGCATTATTTAGAACTCGCGTTCGCTTTAACGTAGCTATGCGCCGCGATACAGCCGTACGTGACAAGTGCACCATAGTCGCGAGTTCCACAGTCGTGAGTCGCGTGTTGCCAGCAAGCGCGGATAAAATTGCGACATCGTACTTGTCCAAATCTGGCTGCCTCTTAAACCTATTCACAGTCCTCCCCTGCGCAAGTGCGCAACTGCAATACCTGTGACATTACCGGTCTTTGCATGGTTTATGTTTTTGCGGCGAAAAATTACATGCAGTTGAAACTTTCCATCGTTTCAAAATGTCCGCACGTTCTGTCCACCTATCAATTTATCAACGCACATTATGCAACGATAAAACCGATATTTGTCTGGTCCTATATATAGAACGACGCAATGGAGTATTTCTTACAACTTAGAACCTGATGTTCTAAGCAAGAACGGAAGTGAACCATGCGGTCGGCCACACACTATCAGGGGGTATGAGTATGCAAGGTGAATTAAAGCAAGTAGCCGATTTGGCGCTTTTCGCCAAAATAGTACAGACAGGCGGGATTTCCCGGTGTGCGGCGGATCTAGGCATGGAGCGGACCACTATTAGTCGCAGGCTCGGAACCCTGGAACGCGCGCTGGGCGTAAAGTTACTGGACCGGTCACCGAAGCATATCGCCGTTACCGAAGCTGGACGACGGTGCCTGGAGCAATGTGAGCAGCTTCTCGAATCGGCGCGGAACGCACAATCGCTCGCTACTATTGGTTCGATCATCGCCAACACCGCTCCTATAGTTATAGGTGCACCACCGGACATTATTGATCGTTTTCTGGAGCCGCAGCTTCTGGCGTTTGAAAACGAAAACGCAGGTATACGCATCGAACGTCGACCGGTGACCATCTGGACCGAAGAGGCGATCGAATCTGTTGATCTGGGAATCACTCTGGCTCCACTCGCGATCTCGGGTGGCTGGACGAATACGATTGCTTATGTACGACAGTCCATTTTTGCAAGTGCAGACTACGCGTCGCAGCATGATCCGGTGTTGTCTCCCTTTGACCTGGAATCACACGACTGCATC
>CAYWBZ010000076.1:6321-10472 GCA_964456535.1 uncultured Woeseiaceae bacterium | reverse complement strand
ACCTCATCACCCGCCTGCAATGTGCGCTTTGCACGACGCAGTCGCCGGGTGTTGCGCCCCCGGGTCACCCAGACAGCCCCCTGAGTCATCGCCAATTTGATTCTCTGCTTCGAAAGCCCGGTCGCACGCTGCAGCAGATCAACCGGGCTGTCTTCCGGTGATTCAATCAACAAATGAGTTTCGACTGGATCCGTATTCAATCTGCGCAACGAGGATCTTGTGCTTGAATACCGGCAATCATTTCACGCGTCACCGGTATCGGATCGCATCCATGATCCAACTCGCAGATAAGATCATATTTCGCTTCTGCTTTTATGTGGCAACCGAAGCAGTTTCCGCCGAAGCGATTAACGACATCAGTAAAACCCCGGTTACGAATGCTACTGCCCTCAGCCGAGACATCGAGTTCAAAAAACTCCCAGTCGTTGGTGGCAGCGTTCCATCCTGACTCATGCTTGACCATTGCTTCTGTCGGGACCAGTTGCACAACCGATCCCGGCGGAAACACAGCACCATCGGTGGATTTTGCAGCGGCAACGGTCGCGGCAAGATCATCACGCAGGTTATCCACAAAGTAATGCCGAACAGCCGTCATCTTGCTCAGGCAAACGAACGAATCGGCATCGATTTTCATTTCGGGAATGACTGTGGCGACCGCCGATTCCACTTGCGCCTCTTGCTTGACCACGACTTCACTAACTTCCTCAGTCTTGCCGCAAGCCTGAATGCCAACAAGCATGGATACGACCAGTACAGCTTTCTTTTTCAACACGCCACTAACCTCCTGTTAAGTAATGGGATGCACCGAAACCGGAATACCGCTAAAACACGCGTTACCGGTGAGTTCGTCCACAACCGATTCATCTGTAAGGTCATTAATATTCACACCCGGCTGTAATCGCGCTGTGCGCATTCGCATGCCGTCGATATCGTGACCCCAACCGTGCGGAATACTCACAACGCCCGGCATCATTTCATCGCTTACTTCAACACCTACCGTTAACTCACCGACTTTTGATTTCACCTGGGCCATCTGACCGGATGACAAATTCATTTCACTCGCGTCGTCGGAGTTCACCAGCAAAGTGCACTGGTTCTTTCCCTTTACCAATCTGTGGGAATTGTGCGTCCATGAATTGTGGCTGCGCGGCAAACGGCGGCTGACCAGCGATAGCGGGAATTCTTTTGTTGCTGTGGTCGCGACGAAGAACGTCCGCTCCACGCGTTCCAAATCGTCCAAATACAATTGCGGCGCGAGATGAATCAAACCGTCAGGAGTTTGCAAACGCCCGACGAGATTACTTTCCAACGGACCGAGGTCTACGCCATGAGGATGTTCCTGCAACATCTTCAGACTCATGCCCTGCTCCGCGTACGGACCAGCCCGCAGTGAATGGTCAAGAATCATCTCTGGCGTGATTCCGTCATCGTCGACTTGATTGATGGCGGAACTCAAGAGCTTGAATATTTGCCAGTCCGGTTTTTGGCCCTTCGTCGGAGGAAACAGTGCCTCTGAATATTTTGCAGTGTTGCGAACAGCGTTAATGTGAAAGGCCACGTCGTACTGGGGAATCTGCAATCCCGATGCTGCTGGCAGAACTATGTTTGCGAGCCTGGAAGTCTGGTTTAGATAAATATCTGCACTGACCATGAACTCAAGGCTCTCAAACGCTTCAGCCAGGCGTCGACCGTTCGGTGCAGAAATCACAGGATTGCCTGCCACTGCAACCAGAGCCCGAACCTGATCCTCTCCCGGTGTCAGGATTTCCTCCGCCAATACGGAAACCGGGAACTCGTTATTATTGTAGGGCAAGCCTCGAACACGACTGTGCTTGCTGCCATAACTATTTGGCCGACCGGTATTGTCGGTGATCTTCACGAGATCAAAAGCCGGTGTCGTGAACATAGCGCCACCGCGTCTATCAAAATTCCCCGACACAATATTGAAAGTAATGGTTAGCCATTGGCACAGGCCACCAAACTGCTGTGTGGATGCGCCCATTCGGCTGTAACAAACTGCCGACGGCGCACTTGCCATTTCATGAGCTAGCCGGCGTATCTCCTGCGCGTCAATACCCGTGATCGGCGCGACGCGTTCCGGCGTATAAGCGGCAACGGCCTGCTTTAGCGCATCGAGTTCGGCACTTACTGTTGAAAGGTGTCCAAGACTGTCCAGACCATCCGCGAACAAGACCTGATTCAGAGCAAGCAGCAGTAATGCATCCGTGTTCGGTGTAATAAAAAAGTGCTCGTCCGCTTTGTCTGCCGTTTCTGTCCGCCTGGGATCAATAACGACAACTTTCCCGCCGCGTTCCTGGATGGCCTTCATACGGCGAGGAAAACCTGGCGCCGTCATCATGCTGCCGTTCGACACTATCGGGTTAGCGCCGATGATCAGCATGTAGTCTGTGTGATCCACATCGGGAACCGGGATCAATGAACCATGACCCAGCATGTGTTTGTTGGCTACGTGGTGAGGCAATTGGTCCGCAGATGCTGAGCTGTAATGATTGCTGCTGCCAAACGCCTTACGAAACTTGTGGATGGTAACCAGCGAACCCAGGTTGTGCGCGTTTGGATTGCCAATGTATGTAGCGACGGACTGCTTGCCATGCGCCAGTTGGATTTCCTGAACACGTTCACCAATTTCTTCCAGCGCGCTATCCCAGGATATTTCTTCCCAGTCACTGGCTGTACGACGCAATGGCTGAGTCAGTCTGTCCTCGTCGTGGTAATAGTCCTGCAATGCCACGGCCTTGGGGCATATGTGACCGCGGCTAAGGGGATCCTTTTTATCCGGCCTGATGGAGAGAATCTGCTGATCTTCGTACCGTACTTCGATGCCACACATGGCTTCGCAAATATTGCAGGTACGGTAATGTATTTTAGGGTCTGCCATCCTCAAACCAGGTGCTCGTCCATCGCAGCGGATATATGCGACTTGATCGGACCTTCCAGCAACATCATCGCGAAACCAAGGCGCACCTCGACCAGAACACGCTGCTCGTACACTGCGATGTGTCCCTTAACACTTGCACCGATAAACTTCAGGGTATCGCCACTCCATCGACCCGACAGTCCGTACTGCGTTTCGATGCCAGACCGAATACGGTCAACACGCTGTTTAGCCTCGTCGATACCAAGATCGTGATTTCGTTCTAGTCTCATTGCTGCCGCTAACCTCAGGGAACCCAGGATCCGAACTGATATTGAAACACAGTTTCTCGACTATTCAGCCGCTGCCACTGTGCTTTTATACTAGACTAGACGACTTCCCGGCCAGCGCAACAGATCAGGATTGAAGACTTGGCGACAAAATTAAGTGATGTATTCGGTAAATGGACGCCCGAGCAGCTATCCGGGCTGGATGCCTTTTTCCTGCACGCCGAATCAGCCCGAACCCCTATGCACATTGGGTCATGTGCGATATATGACCCCTCCTCAGCACCCGGCGGTAAGGTCCGATTAAAGGATATCCTGAAGTTTGTGGATGACAGGACGCACCGTGCCAAAACGTTTTGCCAGAAATTGCAGCAAGTGCCACTGGATTTCGACCGCCCATACTGGGTCGACGATCCGGATTTCGATATCGAGTTTCATATTCGCCATATCGCGTTACCGCAACCGGGAGACTGGCGCCAACTCTGCATTCAGGTCGCGAGGCTGCATGCTCGCCCGCTCGATCTCTCCAAACCACTTTGGGAATTCACAGTCATCGAAGGTCTGGAAAATGTTCCCGGCATACCCAAAGGTTCCTACGCGATTGTGTCAAAGGTTCATCATTGCGCGATCGATGGCGCGTCGGGCGTCGAAATCTCAGAAGCGATCCACTCTCTCAAACCCGAAGATGAAGTGGGTGCCGATGAGCCCAGCAAGCCACGAGGACGGACCGTTGGCACGCTCGAGCTGCTGGCCCGGGCAAATTACAATAACCTGGTGAAGCCGTTTCAGGCATTGATGCATGCCGGACGAATGGCACCTGGCGCACTCAAGTACGCAGTCGGGTTGACGCGCGATGACATGAAACTGTTCGGCTCAAGCGTACCTCGCACAAGATTCAACGGTATCGTTTCCGGCCATCGCGTCTTTGAGGCTGTTTCTTTCAGTCTTGCGGATATCAAAAAAATCCGCCAGCAAATGCCGGACGTCAC
>CAYWBZ010000076.1:0-6221 GCA_964456535.1 uncultured Woeseiaceae bacterium | reverse complement strand
ATTTCGGAGATCTCGAAACTGGCGCCCGCGATGATTTCCGGCGTTGCCACGCGCCTCTATTCACGTCTGGGTCTCGCCAACCAGCTGAGTCCCATGTTCAATACGGTTGTCACTAACGTGCCTGGGCCACCCGTACCTCTTTATATGGCCGGTGCCCGTATGGTGCGCTCCTTTGGCGTTGGTCCGGTTATGGACTCGATGGGACTGTTCCAGGCGGTCACGAGTTATTGTGGTGAAATCGGCGTCGCGGTTACAGCGTGTCGGGATATGTTGCCAGACCCGGCCTTTTACGCTGAGTGTTTGCAATCATCATTTGAGGATTTGCTTGCCGCCTCCTCTCCTGAAAAAAAGACTAAGAAAAAACCCAGGAAAAAGGCAAAGAAAAAACGCGCGTCTAAAGTGAAGGCCGATGCGCCAGCCACACTTAAGAAAGCGGGTTAGGCACGACAATGGCAAAGATTCTCAGCAACGGCCTCAAGCTGGAAGTCGAGGAATTCGGCCGGCCCTCTGATCCGTCTGTTTTGCTCATCATGGGACTCTCGGCACAGCTAACACGCTGGCCCGATGCTTTTATCGAATCGATAGCCGAAAAAGGATTTCACGTCGTTGCTTTCGATAATCGCGATATCGGACTGTCAGAAAAATTGATATCAGAGCGAGCCACATCACCAGTGGCTGTCGCACTCTTAGGCACAGTCGGACTAGCCAGTTTGCTTGCACCCTATAAGCTAACCGATATGGCGAAGGATACGGTTGGTGTCCTTGATGCTCTGGATATAGAGCATGCGCACGTTATTGGCGCTTCGATGGGCGGCATGATCGGGCAGATTGTTTGTGCCGAGTATCCAGAGCGCATCAAGAGCTTCACCGCACTCATGTCATCGACAAACAATCCTGACCTGCCAAAAGCGCATCCCAAAGTCTCTTGGGAAGTCATGACCGCGCGTAAGCCATCAGCCACCCGCGAAGAACTCATCGACATCACAATGCGGATCTGGACTTTGATCGGCACGAAGAACAGCGGCAGGGATCCGGTTGAGTTTCGCCAGCAGGTTGCGGCTTCCATTGACCGAAATTCATCGCCGTCAGGAATCCGGCGCCAGATGGCAGCTATCATCGCTACCCGCGACCTGCGCGACTGGACGCGGAAAGTAACTGCACCCACCCTCGTTGTTCACGGTTCCGACGACCCACTCGTGCCAGTCCAAAACGGACTGGATATCGCCCACCAAATCAAGAATGCCCGAATGGAAATTATCGAGGGTATGGGTCATGACTTGCCGCCGAAATATTTAACCGAGGTCGTTGACCACGTGCTTGAGCATCTGTGCTCAGCAGAGAACAGCGTCGATACAAGAGACTCTTCAAACCAGGCAGCGTAACGCCGACCAAAAGCACACTCAGGAGAAGATATGCGCGGATTGATGATGGACACCCAGTTAATGATCTCGAGCTTGTTGAGATCTGCGGATAGAAATTATCCTGACCAGGAAATTGTTTCGGTCACTGCCGACAATCCACGACACCGTTATACCTTTCGAGAGTCTTTCCAGCGCACACGGCAATTGGCAAACGCACTCAAACGCCTGGGCGCAGAGGCCGGCGATCGCATTGCGACACTGGCCTGGAATGACTATCGGCACTTTGAGCTGTATTACGCTGTCTCTGGCAGCGCGATGGTGTGCCATACGATCAATCCCAAATTATTTCCTGAACAGGTCGCCTACATCGTCAACCACGCAGAAGACAGATTTGTGTTTGTCGACTTGCTGGTCGTGCCCTTGCTGGAAGCTCTCGCGGATCAGCTAACCGGCGTCCAGGGAATCATTGTGCTCACAGACGAAGCGCACATGCCGGAGACGACGCTGCCGAACGTGATGTGTTACGAAACTTTGCTTGCGGCGGAGACCGATGATTTCGAGTGGCCCGAATTCGATGAGAACACCGCGAGTTCACTGTGCTACACATCCGGAACCACCGGTAACCCAAAAGGCGTGTTGTACAGCCACCGCTCAACCATGTTGCATGCGTATGCAAGCTGTTTGCACGATGTGCTCGGCCTGTCCGGTCACGACACGATAATGCCGATCGTACCGATGTTCCATGTAAACGGATGGGGCATTCCTTACGGCTCTCTCTTGGTCGGTTCGAAGATTGTATTTCCCGGACCGAAGATGGGAGACGGTGAAACACTGCAGGCCCTGATAGAAGAAGAGTCCATCACAATTGCATCAGGTGTCCCTACCATTTGGCTGGGTCTGCTCAGCTATCTGAAAGAAACCGGTAAACGAATCGACAGCATCAAGCGCTTGAGCGTCGGCGGCGCCGCGTGCCCTTTATCGATCATCGAAGGCTTTCGAGATGAGTTTGGCATTACTGTGTGTCAGGGCTGGGGAATGACCGAAACCAGCCCGCTTGGCACTGTATTCAGCCTCAAATCGAGCAATAAGGACCTGCCTGCCGATGAAGTCGCGAAACTACAGGCAAAACAGGGTCGCGCCGTGTTCGGCATTGAGATGAAGATCGCCGACCCGGACGGCGTTGAGCTACCCTGGGATGGCGTTGCATTTGGCGCGCTTAAAGTACGCGGACCCTGGGTTTGCAGTGGCTACTTCAGACTGGATGACGCAAGCCCACTGGACAAGGACGGCTGGTTCGATACCGGGGACGTTGCAACCATTGATCCCGATGGCTACATGCAGATAACCGATCGGACCAAAGACGTCATCAAGTCTGGCGGCGAATGGATCAGCTCCATCGACCTTGAGAATGCAGCGGTCGACAACCCGAAAGTGGCGGAAGCCGCCGTCATCGGGCGATTCCACCCAAAATGGTCGGAGCGACCGCTGTTGATAGCCGTCAAGAACGCTGGCGCGGATGTGGATAGAGATGAGATATTAAGCTGGCTAAGTGGCCGCGTTGTAAAAATGTGGCAACCCGACGATGTCGTCTTCGTGGACGAGCTGCCGCACACCGCGACCGGGAAAATTAACAAGCTGGAACTGCGTGAGCAGTTCAAGGACTATAAATTTCCAGGAACCTGACTGGAATTGTTGATCAACGACTTCACTTAATCCTTTAGATTCCAAGACCTTCGCTCCCCCTTCGAAGGAACTTAATTACACCTAAGATCACAATAATGCCGAAAAAAGTGCTTTAATGGCGGCAGTACAAGTAGCGACCACGTTGTTACCAATATTTTCAGCGCTAATGTAATTTCAAGTTTGGGGGAAAAACCATGTTAAACAAGGCCTTGCCGCTGTTCCTTTCAGCGCTCGTAGTTTCTTTGACAACCGCACCTGCATACTCGCAGGAAGGTTTTGAAGAGATCGTTGTCACAGCGACGAAAAGACAAAGTACGCTGCAGGAAGTACCTGTTGCGGTTTCCGTCACCGATTCTGAGACGATACAACAAGCACAAATTCTCGATATTCTCGACTTACAGACGAGCGTACCGTCCCTTCGGGTGACGCAATTACAGAGTTCAGGCAACACCAACTTTGTGATTCGCGGCTTCGGTAATGGCGCGAACAATCCGGGCATCGAGCCATCAGTTGCCGTTTTCATCGATGGCGTATACCGATCTCGTTCCGCAGCAGCGTTAGCCGATCTGCCGAACCTGGAGCGAGTCGAAGTCCTGCGCGGTCCGCAAAGCACCTTGTTTGGTAAGAACGCATCAGCTGGCGTTATCAGCGTCGTGACTGCCCTGCCTGACGAAGAATTTGGCGGCATGGTTGAAGCCGTTGTCGGTAATTACGGGCAGACCGGGCTCAAAGGATATGTATCCGGGCCGATCTCAGACAACATCGGATTTAGTCTGGGAGCAAGCCTCAATGAGCGCGACGGATTCATTACAGATATTCCGACCGGCGTTGAATACAACGAGCGCAGTCGCTGGTCTGTTCGCGGTCAATTGGCGATCACACCGACCGATAACTTCTCGCTGCGATTCATCGCTGACTACGACGAAATCGATGAGCTGTGTTGCGGCCTGGCAAATATCGTGTCTGGCCCGACAGCCAATGCTGTGAAATTTACGGGTGGTAACCTTGTTGAAGAAGACCCGTTCTCACGAACCTCCTACTACAACTTTGATCCTTATAACGAAGTCGAAAACAGCGGTATTTCCATGCAGGCTGATTTCGACCTGGCGAACTCGACAATTACGTCGATTACCGCGCTCCGTAATGTACATCGTGTTGAAGACTTCGATGCCGATTTCACCAGTTCCGATATTCTGTCGACAAACTGGTCGGACACGGACATAGACACCTTCACCCAGGAATTCCGCTGGACGTCCAATGGCGGCGAGACCTTCGATTGGATGGTTGGTGGCTTTTTCTTTGACGAAGACGTCTCCTACGATACCGAATTATTTTTCGGTGCTGACACTCGATTGTATGTAGATCTTCTTACAGGCGCGCCTGGCACATTAGGAGCGGTAGAAGCTGCGATCGGACTTCCTGCAGGAACTTTCTTCGCCGACGGCACAGGCGTTGCAGAGTTCACAGGTCAGGCCAATACGGCCACATCTTTCTTTGGTACCGTTGATTTTTACTTGAGCGATCGAAGCACGGTTTCGCTGGGCGTGAATTATACGCAGGACGAGAAAGATGCCTTCGTTGGCCAGACGAATACAAACGTATTCTCGCAGGTGGACTTCGTTGCGGTTGGATTTGCCGGGGCTTTTGGAGCTCTTACAGGCCTGCCACCAACGCCGGCGAATATTGCAGCTAACCCGGCTGCGGCTGCAGCTGCACAATTTGTGAGCGTATCGCCGTGTACGGCGTCGAACCCAGTTAACTGCAATTCACTTCTTGCCCTGCAGCCTTTGCAGGTCTTGCCACCCGCAGTCGGTTTTCCAAATTCGGTTGAGACCGGAAACTCTGATGATAGCGACACAACGTGGACACTGCGTTTTGCATTGGACGTCACCGATGACGTCAACATGTACGTCAGTGCAGGAACAGGCTTCAAGTCAACATCATGGAACCTGTCTCGGGACACCAAGCCGTTCGCATCAGACATTGGCGCAATCATTGCGGGCGGACTGGCCGTGCCGAACATGACATCGGGTACGCGCTTTGCCGCACCGGAAGAAGCCACAGTGTACGAACTGGGCCTCAAGGCACGCTTCGAGAGAGGTGCAGTAAACATCGCCGTGTTCGACCAGAGCATCGAAGGGTTCCAGTCGAACCTCTTCATTGGCACCGGCTTTGTATTGGCTAACGCGGGCGAGCAGTCGACTTTTGGCGTAGAGCTTGATTCAACGTTTCACCCGACTGATGATCTGAAGCTGACGTTTGCCGGTACCTATCTTGATCCTACGTACGACTCGTTTGTTGGTGCGGAAGGTCCAGATGGTCCGGTTGACTTGTCTGGTACAAGACCTGCGGGTGTTCATTCGTTCAGTGGCGTAGCTGCGGCGACGTATGACTTGTCGTTCTCCAATGGCATGGGTGGTTTCCTTCGGTTCGAGTACCTTCACGAAAGCCGCGTTCAGGTCGTTGAAAACATTCCAGAGTCAGTCGCATCACGTGAAGTCAACTCACTGAATGCGAGCTTTGGCGTGTCAACCGACAGTGGCTGGGACTTCACAATTTGGGGGCGCAACCTGACGGATGACGAGTTCTTGATGAGTGCTGCTCCCGGCGTATTCCAGCAAGGCAGCTTCAGCGGCTACCCGAATCCACCACGGACTTACGGCGTAACAGCCAGAAAGAGCTTCTAGTCCGGATTGTCAGTAACGAGCAAAGCGCCACATCGAGCATCGATGTGGCGCTTTTTTTTATGAGGGTTAAAGATGTCTAATACAAATACACAAGTACGCCTTGCCGCTCGACCCGTTGGACGGCCAAAGCCTGAAGACTGGCGTATCGAAGACGTAGCTATCCCACAACCGGGCGATAACGAGTTTCTGGCCAAGGTTATTTACATCTCGTTAGACCCTGCCATGCGAGGCTGGATGAATGATGCCAGATCCTACATCGAGCCCGTTGGAATTGACGAGGTCATGCGCGCTGGCGGTATTGCAGAGGTAGTGGAGTCAAACAATCCAAAGTTTTCCGTTGGTGACCACGTTTATGCCATGACGGGTGTTCAGCAGTACTTTGTCAGTGATGGTGCCGACGCACAAAAAGTCGATCCGAACATCGCGCCACTCGTCAAGTTTCTCGGCGTACTCGGTATGACCGGCATGACTGCCTATTTCGGTCTTCTGG
>CAYWBZ010000075.1:0-10494 GCA_964456535.1 uncultured Woeseiaceae bacterium | reverse complement strand
CCTACTTCACCTTGCCCGTGTTGTTCGTCATGACGAGCAATCACTACGCGATGACGTACAGCCACGAATACAACTGGGCGATATTGATCGCGATATCGCTGGCTGGTGCCTTAATTCGGATTTACTTCGTCGCCCGGCACAAAGGCAGCGCATCGCCGATACCGGTTGTGATCGCGCTTATTCTGCTGGCGACAACTGCCGCTTTGATAGCACCGCACTCTCAGGAGGATGTTGCGAAAGTCGCAACTTTTTCGCAGGTCCGCAACGTGATTAATGCTCGCTGTACGAGCTGCCATTCATCAGCGCCAGTGCATCCTGCGTTTCCGGCGGCACCGCTCGGCGTGACGTTTGATACCGATGAACAGATTCTCGCTGAGGCGGATCGTATCTATCTGCAAACCGTCGTAACACGCGTGATGCCAATTGGAAATTTGACGGCGATGACGGATGAGGAGCGACAAATAATCGCTCAGTGGTATCGATCGCTCGAGAGTGAGCAATGACAGGGTACCCAAGAGACCTGCGCGGATACGGCCAGCACCCACCTGCCGCTGACTGGCCGGGTGCTGCACGCACGGCGGTGCAGTTCGTTATCAACTACGAGGAAGGTGCAGAAAACTGTGTTTTGCATGGGGACTCGGCTTCCGAAGCTTTTCTTTCGGAGATTGTCGGTGCTGAAGCCATAGAAGGGCAGCGCCACATGAATATGGAATCGATGTACGAGTATGGCGCTCGAGCCGGATTCTGGCGTTTGCATCGCCTGTTTGCCGGACAGAATATTCCGGTCACGGTATTCGGGGTCGCGATGGCTCTGCAACGTAACCCGGAAGCTGTTGCTGCGATGCAGTCTGCGAACTGGGAGATCGCGAGTCATGGCTACCGCTGGGTTGATTATCAATTTATCGATGAAGCCACTGAACGCAAGCATATGCGGGAGGCATTGGAGATTCATACAGAGGTCACGGGCGAGCGACCTTCAGGATGGTATCTGGGACGCTGTAGCCCACAGAGTCATCGCATTGCGGCCGAGGACGGAGAGTTTGTTTATAACTCAGATACGTACGCGGACGATGTGCCGTACTGGGACCACAGTTTCGATACGCCACAGTTGATGGTGCCTTACACACTGGATGCGAATGACATGCGTTTTGCGACGGCGCAGGGTTTTAATTCGGGGCAGCAGTTTTTCGACTACCTCAAGGACAGCTTTGATGTGTTGCACGCCGAAGGTGGCCGCATGATGTCGATTGGATTGCACTGCCGCCTTGCGGGTCGTCCGGGTCGGACCGCGGCAGTCGCGAGATTTCTTGACTACGTGATGTCGCAGGAAGATGCATGGGTCGCTACCCGACTCGATATCGCAAATCACTGGCGTGAACGTCATCCGCCCAAAGGTGGTGAGCAGTGAACGCTGATGACTTCGTGCAACGCTACGGCGGAATTTACGAACACTCGCCGTGGGTCGCGGAACGTGTGAATTTATTACTCGAAGATGCTACCCCGGATACTGAGCTTCTCGTGCGCTTGATGGCAGACTGTGTCGACAACGCTTCTGTTGATACGCAGCTCGAATTGATTCGGGCGCACCCCGATCTGGCCAGCAAAGCGCAGGTCGCCGGCGAACTCACCGCTGACTCGACCGAGGAGCAATCCAAAGCAGGACTCGATCAATGTACGGCCGATGAGTTCGAGAAGTTTCAATCGTTGAACGATTCGTACAAGGAAAAGTTCGGCTTTCCGTTCATCATGGCGGTACGCGAGAGCAACCGTTCGCAAATACTCGACGCATTCGCGAGTCGTCTTGATAATGACTACAGCGAAGAATTCGAAACCGCGCTGCAGGAAATTCACAAGATTGCCCGATTGAGGTTGACTGCTATGGAGGATTCACAGTGAGTCAGGCGCATCCTTTTCATCATTGGGTTCAGTTGGAGCAGCCACGGCTGGGCACACGCGTTACGTATGCGACTGATGATTTCTTTGCCGCGAAAGAGAGAGTCATTGATTTCGCCGAGCCCGTATTTATCGATGACAAGTACGACGACCACGGCAAATGGATGGACGGTTGGGAAAGTCGCCGCAAACGTAAGGAGGGTCACGACTATTGCGTCATCCGGCTCGGTGTACCGGGCGTGATACGTGGCTTCGATATCGATACATCGCACTTCACGGGTAATTATCCGCCGCAAGCCTCGATTGAGGCCTGCGTCAGCGATGCGGACACGCCTGAAGATGATTGGGTGGAGTTGCTGGCGAAAACTGACCTGTCCGGTGATGCACACCATTATCTCGAAATTGACAGTGAGCACGTCTGGACGCATGTGCGATTGCATATCTACCCGGATGGTGGAGTCGCCAGGTTACGAATTTTCGGCGAAGTGATTGCCGATTTCACAGACGTTGAAGGGTTCGTCGATCTGGCCGCCATCGAAAACGGTGGTCGCGCACTTGCCTGCAGTGATGAGCACTATGGCAGCATGCACAACCTCAACGTACCTGGCCGCGGTGTGAATATGGGTGATGGCTGGGAAACGGCCCGTCGACGTGGTCCGGGAAATGACTGGGTGATTCTCGCACTGGCACAGCCGGGTGTTATTGAGCGCGTTGAGGTTGATACCGCACATTTCAAAGGTAACTACCCGGACAGGGTGTCGCTGCAGGCCGGCTTGTTCGAGAGTGATGACCTTGCGACACCGGATTCATCGAATTGGCAGACACTGTTGTCCGAAACGAAACTGAAAATGGATCAACAACATTACTTTGAGGCACTCGAGGCGCTGGGCGATGTGTCGCATGTTCGCATGTCGATCTACCCGGATGGCGGCGTTAGCAGACTACGACTTTTCGCTCGTGTCGGTGGTGGTGAGGAATGACTATCACCCTGAAAGCAGTGCCGTTAACCGCCAAGAATTTCGCTCCGTATGGAGAGGTAATAGAGGCCACACGCGACGCATCCGATGCCATGAACGCGGCGAGATTCGAGCGCTTTGATGATCTTTGCAATGTCGATTTGATCAATGATGGCCGTGTTTCAGTCAGTATCGCGCGTTGCCGTACACCGACGTCATTACCGTTGCGACTGGACATGGTTGAACGTCACCCGCTGGGTAGCCAGGCGTTCATACCGCTGAGTCCTTGCAAGATGGTTATCGTCGTCGCGCCGCCGGAGGAGTCGGTTGACGCTGATGCACTGCGCGCGTTTGTCAGTAATGGACGGCAAGGTATTAATTATCGCCGTGGCACCTGGCATATGCCGCTGATCTCGTTCACGACGGGTCAGGAGTTTCTGATCATCGACCGCGGCGGCAACGAAGCCAACTGTGAAGAACACACGCTTGATGACAACATTTTCCTGGAAGCCGATTGACTACTATGCGTGAGGCTTATAGAGCATCGTTGCTGCACTGTCTTGCCGATCCCGGAGAAGGAGCGAAATCATCTGCTCTGGAGTATTTCGAAGACGGTCTGCTGATTGTCGAAAATGGCGTCGTTGTAGAAGCAGGCGACGCTTCGACACTGATGCCACAACTTTCCGATGATATAGCGGTAACGGACTTCTCCGGAAAGATCATCGTGCCCGGCTTCATCGATTGTCACGTGCATTTTCCACAGCTCGATATCATCGCATCTTATGGCGAACAGCTGCTCGACTGGTTGAATCGATACGCCTATCCCGCTGAAGCTCGCTTTGCCGACGAGGCCTACGCGCGCGAGATCGCCAACGTTTTCCTCGACGAGTTACTCAGGAACGGCACAACGACTGCACTTGTCTTCGGGACAGTGCATGCACATTCGGCCGACGCTATTCTCGAAGCGGCTGAGTCGCGTGGTATGCGGTTGATCGCGGGCAAGGTGCTGATGGATATTAACTGTCCGGACGCATTGCAGGATACCGCGGAGTCCGCGTACGCAGACAGCAAAGCACTGATCGAACGCTGGCACGGGAAGGGCAGGCTTGGTTATGCCATCACACCACGATTTGCGCTGACCTCCAGTGAGGAGCAGCTCGCGGCGGCCGGCCGACTGGCGAGCGAATTCCCGGACGTCTGGATTCACACACATCTTGCTGAGAACAAAGCCGAGGTCGAGGAGATTGCGCGGCAGTTTCCGGAGAGTCGTAGTTATCTCGATGTTTACGACCAGCACGGATTACTACGTGAGCGTGCTGTATTTGCGCATTGTTTGCACATGGATGATCAAGATCGTTTGTGCATGGCGGCGAAGGGTGGCGCGGCAGCGTTCTGTCCGACTTCAAACCTGTTCCTGGGAAGCGGACTATTCGACCTTCGAGCAATGCGTAGCGCGAACGTTCGCGTTGGCCTCGGAACGGATGTTGGCGGTGGCACGAGCCTGTCTTTACTGAGAACGGCTAGCGAGGCCTACAAGGTCTTACACCTGCAAGACCAGGCATTGCCGGCAACGAGAGCGCTATACCTCGCAACACTCGGTGCCGCCGAAGCGCTGTACCTCGATGACAAAGTAGGCAACTTTGAACCCGGTAAAGAAGCAGATTTTGTTGTACTGGACCCAGCCGGATCATCACTCAGCGAACGACGCACCCGTGTGGCCGCGTCGATCGAGGAAGCATTGTTTGCGATCACAATGCTTGCGGACGACAGACATGTCGCCGCAACCTACATTGCTGGAGCTCGATCCGTAATCAGATAGCGTCGATTATCGCGTTCAACGTCGTGCTGGGACGCATCGCATTCGATGCCAGCGCTTCGTTTGGCTGGTAGTAACCGCCAATGTCCACCGCTGAACCCTGTGCAGCAAGCAATTCTGAATTAATCGCGTCCTCGGCGGCAGCCAGCGCCTTGGCCGGGCCGGAGAACTTGTCAGCAAGCGCCTGATCGCTGACGTTTGCAGCCAGTGCTTCTGCCCAGTACATCGCGAGATAATAGTGGCTACCCCGATTGTCATGCTCATTGCCTTTGCGCGACGGCGACTTGTTGTTATCAAGATATCGCCCGTTGGCAATGTTTAAAGCCGCGGCTACAACATGAGCTGGCTGGTTGTTTGTTTTTTCCGCGATATCTTCGATAGAAACCGCCAGAGCAAGGAACTCACCCAGCGAGTCCCAGCGCAAGTGACCTTCCGCAAGAAACTGCTGCACGTGCTTCGGTGCGGAACCGCCAGCACCTGTTTCGAATAAACCACCGCCCGCAAGCAAGGGAACAATCGACAGCATCTTTGCGCTGGTGCCGAGTTCCAGAATTGGGAAAAGATCTGTCAGGTAGTCACGCAAAACATTGCCGGTAACAGAAATGGTGTCTTCACCATTCTTGACGCGTTCAAGCGTTACTCGCATCGCTTCGACCGGTGACAGAATTCGAATGTCGAGTCCGTCCGTGTCGTGGTCTTGCAGGTAGCTGGTTACTTTTCCGATGAGCTGCCTATCGTGTGCCCGATTTTCATCAAGCCAGAAGATTGAAGGTGAGCCGGTCTGGCGAGCGCGATGCACAGCGAGCTTCACCCAGTCGCGTATCGGCAGATCTTTGGTCTGACACATACGCCAGATATCACCGACATTAACAGCATGCTCTAATAGCGTGTCGCCCGCCGCGTCAGTAACGCGAACAGTTCCCGAAGACGCGATCTCGAAAGTCTTGTCGTGCGAGCCGTATTCTTCAGCTTTCTGTGCCATCAGGCCGACGTTGCAAACATTGCCCATGGTCGTTACATCGAATGCGCCATTCTCTCTGCAAAAATTGATGACTTCATCGTAGATGCCGGCGTAACAGCGATCCGGGATCATCGCCTTGGTATCCGCCAGTTCTCCATCCGGACCCCACATCTGCCCGGAGCTGCGAATAGCGGCCGGCATGGAGGCATCAATAATTACGTCACTTGGGACATGCAGATTCGTTATGCCCTTATCGGAGTTGACCATTGCCAGCGCTGGTCGAGTTTCATACACAGCAGCAAGATCAGCTTCAATTGCAGCGCGTTGTTCGGCAGGCAGATCGCTAATCTTCGCGTACACGTCGCCGAGGCCGTTGTTCGCGTCGACACCGATCTCATCAAAGACGTCGGCGTATTTTTCGAAGACGTCTTTGTAGTAAACCTTGACCGCGTGGCCGAACATGATCGGATCGGATACCTTCATCATGGTGGCTTTAAGGTGCAGTGACAAAAGCACGCCCTCGTCTTTGGCCGCATCCATTTGCTTGGCGAAGAATTCGCTCAAAGCGGCGCAGTCCATGCGAGTCGCATCAACAACTTCGTCTTTTAGTACCGGCACGCTATCGCGAAGTACCGTTTCGCCACCATCGTCCGTGTGCAATGTAATTTTCAAACCGCCATCGGCCGAGACCACGGCTGATTGCTCACTGGCATAGAAATCCCCATCTTCCATGTGCACTACATGTGACTTTGAATCCTTGCTCCAGGCACCCATTGAATGCGGATGCTGCTTTGCAAAAGCTTTCACGGCCGTTGCCACACGGCGGTCCGAATTGCCTTCGCGAAGAACGGGGTTTACCGCACTACCGAGTACTTTCGCATACCGTGAGTGGGCATCTCGTTCGGCATCGGTACGTGGTTCTTCGGGATAGCCGGGAATGTCATAGCCTTGCGATTGCAGTTCAGCAATGGCTTCGTGCAACTGCGGAACAGATGCACTGACGTTCGGCAGTTTGATGATGTTGGCTTCTGGCGTCTTGGCCAGCTCGCCCAACTCGGCGAGTGCATCGCTCTGCTGTTGATCGTCTGTCAGGTTTTCCGGAAAAGTGGCGAGGATTCGTCCTGCGAGAGAGATGTCGCGAGTCTCTACAGCGATGCCGGCGGCGTCTGTGAATGCCTTGACGATTGGCAGAAACGAATAGGTCGCCAGCGCCGGTGCTTCGTCTGTTCTCGTATAGATGATCTTCGCAGTACTCATGCTTTTTCCTGTTTTTCAGTATTTTTTGTGCGCGCCTGTGCCGCGCGGGCGGAGCATTATAATGCGCCCGGCGGCAAATCTCTCGTATAGATTTTGCGGCTTTAGCCTGCGCTTACGCGGACTGTGGCCTCAAGGTGTGACCCGGCTTTTAAGGAGTTGGTTATGAGGCACACGTCTTCGGCCTTCTCGAGCAGGCGATGGGCCTTGCTTTCATCGGTTCCTGGCGGAACGTCGAGCGTCACAGAAACGTTGAAAGCGGTAAATTGAGTAACCCGCTCAACTCGCTCCAGAACGCCCTCGGCGCTGCAGCTCAGTGACTCCCATTCCAGCTTCGAAGCTCTGGCAACTGCACGGAACGCCAGGATGAAGCAGTCAGCGACCGAAGCCACCAGTAGCGCTTCGGGTGACCATTCATCCCCGGGACCACCGAACTCAGCCGGTGCTGCGGAGATCAGATTGTCTACGCCGGAACTAGAAAGAACAACATTTCCAACAGCTTTCGCGTCGGCGGATGCTACGTAATGGTGGGGGAGATCTTGCATTATTATTCCTCGTCGGCGACGAAAATCGCCCTGAAATCATTGACGTTGGTACGGGTGGGGCCAGTAACGACCAAATCAAGTGTTGTGGAGAAAAATTCGTAACTGTCGTTACGGTCGAGTAACTCATTTGCATCAAGGCCCGCCGCCGATGCGCGAGCAAGCGTATCCGGCGACACAAAACTGCCCGCATTGTCACCGGCCCCGTCAATGCCGTCTGTATCGCAAGCGATCGCGTGGATTCGTGGGTGGCCGTCGAGTGCGATCGCCAGTGACAGGGCATATTCGCCATTACGGCCGCCGCGGCCATCGCCGCGGACGTTAACCGTTGTTTCGCCCCCGGAAAGAATTACGCAAGGCGCCTCGACGGGCCCGGTACCAGCCGCGATCTGCATCGCGAGTTCCGCATGTTCAGCACCCAGCGAGCGCGCATCACCGGTCAGATCGCCAAGCGTGTACGGCGTAATTTCGTACGTCGTTGCCAGCGCTGCGGTTGCCAGGATTGCGTCATCGCTGGTCGCCAGGATGCGGATGTCGCCCGTCACGACTTTTACGGGCGCGCTGTTCCCGATCGCTGTCCGCGCACTGGCCGAAGCAGAAATCGCGTAGCGATCGAGTATTTCCAGTGCCTCGGCCGGAGAGCTTCCATCGGTGATGGTGGGCCCGGACGCGACCATTGAGACATCGTTACCGGGGACGTCCGAAATGATCAACGTAATGACAGTGGCCGGCGTACAGGCGGCAGCCAGCTTGCCACCTTTGATGGCCGACAACTTTTTGCGTACGCAGTTGATCTCATGGATCGCGGCGCCTGCTTTGAGTAGCTGCGACGTAATGCTCTGTTTTTCAACAAGCGACACGCCTTGAGCCGGCAGGCACAAGAGTGAAGATCCACCGCCCGAGATGAGACAAACCACCGTATCGCCAGCGGACAGACTGGAGACGCTTTCCAGAATTTCGGCTGCGGCGGCAACGCCAGCTTCGTCCGGCACGGGATGAGATGCCTCGATTACCTTGATCCAGCGGCAATCTGCGCCATGCCCGTATGGCACGATGACGCATCCTTCGAGCGGCCCCGACCACTGGTCCTCCAGCTCTTTCGCCATGCTGGCTGCTGCTTTTCCCGCGCCAATGACGATGACGCGACCACCTGGTTTGGCAGGCACCCATGTGCGCATACAGTTTTCAGGAGCGGCAGCGGCGACCGCGGTGTCGAATAGCGAGCGCAGGAATTGCCGTGGTTCGAACATTAGTCTCGGGAAGCGCCATCCGCTTTTACGTGAGGTGCCAGGCGGTCGATCAGTCCCAGCATCTCAGGCCGGTTCTTACGCAGTTCGTCTATCGAAAATCCGGAAAGCTCATAGGGCAGCACGAGCCAGTCATCGGTCTTGTGTACGAAATAGTCCGGTGTGCGCAGAGTTTTCTCCGTCGGTCGATACCACACGGTTGCGATCCGGATGTCCTGTGGCAGGTTGCGGCGGGTCTTCCTCGCTAGCTGCTTGATGACCGCATTGACGCTGGAGCCAGTGCTATACACGTCATCGACGATCAAAAGTGAATGATGGGCGCTCAGGTTTTCGAGCAAATACTGCATGCCGTGGACCCGAATGGCGTCTGCCTTGTTAACCATCTGCGAATACCCTGGCGCGCCCGTGTACGACGTGCGGATGGCGATGTGGTCGGTCTTGGTGCCAAAATAATCAAGGCCTTCCTGGACCGCGATACCGACAGCGCTGCCACCGCGCCAGAGTCCCACCAGAAAATCGGGCTCGAAATCAGCTTCGTAAATATTGGCTGCCAGCTGAAACGAATCCTGGAGCAGGTCGTCTGCGGCGATAAATCGCTCACTCATTATTGTTGTTCCCAGGTCTTACTGCGCTAGAATTGGAGTCCGGCATTATACCGCCAGAGTCCTTAAGACAAGAGAATAATAATGGACAAGACCGTACTTTCCGCACAGGACCTGCTTGAGGACTCTATAGAACTTGGTATCAAGGTTCTTGAGAGCGGCTTCAAGCCCACCATGATTATCGCTATTTGGCGCGGTGGCACGCCGGTCGGCATGGCGCTCCAGGAAACGTTGACGTATTGCGGCGTAGAGTCAGACCATATCGCCATTCGCACCTCTTCATATAGCGGTGTTGATGAGCGCGGCCAGGTCGCCGTTCACGGGCTTAACTACATCATCAAAAAGATCTGCCATGACGACCGTGTGCTGATCGTCGATGATGTCTTTGATACCGGCAATACCATCGTTGCGGTTATCGCGGAACTGACGCGTCGCGCGCGCGGTAATACACCGGAAGATATTCGCGTTGCAGTACCGTGGTTCAAACCGAGTCGCAATGAAACGGATATCACTCCTGATTATTATCTACACGAAACCGCGGAATGGCTCGTCTTCCCGCACGAACTTGATGCCCTCACGCCCGAGGAGTTGCGCGAGTGCCGCCCCGAGATTGCGGCGATTGTGCAGGGTGTCAAACCCAAAGTGAAATCGGCGTAGCGGATGCCGAGAATTTGTGTGTACTGCGGCTCCAACTCAGGCGGCCACGCCATTTACGGAGAGGCAGCACGAGAGCTCGCCGACGTTTTGGTACGGCATGACTTTGAGCTTGTCTACGGAGGTGCCGACAGGGGCATCATGGGCGTTATTGCTGACGCCGTGCTGGAACAGGGCGGCAAGGTACATGGCGTCATTCCGAAGATGTTGTGCGAAAAAGAACTTGCGCACCAGAACCTGACGGAACTCCACATCGTTGGGTCCATGCATGAACGTAAAACGATGATGGCTGCATTGTCAGATGGGTTTATCGCAATGCCGGGCGGCTACGGCACGCTGGAAGAGATCATCGAGATGGTTACCTGGGGACAGTTGAAGTTTCACGAAAAGCCCTGCGGACTACTGAATGTCGGTGGTTACTTCGATCATTTGCTGGCGTATCTCAACCATGCGACCGCCGAGGGTTTCTTGCGCATTGAAAACCGAAAGATGTTGTTGTGTGACGATACTGCAGCGGGGCTGGTGCAGCAGTTCGAGGCGTACTCGGCGCCTAAAGTTGAGAAGTGGAC
>CAYWBZ010000074.1:0-10773 GCA_964456535.1 uncultured Woeseiaceae bacterium | reverse complement strand
GCGACCGCGAGCAGCCGCAACACCAATCGTCGCGCGATACCACTGCAATGTAAGAATTGTGTGAGCGTCTCGGTCATCATCCTGAATATCTGTCCGCTGGCGACGGCGTGACCAACAGGGATAGCCCGATCGAAAATCGTATTTCGAGAGCGGTCCCGCTGCCCTGAGGCTAGTGCCCTTTAGGCTGGTGGCTTTGCCTTTGTATCTGGATCCAGAAGTGACTATGGCGCATTGATTGTCGCCAGAGGGTGAACTGCATCACAGGTTGCGGGTTTCACCCCAATTACCTCTAAAGCCTGTGAAGTTACTTCTCTTAAAGGCCAGTCAGGCCGCCGGGAGGAAGTCGATTGGGTAGATTATGGTAACTGCGACGATGTCTTCCTTGGCACCGAAATCGAAGCCTATGACGCGCTCAACGACCTGTTCCGCGAGCATCGGGGCGTTCATATCGGACGACTGCGTCACACAAAAAGACACTGAACCGTCCGGCTCGATCGTCAGCTTCAGGATAAGCTGGCCACGCAGCGTCGGATTCTTGCGTAATTCGCGGTTGTACAACCGGTACAGCGATGATTTGTAACGATCGAAGACGATCTGGATTTCCTCATCGGTGCGGCCGGCAAACGCACCGCCGCTGCGCGGGCGATTCGATGTGCCATCACCCCCGGTGCCGATGGAGCTCGAAACACGAGAGACCTGTACACCATCGAGTCCCTGACCTCCACCACCGACATCACGACTGATACTGGCAAGATTGATGCCGCCACTTGAACCTGGCGCATTCGAGGTGACCATCGCGCGTTGCGGACGGCCGGTAGCATCTTCCCCGGCATTGCTGAGTCGGGCTTGTGACCCCAGTTGGGCGGTTGGCCGTAGATTCGCACGGCTGGCAAAGCTTTCGCGAAAGGCCAGAATGCCTTTTGATTTGACCTGTTCTTTCGTGTCGACTTTCTCGTTATCCGCCACGGCTGGCTCGCTAACGGCCTCCGGTACGACTTCCTCTGGCAGTTCCTCGGCCAGTTTTTCAGGCTCCGGCTCCGGCAACTCTTCCTTAAATATCGGTTGCGGCTCAGGCTGCGGCTGCATTCTGTTTTGCTGCACGAGCTTGGCAACACGCTCAGGTACTTCGATGAGTTGTTCCCGCTCCATAATCGGAATCGCGATGGTGCCTACGAGTATCGCCAGCACTACCGATGCAGCAAGAGACGTTCCCAGAGACTTGTGGAAACGCTGATCTTCTTCGTTGCCACGCGCCCAGGGCATGACCTGGGAATGGTACGCAACCTCATCAGCATCACGCTCGATGAGCCATTCGTTCTTACGGTTTTCTTCCCGCTCCACAACATCCAGCAAGTCGTAGTGCAGGCTATCCAGCGCTTGATTCTGATCGCCGATTTGTTCGAGAACTGAATCACGCCGATCCTCAACACAATTGATCTCGGCACTGTATTCATCAATTCTTTGGTGTGCGCTCGCGAGCTTCGCGTCACGTGTTTCGACGTCGTCTTGCGAGTTCCAGAACAAGTCTGCTGCGCCGAGATTCTCGAGTTCCTCCAGAGAACGGCAAATGTCGCCAAGAACATCAAACTCATGACTCTTTTCGGCGAGTGCCACAAGCTCGGCATTCACACCCTGCAGGTTCTGCTCGAGATCCGACAGCTGCTGCTCGGACCGCTCGAACTGAGTCCTGAGAGACTGCTCTTTGTTTGTGAGATCTTCGGTCACGCTGTCACCTTCGTGCATGCGGCTCTAATTCGCCGCTACTTGCGCGCCTTTTTGCGTCACTGCCAGAGAAACATTCTCGAATCCCTCACCCGTACACGTTGACATGATCGTCTTGATCACAGTAAACGGGACCGATTTGTCAGCGAGGATTGTGACTTCCTGGCTTGTCGACACAGTCAGCGTGTTTATTCCTATTACGTTTTCCTTAAGCTCGGCTAGACGTGCGGCAATGGGTTCCAGGGCACTCGCCTGTTCTGCAAGTATTTCATCTACGTAAGCGACCAGCTGCCCCTGTACCAGCACTTCTTCGGCGCTTACGAAGATCACCACGGTTTCACGTGGTTTCGTTTCGACGCGCGACTCTGGAAGGGTGACCTCTTTCGGCGAATCGAGTATCTCAACCGAGCCCGAATTAACCAGAAGGAAGAATACGAGAATCGTGAAAACATCCATGAGCGACGTGAGATTCATCTTGGTGATCTTCAGGCGATTCCGGCCCATGCGTTTGATACGGCGGGAATTCCTCACGGCGCGTCTCCTACGGAAATTTCGGAGAACAACGCGTACAGCTCGTACTCGTTCTCAACATTGGTCGGGACTTCGACAGTGCGAACGGTATCCATAACGCGGATCAGGTAGTCGTACGGAATCAGTCTTTCCATCAGCACTGAAGCCTCATCGACATTCGGGTATTCCTGCTTCAGCGCGACCATCATTTCCGAGAGCGCTTCGAGATCGTATTCACCATCCTTCTTCGGGACAGTCGCAATAACCGCCGTCCCGTTGCTGATTTCGATCCCTGGCTCTCTAACGATGACTTCAACCCTGAAGTTTTCATGCTGCGGTGCAGCGCCACCGGCGTTGCTGGGCAGGTTCAGCTCCACGATGGTCAATCGCGAGAATACAGCGGTAATCAAGAGAAACGGGATCAGCACCACCATGAGATTCAAAAACGTGGTGACGTCGATTTCGTAAACGTTCGTCTTATTACGCTTGTAGTGATGTTGTCGCCGTGCCATTTTTCTTACGCTCCGGCGGCTCGCTGGGCCCGTCTGGAGAATACGTTCAACGCTTTGACCGTTGCCATCTCAAGACTGTCGACAATGTCGCCGGTCTTGCTGGTCAGGATTGCGTGGACGACCAGCAGTGGTATCGCCACCATCAGTCCGAACGCCGTCGTATTCATCGCGACGGAAATACTGGCCGACAACAAGTCAGCTTTTTCCGCCGGGTTTGCGTTGGCAACTGCGGTGAACGCCTGGATAAGACCCATGATGGTGCCCAATAGCCCAAGCAGCGTCGCAATACTCGATGCCAATGCCACATATGGGGTACGCTTTTCAAGGCGCGGCACGATTTCCATCATGCTCTCCTCCATGGCGATCTCGATATCTTCACGACGCCGAACACCGCCCTGCAAAGACAAGCCCATGTTCAGTACCTGCGAGATCGTCGATTCGTCTGTATCGGTCATTTCCCGAGCCTCGATGAAATCACCGTTATCCAACAATGGCTGTACCTTGTCCCAAACCACCTGATTCTTGCTCGTGATCATCGTAAGCGTGATAAAGCGTTCAGCCGCTATTGCCACGCCGAATGCGAACACCAGGAGTATCGGATACATGAACAGACCACCCGTTGCGAAGAAGGCTACAATCGAATAGAAAAAGTCCATTTCTAAATCCTCATTTAACAGAATGTCCCGGTCTTGGACCGGACAGACTCCAGAGTAGACGGGCGTCTCAATGATTTACGTGACGTAGCGCACGTTGGAGGATTATGTAGGTACGAACTTCTACTTCCTTGAGTCAATTCACATGATCGTGCGTTGCTGCACGTGGATTACTCGCCTGAGCGGATCTCGTAGTATTCCAGTTCGCGGAGAAATACTTCCTTGTCGACTGGCTGAGCCCTGTCGGCAAGCGTATCTGACAAGCCTATGTCATCGCCCATTTCAGAAGACTTCCACGGCACAATTACGAGTGACTTGGGGGCTTCTTCATTACCAAGAATCGACATACCGGACATTTGTTTGGGTCCGGTGTCCTTCGGCGTCTCTTTCACCTCATCTGCCGGCTGTGCTTCAGTTTCACTCGCCTCTTTCGCCTCGTCAGCTATCGCCGGCGAGGACATCGCAAGTATCAATAGCAAATAAAGGATCTTGTTCATCATCTCACCTGGCTCCCCATGCGGTTACGCAGGTCTGTAATCCACATTGATGCTTCCTCGTCAGACACTACCGTCGTCATGTAGGCCTCATACTGCTCAAGCGCGCACGTCTGATCCGCCAAATAAAGGTCACAGAGGATAGCGAGATTGCGTCTTGCGTGGTGATAGCCTGGATACACCGCAATCGCAGCTTCATAATGTTGCTTCGCTTTCGCGAATTGTCCGGTCTTGCGGTACACGATACCGAGTTCGTTGTGTGCGACCGGATGATCAGCATTGAGCCCAAGCGCCTGTAGAAGATTTTCTTCCGCGACATCCAGTTTGCCCTGCCGGTGGTAGGCCATACCAAGATCAATTCTCGGCGCGGTTACCAGGGGCGCGGCCTCTGCGACCTTTTCCAGAATTGCGATGCCCTGCTCAAGCTGTCCATCTCGCAAGTAGTTCAGTGCTTCGTAGTATTGCAACCGCACGCCCTCGCCAACCCGGACTTCTTCGGTAATCGTGAATCCGACCGCTTCCTGGACTTCGATGTTCGCGGCCTTGCGTTTCGGCTGGGTTGTCGCACTACAGCCGCCGAGTAGCAACGCAACACAGATCATCGCGATTAGCGTACGAGTACCCGGGTTAGATCTTTGTTGACTGTCTGTATTCATACCGTTCTTACTCACCTAATGCGTACTGGCCAGGCCAGTAAGCACAGTTGTCTCAGTTACATCGTCATTGACAGGCTGCGACTCACCCGCTTCGGCAACGCCCTCTGGGTCGACGTTGATTTCCGGTGCCGCGGGCATTCGATAGGCGAAGACATCAATTGAACCGAGGAAGCCTTCGCTACTTTCGTTTTTGGCGTAACGACCCGGCATCATCACCGCCAGCTCGTTGAGGCTCTTCTGTACCCACGGGTTATAAACGCCAGCTGCGAGCAACTCGAAGTTCGCTTCATGAACTTCGATAGCCCTTTCCTCGAAGGGCCAGGCCTCTTCTTCGATGACCAGTTCATAATCGGTTTTCTCAGCCGCCGAAAGACCTTCCGGGCGTTCTGAATCCATTAGCGCCGCACTGAATTCGCGATAGGTTTCGGCAATGTAGAAGGTCGCTGCGGCGGTAACCTCGGCAACCTCATATTCCACGAGTTTTTCGAAGGCGGCCAAGGCTGTATCCATGCGAGATTGTTTCTGCGCCAGGCTTTCCTCGAAAGGCTGCTCAAGCCTTAGCCCCGCAAACTGCTTAAAGTGTTGCTCCGCAAGCACCAGAGCGGCACCAGCGGCAAGATAGCGACTGCGATCCGTTCTATCGACTCCTGCTTCGCTGTCAACGGTCACCATAGCGGCCAACTGTGCAAAGTAGCGCTGGTAATCGAGCTGCTCCAGGAAAATGTCTGACAGTCGTTTGCGAGTTTCAACGGCGTAGTCGATCGGCCGTGGATAGTCCGCCACGTATTGTTCGTAAACGCGCACGGCATCGGCCATCGCTTTGGCCTCGTCATATAATTCGCCTGCGACCAGCAAGGCCTCCCGACTCAGCTCGATGTCGTCTGACTCCAGAGAAATCCGCTCATGCTCGGCGGCCGACCGCGACAGTTGGCCGTCTTCCCGATAGATGTGTGCCAGCTGTTTGGTCGCATCATCTCCCAATTCGTGTTCCGGATGCGACGCTCTGAATTCTTCAAGAACGTCAGCGGCCATTGTCCAGTCTTCCAGTTTCATCAGCGCCGCGGCCGCATCGTATTCCGCCGATTCCCGGATGCTGGAGCTTGGCGCCAGCGTCTTGATGCGCAGGAAATTATTTGCGGCAGCCCGGTAATCTTGCAGCAGATTCGCCTGTTCTGCCTGCTTGTAAATCGACGCACCAAGTCCATCGATGACCGCCTGCCGTGATTCGTCTTCTTCCGGCGTCAGCTGCAACAGGTTGGTGTACGCGTGTTCGGCATCCTCGTATTCGGCAATATCAATCGACGAATGTGCAACGACTGCCCAGGCCGAGCGTCGCAAGTCAGGATCAGACACCGGATAACGTGCGATCAGTTTGCTGGCCGAGTCGATCGCCCGCGGAAAGTCTTTCATCTCGTAAAGATCGTCTGCAGCAGCGCCAAGAACGATGGGCGCCTGTTCGTGCGCCATAAATGTTTCCGCGAACCGCAACGAACTTTCTACCGTCAATTCCTTGACGTCACGTTGCCGCGCGCCGGTTGCGCGAGCCAACTCCTGACGATAGGCGAACACAGCTGCGTAGCCCGCGGCCGATGCCTGTTCGTGATCAATGTATTCGTAGGCTGTTCGCTCATATTCAAGCGCGGCGGTGCTAAAGTCCTCATTCTCAAGCAGCAGGTCAGCTAGCTGGTAATTAACGTGCGGCGACTTTTCATCGGCCGGAAATGAGCCGAGCAATTGTCGATACCAACGATGCGCCTCGTCGAAGTTCCCCGCTTTTTCCTCAAGTAAGACTTCGTCCTGAAAAAGAGCGTGATAATGGCCTGCAAGATCGGTCAGATTGGTTTTGAGGAAACCGGTAACTTCGGGCGCGCTTTCGACGTCATGACGATTCCAGTACTCCGATGACAGCGCGTAACGGGTCGCGAAGTCCTTCTTCGCCTCCACAACCAATAACGGAAAATCGGCTTCGCCGAATATCTCGACGACGCGCATGTTGAAATGCGGAGATCTCTGGTGGTACGGATTCAGCTCGATGAAAGAGCGGTAAACTGATGCCGCATCGTCGTAACGCAGCTTTGTAAAGTAGAATTCCGCGAGGTTGCTGTAGATCTTATCGCTGTAGCTTCGATGGCCCTTTTCGGAGAAGTACTCATCCACGAATTCGACTTCACCCAGGCTGGAAAAACTCAGGCTGATAACCCGAAATGTATCGGTCACGCGATGTTCTTCGTCATCGTCCTCGTGCTGGTCGAAGTCATAGCCGATCGACTTGCGGTAGTCGAGCATCGCAACGAAGCGATCGAGCGCCTCATCGTAAAATTGTTGTTTGTAGAGCGCCCAGCCCATCTTGTAGAGCGACAGCTCGTAATAGGACGAGCCCGGTCCCATGCGGATAACCGCACTGTAAGCGGACTCGGCGTCACGATAGCCCTTTCTGACGAAGTGATACTCACCGCGGCGGAACTGCACTTCATCAACATACCTGGAATGTGGATACTCGCTGACAAAGCGGTTCATCACCTCCATCGCTTCATCGGGTTGGCCAATCTCGTCATACGCACGCGACATCTGGTAAAGCACCTTGTCGTTGCGCTCGTAGTTCGGATAGGTCTCCAGGATTTGCTTGTAGGTCTCTATCGCTTCGCGTGGACCGGCTGGAATCGATTGTCCATCCACAGCAAAGAATTCGGAATCGTCCCGGGTGTCAGGCGCGAGAAACTCAGCACGTTGCAGCGCTCTTTGTTCGAATTCCCTGTCTGACTCTGAAAGTTCGACGGGACCCTTTGACTGCTTATTGGCCACTGTGTCGGCACGCCGGTCTGCAGCCTCAGGCGCGACCATCGTCCTTGCTTCACCTTCACCGATTACTCCATAGGCCTGCTCGAGTTGCAGGTCAGCAAGGCGACGCATTGCTTCGGGTGTCCTCGCGCTTTCCGTCGTTTCCTCGAGGTAACGACGATAACTCTGTGCGGCGCGCTCAAGACTGTCGTCCAGATAGACGTCATTGAGATCGGCCTTAACTTCGCCAAGCTCTGCCAGCGTCCCGGTCTTGACGGCGGATGAGCCGCAGGCTGTGACCACGGTCGCAATAAATGCAGTTAGCAAAATCCTCCTGATCATGGCGACTCGTCCAGTCTCGCTTGCGCCTGGGTTGCCCGGTCGTAGCTATCTGCCAGCGCGAATCGCGCTTTGTCGCCATAGTTTTCGAGATGATCCCGACGCGCGACGAGTTCGTCGATCGCCAGCGCTTCAAGCAGATGACCCTGACGAGCCATGAGCTGGTCGATCTTCTCGACGGACTTAAGTACCTCAGCCCGCAGGCGCCTCATCGGCTTGTCGTAGCCAACGAAGCTGTGCGTCACCGCCTGTCGGTTGCGCACGTACTCGTCATACTCGTCCTGGACCATCGCCATGGCCTGGTCCAGGCTGCGCACGTTTTTGTCGAACTCGGTCAGTCGTGCGTGATATTCGGTGTACAGCGTGTAAGCCAGAATTCCCTTCAATCGCTGCAGCCGTTGCTGGGCCGGCTCACTGGTAGTGGTGCCCGATGTGGTTATTTGTTCCTCAAGCACTTCGATGCGAGCGAGTATCGCCTGCTCTTCGGGCGTTGCCAGAAACTCCGGGCGCGGCGTCGTCAACAAGTCGTCGCGGCGTTTAACGAGCATCTTGTGTTGCTCCGCGCGTAAACGCATGCGCGAATCCAGCTTGCGGAATTTCTCATCTACGTCAGGCAACAAAGGCGCGTAGTGGCCTTCACGAATTTCCACCATTTCGTCGAATGCATCGAATCCTCCATTCCAGGTCAGCAACTTGCGACGCAGGTCGGCAAGGTCCAGGTAATTCTGCAATCCGGTCTGGAAATCATGCGATGCCAGCAATTCCATCAGGTAGTAGGTTTCCGGCGCCTCGGGCAAATTTCTTAGACGAATCACCCAGTCCTTGTTTTGCCGGATCTCTTCCCGTATCAGCGCTTCAAGGAACCTGCCTTCTCGAATACTATCTATCGAGGTATCGAGCTTGTTGATCTCAGCTCCAAACGAGTCGAGTGCGCGCCCATAATGAATTGCCGCTCGCCCGTAGATGTTCAGTTTGCCGTACGCATACGGCAGTGCCAGCAACGCCTCTTGAGTTGCGCTGTCCGTCACTTCACGATCAGCGAGAATGCTCCAGGGCACAACCGCACGCTCGAAGTCTTCGGCTGACATGCTGGCCCAGCCAGCGCTCAGCAAAGCCTGGTTCGAAAACGGCCCGTCCAGACGTACCCGGTTAAGTGGTGGTAGTGATCGCTCAAATTCGCCGTCTTCAAGCAGAATTGTGCCAAGCACGAGGTTTGACTTGTCCCGAATGGCCAACTCGCTCGGATCATCGGTGACTATTTGCCCAGCCCGGTCGAGCTGTTCGAGGGCGGCGGTTTTCTGACCATTTTGCAGGTAAGCGATACCCAAATTGTAGGCAGCAAAGCCGCCGTATTCGTCGGAGCCCTGCAGCTTCTTCAGAACTTCGACGGATTCGAGTTGCTTGCCCTCGGCAAGATAAACGTTGGCGCGCAGAAACTCGATATCATCACGAATCGCGCGCGGCACTTCACCGTCAATTCGATCAAGCGCGAGAAGCGCATCTTCCATCTGTTGTTTCTGAAAATGAATTCGCGCGAGTCGATAGGCGGCGTCGTTACGTATGACTTCATCCACAGCACCTTCGAGAACAGCCTTAATGGCACGCCCGGCACGATGGTGCATGCGGTAACGCAGTTCGAAGTCGCCAAGCGAAAACTCGGCTTCGTCGATGTGTACATACAGTGAGTCCAGCTCGGGTTCATCAATCTGGTCGTGCTGCCAAACCTCAGTGTCTAGTCGTTCTAGTGCCTCGAAATACTGTCCCTGGTGTGCATAGTAGAGCGCCTCGCCGAAATAGAGGTCTTTCGGTTCGTCGGCACGAACTGGCGCCGCCGCGAACAGAACAAGCAGCAGACTCGTCGCCAGGTTTGATGTCCGGAGCACGATTTACCAGTCTCCGACCTTGATTCCGTCGCTCCCGAAACCGGGTCCCGCGAGCGTAATGCCCAGCGCTTTGGGCTTGATGCCCTTGGTAAAGACAAAGCTGCCAGATTCATTAAAATCCTTACCGCTCTTGAGCTTACCGATCATGGTTACCTGGAGCTGGTGGTCGCCTGTTATCAGATTGCCGGTATATATCTTTTGCACTCCGCCGTTTTGCAGCGCATCCAGCTCCTTGAAGCTGTAAATGTGATGCGTGGCGAGCTCACCGTTAATTTCGACCTGAACGGCGTCCAGTCGGAATTCATCATGCGGAGCGATCGACACGAACAACGCTACTTGAGTGTGAGAGGGATACAGTAAACGTTCTTCCAGCGTATTCAGCTCAGAAGCGATGCTAAGCACATCCGACTTAATTTCCTGCACCTGGCCGTCCAGACTGCGTATGTTGTCGCCAGACAAATCCTGTGCGGCACCCAGCATTGGTATTCCTGCAAGGAGCAGCAATAGTGCATTACGCGATAGCTTCGACATCGTCCAATTCCTTTTGGTCTTACATAATCCTATAGTTCAAAACCACCGCATACGACAGGCGCAGCACATCCCGCGGTTCATGCCAGTTTCAAGGATGTGTGGGGGCACGTCTGTGAACTGCTCCTCAAATCGGTCCTGTATCAGAATGTGATCTGTTTCACTGCCTCAAGGCTCAATCCGAACCATAGTTTCCCTATGTCGAATTTCTTCACCTTGCCTGGCGAATACGCAATCAACCAGTTGGCGCTGCACGCGCCAGGATTAGCATCGCTGCTGGGCGTAACTGAAGCGGGAGCTTCTATTACCTTCACAATCGTGCTGTCACTACTAATTTGGGTACTCGCCTGCGTTAGTTTCTGGGGTTCCGTCCGGCTCGTACAAAATCTTTACCGCATCACTGGCGCGCTGGTCCGCACGATGTGGTATCGAGTCACTCAGGCCGTTGGCAGTTTAAAGACCCGGTTGGTTTGTAATTTCAGACAATTGTTTCCGTTGCGGCATTCCGACGGCCAGAAAACGACGCCTGAAGTGGAGTTCGACGACTTCGATTTTACGGTGCTGCAAGCAGCCGCCAACCGCGGTCCTGGGTTTACGACTTCGGCCCCGGACCTCGCGAGTCAGTTCGGACTACGTCCATCACAGGTTCATAAGAGTCTCCACAAATTACATGGCAGCAGAATGATCGCTACCGTAAT
>CAYWBZ010000073.1:2504-10797 GCA_964456535.1 uncultured Woeseiaceae bacterium | reverse complement strand
GTGAGTTGAGTGGCGACTCCTGGCCGAATGCAGACGGTCAGCACTCCCCTAAAGCGGTCGGTCAGAGTAATCAACTAAGACAGGGCAGTATAGATTTGTTCTGCCGCGAGTCCGTTTCTCGCATCGAGAGCACCGTCCGCATTCCGAAAGTTGATTGCCAGGTCGTTTCCATCTTGCGGCAAGTAGGTTGCGTATACACCGAAGTGCAATATGGCGCACTGGTCACCTGGAGGGTTTCGGATATGAGCATCGCAGGCCGTGGGCGTTCCCGAGCTGCCGTTTAAACCAATTATCTGACCAGCGTTTACGAAATCTCCGACAGCAACGACAACGCTGTCCTGCTGAAGGTGAGCGTAAAAAGCGGTAGTACCGTCGTCATGCCGAATGAAGACATTGTTGTGAACGTTATCCTCGGTGAAATCAGGGTGGTGCGATTCCAGTTGCATCACCTCGCTTCTGTTGGAGCGGTACCTCCTCCTTCGGAGCCACACCCCGACACAATCAGGAGCACTGTCAACATGGGCGTCCTCACGTCTATTTTTCCTCTTTTGATTCAGGTGGTGTGTACTTTATGCTCCGCATCATCTGCATCGCGTCGGGACCAAATTCCGGCGCACCATCGCTTGAGAAAAAATAGCATTTGATCAGCAGTGGTCCTGAACTGACGACGGCCATCGTCAGGTAGTCGAACTCACCCCTTTTTGAATCCTTATCGGTTATCGAAAACAGGTGTGCCGAGATATTCGGACCCTCAAAGTCGCTAACAGGAATGTCAGTTTCAAACGCAGTGTTCCTGAAATTCTCAACTTCTATCTTGGTGATTTCCATCAGGTCGGCATCACTTATCGGATCAACGGCAACAACGGCCTGCAGGTGCACAAGGAAAATCGGTTTCGCCCTGGTCCCGAAAGGTCCGAACTGGATGTCAGTTACAGAATCGAAAATGTTGTACTCGGGCTTCTTGCCCCACGACTTGGGAAATTCAAATTCGAGTGCGCCGCCGCCAACTGTCTCGAAGCTCTTATGGTTCCAGTCGTCAGCTTCGGCAGCGACGGAGATCATAAGAACGAGTCCGCAGAATATCGCTGCCGCACTTCGGGCCCTCTTCAGTAGCATAATCACCTCCAATACTTTTCTCTTTTATGTGACTTCACTGGCCGGCCAATGTTCAGACGCAAATTTTCTCGCGCGGAGAGCACCGGCGGCTGGCCGGAATTATGGCGTTTTAGCGACCTGTAACACAGAAAAAAACGCCGAATTCGGCTACAAATGGCTAATCTCAGGGAATTATCGCGACTTGCGTGATTTGTGGTCGGGAAAGGGAATGATTTAAATGCCAGGGAATGGCACCTCAAATTGGACAGTGATCCGCTGTACGGCAATTCTAGTCGCCTTGACGCTCGCTGGCTGCTCAACAATCACGCCGGAAATCGAGCCTGTCGCCGAGCCTGAAATTGTTAGCGTGCCGGTTGTAGTGGAGCCGGAACAACCGACTAAAGTACCCGAGCCCGAGCCCGCGCCGCCGCGCCTTCCTCCTGTGGCTATCGTGCTTACGAGCAGTCAACCCGCGTTTGTGGATGTGGCGAATGCTCTGACCGAGCATCTCGATGACTTCCAGATCTTCGATCTTAGTGACAGTAGTCAGCCGCCGGTCTCCGTTCTTCGTGTTATCAACGATTCGAATTCAGGCACCGTTGTCGCTATCGGCTTACGGGCCGCAAAGTCTTCGGTCGCGATGGCTAACATGCCGGTCATTTTCAGCCAGGTATTCAATCATCAGGATCACGGACTACTAACCGAGCATAGCCGGGGTATCGCGCCGCTCGCGCCGCTCGACGCCCAACTCGCTGCGTGGACCGAGGCTGATCCTACTATTTCACGCATCGGCATTATCGTCGGCGAGGGTCACGATGAGCTGATCACCGAGGCACGGATAGCGGCACAAAAGCACAATATTGAGCTGCGTGTTCGAATTGCGCATTCAGACCAGGAGACGCTCTACCTGTTCCGGCGCATGTCCCATGATATCGATGGCTTCTGGTTGTTCCCGGACAATCGTATTCTGAGCGCACGATCACTGCAGCAAATTCTGGAATCCGCGAAGCGAGGACAGGTTGCCGTTGCCGTACCCTACGAATCGATGTTGACGATGGGTGCGACCATTAGCATGGCGACGCAGGCCGAAGACATCGCAGCGACCATCGCCAAAATCATTCGACAAATTCACGATGACGGCCTGCTCAGTGTCCCTGCGATCAGCCCGTTGTCGGCGGTTCGAGTGGTGACGCGCGGCGGCGCCAAAGTAGCCAATCGGTGAAAGAACGCCTTCTTGAAATAATCGGCTCTGTAAAGAGTCGACTCGGCGGCCAGAAGCAGAATAACAAGGGCGCCAAACGCGCACTCGTACACGAAATCCTGTCCATTCAGGTGTTAAGTGCCGCGCTCGTCGGAATCATGGCGATAGGCGGGCTCTACTGGGGCGGCCAATGGATATTGCAGGACAATTACAGTCGCTGGGCTTTGCAATGGACCGAGCAACTTAACGAACTCGGCTCACCCCTGTATCTCATGGACGATATTGAGGCGCGGCTTAGTCTGGACAACTTCGTCGATCGCTACCCGGAAATTGATCAGGTTATCTACTACGCGAATGATGGCAGCGTACTGCACACCGTCGATTATCCCGGGGACATTGATCCTGTTGGTGTCTTGTCGTCCTCACAGTTAGAAGATGCAATCGCTGTTGTCGGTGACAACAAGCCGTATCTAATGTCTGGCGGCATCCTCGATCCGAGGAAGTTCGAGATTCTGGCTCCTGTCTGGATCGAGTCGATTCGTGACGACGGGCTGTTTGGCTTCGACGAAGCCAGCGCAGTTGCCCCGGCCAAGACTGAGTTACTCGGCTTCGTGAAGATGAAGCTCGACTTTGTAATGTTTCATGATCGACTGCTATCAAATATTCGTTTTGCAGTTGTCATATTGGCGGCACTTCTTATCTTGTTCACCCTGTACGGACGCCATACTTTGCGCAGGGCACTGGCATCTATCTCGGAACTACAAATTCCCATCCAGGAACTGGCCAAGGGAAACCTGGCGGTAAAATTCGAGCCGGCACAACACCGCGAAATCTCCGACATCGTCGAGGCGCTCGAAACTACTGCATCGGCACTCAGCGAACGAGATGCACAGCTTCAAAAACTGGCTAATCACGACAGCCTGACCGGACTATTTAACCGGCGCCGCTTTAACGAAGAGTTACGCAAAGAAGTAATGAATGTGATGCGGAAGGATCACTCCAGCGCTCTTTTCTTTATTGATCTCGATCAATTCAAGTACATCAACGATGCCTGCGGTCATCCGGCGGGCGACCGGCTCATATGCAAAGTAGCTGACGAACTGCAACGAAGTATCAGGCAGGACGATGTGGTCGCGCGGTTTGGTGGTGATGAATTCGCAATACTTGTTCGCAATGTAGATCTCGTTGGCGCCGAGGCAGCCGCGGAAACCATTCTCACGAACATGCGCCGTATGGCGCACATCGAAGGCGAGCAGGTCTTCCACGTGCACTGCAGTATTGGCATCACAATTATGGCGGGCGATAACCTGCATCATGATGAGCTCGTCAACCAGGCAGACATAGCCTGTCGCGAAGCCAAGTCAGCCGGCCGCAATCGCATGCGCATATTCGCCGAGGGGCATGGCGAAGACGAAAGTAGCAAAACTGACGTGAGCTGGATGACTAACTTGCGGGAAGCGCTTGATGAAGACAAATTCGAGATACGCTTCCAGCCGATCAATAACATATCGACAGGCGAGACAACGCATCATGAACTGCTTATCAGACTGAGAGCAGAGGATGGAAGTTTCGTGTCGCCAGACGCTTTCCTGCCATCCGCTGTACGTTTCGGTTTGATGCACGAGATCGACTTCTGGATGATTCGCAACGCGGCCATCGCTTACGCGGAGCACTCGCGCCCCAATGAAAGTCTGAAGTTTTCGATCAACCTTTCCGCGAATGCGTTCGAGAACGATGATCTGACCGGATATGTGAAGAAGATGTTCGAGAAGTACAATGTGCGGGCAAGTGACATCGTCTTTGAAATAACAGAGAGTCTTGCCGTGCGCCGCCCGCTGCAGGTTGATCGTCAAATCGCCACATTGCGTGATCTTGGCTGCCAGTTTGCGCTGGATGATTTTGGTACAGGCTACAGCTCTTTCAGTTACCTGCAAAAGCTGCAGTTCGACTACATCAAGATCGATGGCACATTCGTGCAAGACCTGCCCAATAATCCCGTTGATCAGAAGATGATCAAGCTGATCGCTGAGGTTGGCCGGGAAGCAGGGATGCAAACTATCGCTGAGTACGTACGTAACGTCGAATCACTCGAGTTGCTGTCGGAACTCGGAGTGGACATGGCACAAGGTTACTTCGTCGGCCGACCTACGAAAGTACCGAAGAGCAAATCGACGCCCATCTCCCTGAGTTCGCGCCGTCAGCAGTGGTCTCGGAAGAAGTCGCCGAGCATTTGAAACTCGTCAACACGGCGACTGCCCTTGCGCCATACCATGCCGATATTGCGGTAACTCTTGTCACTCAGTGATTGGAGGCGCACACGCGTATTTCGCAATAATGAGCTCCCACGCGCCATTTCGGGCAGGAAGGAAATGCCCAAGTCCGCGTCTATCATCTCGATCAGTGTCAGCAGACTGCTGGCACCAAAGCGCCGGACCTTCTCAGTATCGCGGATCTTGCACGCGGCGAGAGCGTGGTCTCTAAGGCAATGGCCATCCTCCAGTAGCAAGACACTATCTGAGTCGAGCCTGTTGAATCGGTAGTTCTCGGGATCAACCCGATCTGTGCCCTGGCGATACGCCAGACAAAACTCATCTCGATACAATACTTGTTCTTCAACACCGTGCATTGCCCAGGGCAGGGCGAGCAGCAGGACATCGAGTTCGCCATCCATTAGTCGCTCGTAGATACGCTGTGTCTGGTCTTCGATCAAATATAACTGCAGCTTGGGAAAGGCCTTGCGGATCTTCGGCAGTATGGCTGGCAGCACGAATGGGGCGATGGTCGGAATGACACCCAGCCGCAGTTCCCCACACAGCGGTTCGTGATCACCCTGCGCAATTTCAATCAGGCTTTCCACATCCCGCAGGACCAGGCGCGCTTGCGTGGCAACGTCCTGTCCGTTCTTTGTGATCGTTACGCTGCGGTTGGTCCGGTCAACCAGCTGCGTCGCGAGCGCAGCCTCAAGCTCCTGGATCGCATTGCTAAAGGCGGATTGTGAGACAAAGCTGCGTTCTGCCGCGCGGCCAAAATGATGTTCCTCGCAAAGCGCCAGAAAGTAACGAAGCTGTTTTAGGGTGGGTGATCGCATCATCGATAAAATAGCACATCACGATAGAAATAACCTGTTTTATAAGTTAATGGAAAGTCTCTATGCTGGCTTCATTCAAACTAATGGAGCAAGACATGTTGAGCAATCTCGAAGGACAACGAATCCCCGACGTAACATTCCGCACCCGCAAAGAGCACGAGTGGGTCGATGTTACGTCCGCTGATATTTTTGATGGCAAGACCGTCGTATTATTTTCACTGCCCGGCGCATTCACGCCGACGTGTTCGTCTTCGCATGTGCCTCGCTACAACCAGTTGGTGCCGCAGTTTCAGGCCAACGGTGTGGACGAAGTCATCTGCGTATCCGTTAACGATGCATTTGTCATGAACGAATGGAAGCGCAGTCAAAGCGCGGAACGCGTAACTTTCCTGCCCGACGGCAACGGTGATTTTTCTGACAAGATGGGCCTTCTAGTGAATAAGGAAGACCTGGGATTCGGCCGACGGTCCTGGCGGTACTCAATGCTCGTTCGCGACGGTGTGATCGAGAAGATGTTTATCGAGCCGGAAGTGCCAGGTGATCCGTACGGTGTTTCCGATGCCGATACGATGCTCAAGTACCTGGCTCCGGAAGGTGAACTGCCGTTAGACGTCGCCGTATTTACTCGTGATGGTTGCCCGTTCTGCGTACGCGCCAAAGGGCTACTCCATGACGCTGGTATCGAGTTCGAAGAGCTTCTGCTGAATCGTGATTACACGGATCAGACATTGCGAGCCGTCTCGGCCAGTATTACGTATCCGCAGGTTTTCATCGATGGCAAGCTCATTGGCGGCTCCGATGAACTCGCTGATTGGCTGCAACAGCGCGGTGAGGGCGAGACCCGCAGCGCTGCCTGACGGGATTCGATCCTACAGGTCCGAATCTGGCTAGTTTGAGTCCGGGGTATGCGTATACTTTGTGCATGCTCCGGAATTCAAACAGCTCAGAAAGGGAAGTATTCGAACGCGCGAGACTGTCTCGCGATGCACGCTTCGATGGTCGTTTCTTCATCGGCGTTAAAACGACCGGAATTTACTGTCGACCGATCTGCCCGGCGAATACACCGAAGAGTGAGAACGTTTCTTTCTATTCGACGGCGGCCGCAGCGGGTGAGGCTGGTTTCCGTCCTTGCCTGCGATGTCGACCAGAATGTGCCCCCGGCACTCCCGCCTGGGAAGGCACATCGACAACAGTGCAACGTGGCCTGCGGCTTATCGCCGACGGTGCACTGGACGATGGCGACATCGAGCATTTATCTGACCGGCTTGGTGTGACCAGCCGCCACCTGCGTCGTCTGTTCAGCAAACATCTCGGCGCCAGCCCGCTAGCGGTAGCGCATACGCAAAGGCTGCACTTCGCAAAGCGCCTTATCGATCAAACCATACTGCCCATGGCCGACATCGCAATTGCGTCCGGCTTTGGTAGCACCCGGCGATTCAACGACGCCTTTCGAAATACCTACGGACGAACACCGCGCGAGCTACGACGGCGGCGTGCCGTTACTGATCCGTCGGCGGGCCTGACCGTGCAGTTACCCTACCGCTCGCCCTTCAGCTTTTCGCAGCTAACGCAGTTTTTCGCTGCCCGGGCGATACCGGGTGTTGAAGTTGCACGAGATGGTCGGTATCTGCGCAGCGTGACCATTGACGGCGTCCATAGCGTCATCGATCTGCACGATGGCGGTGGCAATGTCTTGCTCACTGTTCATGGCGCTGGCACCCGATCACTGTTACCGATCATTCAGCGAGTGCGTGGAATCTTTGACCTCGATGCATCACCTGATGATGTCGCAAGCGTTCTGTCACGAGACAAATTACTCAAATCCCTGATCCGTAAGCAGCCGGGCATTCGTGTTCCCGGTGTGTGGGACGGATTCGAGTTAACGGTGCGAGCAATTCTCGGACAACAAGTTTCCGTTGCCGCAGCGACTACGTTGTCCGGCCGACTCGCGAAGCGCTACGGCGAGAAAATGAACGTTGCCGTGCCCGGAATCGAGGACGGTCTGGCGCCGCATTTGATATTCCCGCGAGCGGAAAAACTATTGCGTGCACGCCTTGGTGACCTGGGAATTATCAGAAGCCGGGCGGATACGATCCGGCGAGTCGCCAAAGCGACCGCTGCGGGTGAAATCAATTTCGATCCCGCTCAAGGCGTTGATGAGTTTTGTCGGTCACTGGTTGCTATCAAAGGTATCGGCGAGTGGACGGCGCAATATATCGCCATGCGAGCTTTGAAAGACCCGGACGCGTTCCCGCACTCGGATCTGGGCTTGCTGCGAGCATTCGATGCGCCCGGCCGTGATCGCATGAAACCCGCAGAGCTAAAGGCCCGCGCCGAGGCATGGCGTCCATGGCGAGCTTACGCGGCACTATTGTTATGGAGTTCCGGCGAGAACTCTGGAGGTTGAATGATGTACTACTGTTACCTGGATACCCCGATCGGGGAATTGTTACTGGCGGGTGTGGGCGACGCATTGTCGATGATCGGTTTCCCGAAAGGTGCCATGCGGCGCGACCCCGAGCCTGACTGGATCTACAACGAAGAACCACTCGAGAAAGCGCGTACACAGCTCGCGGAATATTTCTCCGGAGAAAGAAAGGATTTCGATCTGCCACTGAAATTGAGTGGCACCGAGTTTCAGGTGAGCGTGCTCGAAGCGCTGCTCGAAATACCGTACGGAGAAACGACCTCGTACGGTGCCATCGCAAAACAAATCGGTAGGCCAAAGGCGGTGCGAGCGGTGGGTGCAGCCAATGGTCGCAATCCGATTCCGATTATCGTGCCATGCCACCGTGTTATCGGCAGCAGCGGCGACCTCACGGGTTTCGGCGGCGGACTGGACACCAAAGAGGCGCTCTTGAGACTGGAGGCAGAAAACAGCGGCGGTTTACTGTAGGAGCGGCCCATAG
>CAYWBZ010000073.1:0-2404 GCA_964456535.1 uncultured Woeseiaceae bacterium | reverse complement strand
GCCGCTCCTACAGTTGCTTATTTTCCATCGCGCGGACAACGTCGGAAGCCTCAACGCCCTCGATGAGGCGATCATCGCTTTCGAGCGTCGTAAACGCCGACTTCAGTGGCAATATCCCTGCCCAGACCGGAATCTCGTAGTCTGCGTCTTCATCATCGGGCATGCCGGTGGAAATTTTCGCAGACGCTGATTCAATTTCCAGCGCGATAATGCCCGTCTTCTTGACTTCATTCTCCAGTGGCTCGCGCAATTCATCCCAGCGCCCTGGCATCGTGCACTCTGTTATCACTCGCAGAGCATGAAGTTTCTCGTCCGGATCATCCACAAGCCTTGGTGACCCGCAAACTGTAGCGGAGCGATAGTTCATCGATGAGTTAAATGCCGATCGTGCGTAAACCAGCGCATCGACGTGCGTCACGTTCATGCATGCCGTCGTTGTGCTTTCAAGCAAGCGAATAACCCGAGCCTTACGCGCACCATGCAAGAACACAACTTCGCCCTCGCGGCCATAAAGCATGGGTACGACAACGGGCTGACCGTCCTGCACGAAACCAACTGAAGCGAGCAAGGCCGAGTCCAGTATCTCGTGCACCGTTTTCTTGTCGTACACAGCTTTCTCACGCAACTGCCGTACTTTGTTCCGCTTGCTGACTTCGTACTCTTCGCTCACCGATCAGGTCTCCACTTTAGTGCAGGAATATTGGTGCCAGTTTGTAGGCGACGGCCGACACCAGAACAATGCCAATAAGATTTAACGCAAGCCCGGCTCGCGCCATACGAGGGATAGTTAACATCCCGGAACCAAATACGATCGCATTTGGCGGCGTTGCGACCGGCAACATGAAGGCACAGCTCGCGGCGAGTGTCACGGGCACAGCAAGTATGATCGGGTCGTATCCTGCCTCGATCGCGATGGCGCCAACGACTGGTAAAAATGTCGCAGTGGTCGCGATGTTGCTGGTTAACTCTGTAAGAAAGATGATAAGAGTTGCGGCCAGGATAACGATGACGATCAAAGGCAAAGTGCCGACTGCCTGCAGGCTTCCGCCCAGCCATTCAGCCAGACCGGTTCGCGAAACGGCGCCCGCTAGTGTTAGTCCACCACCGAACAGCAGGAGCACACCCCAAGGCAATTGTTCTGCATACTTCCATCGCAGCAGCAACGGATCTTTTTTACTTCCGCTTGGCACGATGAACATAAGGACAGCGCCCGCAATCGCGATCAACGAGTCGTCCAAAGCGGCAAGGGCTGGCAACTTGATCAGCAGGGGTCGAAGTATCCACGTCAGTGCCATGATGACGAAGACAATCGCAACTCGTTTTTCGGGGATAGTTATGGAGCCCATGTCGTCCTTCATCTTTCTGAGCGCAGCGCGTCCTTCACTCGACGTGACGAAATCAACTTTGAATACCAAACGAGTTAGTACAAGCCATGACAGTGGAAGCATTAGTGCCGACAGCGGCAAGCCGACCATCATCCAGCTCGAAAAGTCGATACTGGTGCCGTAGTTCTCAAGCATGAAGGCTGCGAACATCGCATTTGGGGCTGTTCCGACCAGCGTCGCGATGCCGCCAATGGTCGCGCCGTAGGCAACGCCGAGTAGCAAGGAGAATTGAAAGTCTTCCTTGGCTTTGTCACTCAGGCCGTCGACTGTCTTGTGGATAACGGCAATGATTGAAACGGCAATGGGTAACAGCATCATTGTCGTCGATGTATTCATGACCCACATTGAGATCAAAGCACTGGCGAGCATGAAGCCGCCCACCAGAGATTGGCCGTTGCCGCCAGCTCGTTGCAGGACGGCCAACGCAATCCGCCGATGCAGGTTCCAACGTTGCATCGCGAAGGCAACTATAAAGCCGCCGAGGAACAGGAAGATGACCTTGTTCGCATAGGGCGCTGTCGTATCCTGAATAGTCGCTACACCAAACAATGGAAAAAGCACTACTGGCAACAGTGCGGTCACTGCGATCGGAACAGCTTCGGTCGCCCACCAAATTGCCATCAGGACACCGATGGACGCCGTTGCCCATGCTGCATTGCTCAGCTGTTCTGGTCGGCCAAGCAACAACATAATCAGCAGTAAGGACGGCCCGAGAAGCAGTCCTACCTTCTGGCTGGTTGAGCGTCCCTCAATCATCGCTTCGTCACTCAAGTCATTCTCATTGATTTACGTAAGTCGGCAAGGCTACCTTTTCTTTCCCTGTTCGTCGTCAATTTTCGTGTTTTTCCGGAAAGCACCTAAATATAGTGGTTTTCTCGCCTTCCAATACTATATGTAGTAGCATTCCGTGCGTGCCGATCTGGTACGCACGGAGATGAGATGTAGGAAGGCAAGCAGGCGAACTGCCATGCCGGATGCATGACTCGAAGGCGGGTGATACGTGAACCCTCTCAACACGT
>CAYWBZ010000072.1:0-10849 GCA_964456535.1 uncultured Woeseiaceae bacterium | reverse complement strand
CGCATCAACGGCGTATTCGAATCAATGGGGCAGGTCGTTATGGCCTCTCAAGATATGCTTTCGAACATGCGGGTCGGTGATTTCGTCACGGTCGGTGGTACAGCGATTTCCTCTGGTTGGTATTACGCTGACACGGTGAGTGTCTCAGATCAGAGCTACGTACCTGGTGCAACAGAAGTGTTCATCTCTGGCCTGATGTCGTCAGTAGATTTTATGAACGGCACAGCGCAGATGGGCGACCTGACGATTGACTACACGGCGAGCCTTGGTAGTAGCGTAGCGCCTTCGGGCGATACGTGGAGCTTCCACGGCACGCGTCCGTCGCTGGGCGGATCAATGATCTCAACCAGGACCGAAGGCGTTAAATAGAAGAATCGTTCGAAAGGACGGCTCTGATATCGCTCATCTGGAGCTTTTAGCCAGGGACAGCTAGTCTTTTCGGAGAACTATGAAAAGGGCCACTTCGGTGGCCTTTTTCTTTGCCTGCGTTTCCTGCGGGCATAAAAAAGTCGGCGTCCTTGCCGACTTAGTTCTCGTATCAACCTGTGAAGGAGATGCGAGGGTTGGAGAAGCCGCCTCCGAGCGATTAGAGACGACTCGAGAGCAATACTAGGTGCCTTCCTCATAAGCTGGTGTGACCAGTTTCACAGTTCGCTTTCCAAAAAAGAAAAGGGCGCCAAATGGCGCCCTAAGCTGAACAAATATGCGGTATTAAGTTAAGTCGAATCTACTCCGCCGTTTTCGCCCGCAAACCCTGCATGAATTCCTGGAATTTTTGTTGCGCAATTCGCTGCTTGATTACATCGCTAACGCTGTCCAAAGGCGGGGGCGCGCCGTCGCGTGTTTCCTCAAGAAGTATGACATGCCAGCCAAATTGAGTTTGAACAGGTGTGGTGGTGAACGCACCATCTTCCATTGTGGCGACCGCATCTGAGAAAGGTTTCACCATGGATTGCGCCGTAAACCAACCGAGATCGCCGCCTGACGGTCCTGACGGCCCTGTTGAGTTTTCCTGCGCCAATTTGACGAAATCAGCACCGCCTTGAAGCTCTTCAATCAACGCCACGGCCGCACTCTGCGTATCGACGAGAATGTGACGAGCCTTGAATTCTTTCGTGGATACCAGCGCTATTTGCTCTTCATATGCGTTGAATACCTCCTGGTCGGTCGCCTGATTACTAGCAAGAAATTCGTTCGCAAACGCGTTGAAAAGAATTGCTCGTGCCTGCAGATCCAGTTGCGCTTTGATCTCGGGGTTCTGTCCCAGTTCAATGGCGCGAGGTAAATTTGTAATCAAGTAAATATTGGTCAGCTCGTCGATCGCAGCTTCCCGTTCTTGCGCAGTTGCCTGAATAGCGGGCTTTTGAATACGAGACTCAAGCAGCAAGTCGAGTACCTCATTAGCAAATAGTGCGGTCGATTCTGTTTGCTGTGCCGACACAGTCGCAGTGCCTAGCAACAATGCAACGGCACAGGTAACTGCCGCAATTCGTGTTCCAGTCAATCTGGAACCGATGGATGAAATCATGATTGGGTCCTTTGTGAAATTTTTCGGATCATAAACGATTAGATAAGGAGTTACGTGGATTGGTTCGAGTTTTTTGCACTTGCCCGGATGCTCAATGCATGAATATCCGTGGTCATTAGCTCCCCGAGTGCATCGTAGATTAGCCGGTGGCTCTCAATTCGGCTGCACCCAGCGAAAGCATCGGCGACGATGATTACCTCAAAATGGCCTTGGCCTTCCTGAGCACCCGCATGACCGGCATGTAAGTGGCTTTGATCTTTGACGAGCAGACGTTCCGGCGAGAAAGCCTCGGTCAACATTGCCTCAATTCTGGCGGTACGATCGACGCTCACGGCAAGACCGGATTAAAGGGTTTGACGGTGACTTTACGGTAGACGCCAGCAGCGATGTATGGATCCTCATCGGCCCAGGCTTGTGCGTTCTCTAATGAATCAAACTCAACGACCACGAGGCTACCGGTAAAGCCTGCTGGTCCCGGATCAGACGAGTCCACTGCTGGATGCGGGCCAGCGATAAGCAATCGTCCGGCGTCTGCGAGTATCTTCAATCGCGCGATGTGATCAGGTCGTGCAGCGAGCCGATCATCAAGCGATTCTTCATGATCCTCACTAATCACCGCATACCACATTAACCTTGCTCCTCAATCTCGTCGGCGTCGTCATCGCCGATCAATCTGGCGATCCAGATAGTCTGTCCAAGCATGAAAACAAACGTCAATGCCATTAGGCCAAAGACCTTAAACTTCACCCAGGTCGCCTGCTCAAAATTGTAAGCAACGTAAATATTCAGGATTCCAGCACCAATAAAAAACAACACCCACACCACATTCAGTTTCTTCCACTGTGCTGCGGTGATCTTCTCGAGGCTGAGGCCATCGACGAGGCCAAAGAAGCGCTGCACCATCGGTACCTCGCTGAAGAACTGGCTACCCAGAAAAGCGACGGCAACAACCCAGTAAAACACTGTTGGCTTCCAATACAGGAATAAAGGATTGCGGAAATACAATGTCAGCGACCCGGCAATGAGGAGAAACGCGGTCGACCAGAAGTACATCTTGTCGAGAGACTTTGTACGGATGTATTTCACGAGTAGCCCAATGGGCATCGCGATCATCAAGACCGTGATTGCCGCGTAGATGCCTTTGTACATAAAAGCAGCTAAAAACAGGATCAGCGGTAGAAATTCGAATATCAGATTCATCGGGCCCTTCGGGCGACTAAATTGGTGGCGAATAATAGCGTATTGCAGGGGTATCCGCGAAGCTGTTGCTCCCCTACAATCCGCGCGTGGCTAAACTCATCGAAATGCACCCGACAGACCCGCAACCGCATCGGGTCGCTACGGTCGTGCGCATCATTCAGGGCGGTGGGCTCATCGCGTATCCGACGGACTCCAGCTACGCCTTCGGTTGTCAAATTGGCGACAGGAAGGCCATCGACAGAATTCGCCGAATTCGGCGTACCGACAAGAAGCATAATTTCACCCTGGTATGTGCGGATCTGTCTGAGATCAGCCTGTATGCGCGTGTTGATAACTGGGCCTATCGCCTTATCAAATCACATACTCCCGGGCCATATACCTTCATATTGCCGGCGACTCGCGAAGTTCCCAAGATGCTACAGAACCCCAAGCGACGGACGATCGGTCTTCGGGTACCTGAGCACCCGCTGGTTTACGCGATGCTGGGTGCATTGAAAGAACCGATTATGAGTTCAACCTTAACGCTGCCGGGCGACGACAGGCCGTTGACGGATCCGCTGGAAATCCAGGAAAAGATCGGTAACCAGGTTGAAGCCATCATCGATTGTGGTCCGCCGGGGCTCGAGCCGACCACCGTTTTGGATTTGTCAAAAGGCACGATCGATGTCTTGCGGGTCGGTCGCGGCGACATTAGCCAGTTCACCTGACAACCAAGATATACGTTAGAATGCGCCGTCATACGTCGGACAACGCGGCGTAGCCCTCCGGAACCTGCATGAAACCAGAATTAACAGTCCTGACACCTGAAGATGCGCCCAAACCCGCTCAGGACGAGAAACAGTCGCCTGCGCAGGCTGAGATGCCTTTCGCGGTAGTGGATGGCGAGCCAGTAACAACTCTCCCGCAGGATCTCTATATCCCGCCGTACGCGCTGCAGGTGTTCCTGGAGGCATTTGAGGGCCCGCTCGATCTGCTTTTGTATCTAATTCGACGTCAAAACATCGACGTCCTCGATATTCCCATCGCGGAAATCACCAAGCAGTACGTCAAATACATCGACGTCATGAAGGAGCTGCAACTCGAACTCGCCGGCGAATATTTGCTCATGGCTGCAATGCTGGCTGAGATTAAGTCACGCATGTTGTTGCCACGGCCGGAAATAGTAGAAGAGGATGAGGAAGACCCGCGCGCAGAACTGGTTCGCCGATTGCAGGAATACGAACGGTTCAAGAAAGCCGCCGAAGACATTAGTGACTTACCGCGCTTGGAGCGCGATGTGTTTGTTGCGTCCGCGGATGCCCCCGAGCGCAAGATCACGACGAAGATGCCTGACGTCACGATGAAAGAGCTGTTGCTGGCATTTCATGACGTGTTGCAGCGCGCCGAGATGTTTTCGAATCTGCAGTTGCTACGCGAGCCGCTCTCGGTGCGTCAGCGCATGAGCGAAATCCTGACGCGGATCAAGGCAAACGACTTTACGGGCTTTGCTGATTTGTTCGACCCGGAAGAAGGTCGTATGGGTGTAGCCGTAACATTTATTGCTGTCCTGGAGCTGTTGCGAGAATCGGTTATCGAGGTCGTGCAGTCAGAACAGTTCGCGCCACTGCACATACGTGCGGCGTCCTCGGTGCGTTTGGTTGGCGATGATGACCAGGGGTCTGAAGAGGACCCGAACTCCCTGGAAGAAGAATAATGGACGAGAATGAAGTCAAATATTTTCTTGAGGCGGCTTTGCTCGCGGCGGGGCGACCTCTAACCATCGACCAGATGAAAGGACTGTTCGATGGCCGCATGACACCGGAAAACGCCGATATTCGAAAGGCAATTGTCGCGCTTAATGACGAATACGAGCAACGGGGCATCGTTGTATCCGAAGTCGCATCCGGATTTCGCATGCAGGTGAAATCCTCGATGGCTGATCGATTACATAAGCTTTGGGAAGAACGCCCACCGCGCTATTCGCGTGCCTTATTTGAGACGCTTGCGCTGATCGCCTATCGTCAACCCATCACACGTGGTGAGATCGAAGAGATTCGCGGCGTTTCAGTCAGTAGCAACATCACTCGACAATTGCTTGAGCGTGACTGGGTGCGAGTACTTGGACATCGCGATGTCCCTGGCCGACCAGCGATGTTCGGCACGACCAAGGGATTCCTGGACTACTTCAGCCTCAAGAAGCTTGATGACCTGCCACCGTTGGCCGACCTGTCCGATTGGGAGAGCCTCAGAGTTCAGCTGAACCTGCCGGATGTTGAGGGCGAGGATCGGGCAGGCGATGTTACCGAAAGCGAAGTCGTGTCGGATGACGAAGAGGTAGAAACTGCTGAAGTGGACTCAGAATCTGCTGATAACAATGACTTGCCGGTCCTTTACCCTGAAGGCGTAGAGGAGCAGCTTGAGGAGACGGCTTCGGATGAGGATGCTGCAGAGATTGCGGAGATCCCGGACGATATAGATGCGGACGATGAGGAACTCGCCGTCTCCAAATGGCCCGAACCGGTTGGCTGATCGCATTCAAAAAGTCCTGGCTGCAGCTGGACATGGTTCACGACGCAAGGTCGAGACCTGGATCAGGGAAGGTCGCCTGACTGTCGATGGCAAAGTCGCCGAGCTCGGCGAGCATATTGAGGGTACTGAGAAGATTACCCTGGATGGGCGCCCACTGGCTGTAAGAGCTGCCGCTCAGCCGCATCGCCACATCATTTACAACAAGCCCGGCGACGAGATCACCAGTCGGGATGATCCGGATGGCCGCAAGCTGGTATTTGATTCATTGCCGAATTTGAAGGGCGCGCGTTGGGTCGCGGTTGGACGTCTTGATATTGCGACCACTGGTCTCCTGATATTCACGACAGATGGAACGTTGGCAAACGCACTCATGCATCCATCAGCCGAAATCGTTCGTAAATACGCCGTGCGGGTACACGGCAACCCGGGTCGTTCAGTTCTGGAGAAACTGCAGTCCGGAATTACCCTGGATGATGGTCCCGCGAAATTCGAAAGTGTCGAATCAGGTGAAGGTGGTGAAGGTGGTGGAGAAGGTGCGAACCGTTGGTTTAACGTGACGCTCAAAGAGGGGCGAAACAGGGAAGTCCGTCGCTTGTGGGAAGCTGTAGGACTGGAAGTCAGCCGACTCATCAGGCTCGCCTACGGGCCAATTCAGTTGCCGCGAAAGCTGCGTCGCGGCAAGTATGAGTCGCTCACGCCGGCGCAGGTCAGGTCCCTGTATCTGGCAGCCGGGCTGGAGCCGCCCCTGGAAGAATATCGGCCGCCCAAGAGTGTCAGGAAAAACGTCTGGAGACAGAAGAAAAAACGTTAAAAAACCAATGGATAGCGTTACTACTTAAAGTACACTATTGAGCATCAAAGCTCTCTCCGGTAACACCCGAACTAGCGGCGCCCAGCAGGTAAATATACGGCGCTAGTATCTCCTCCGGCCGCTTTAGGGCGTCCCGATCCTCGGCGGGATAGGCTGCCAGCCGCATATTGGTGCGTGTTGCACCCGGGTTGATGCAGTTGACCCGTAAAGGTGAATGCCGATGCTCTTCGGCGAGCACCTGCGAAAGGCCTTCAGTCGCGAACTTTGAGACTGCATACGCTCCCCAGAATGCTTTTCCGGTTCGACCAACACCGCTACTGGTGAAAATGATCGACGCGTCTTCGGACTTTTTCATCAACGGCAGCAGGACTTGTGTCAAAGCGAATGCAGACGTCACGTTCACGTGCATCACCCGTTGCCACAGAACAGCGTCGTACTGCTCGATCGCATAACGCTCACCAAGAATGCTCGCGTTATGAACCAGGCCGTCGAGGCGCCCAAATTCATCCTCAAGACTACTGGCTAACGTGGTGTAACTTTCCGCATTCGCAGATGCGAGGTCGAGCACAGCGATCGAAGGGCGAGCGGCGCCATCGATCGCCTCTATCTGATCGTAGACTTTTTCAAGCTTCGCTGTATTGCGGCCGTGCAGAATAACCTGAGCACCCAGTCGGGCCGCTTCCAACGCCAGTGCTTTACCAATGCCATCGCTGGCGCCAGTGACTAATATAATGCGGTCACGCAGCACATCATCAGCATACGTGTACGTCCGCGGGTCTGCGGTCAAGAGTCGTTTCCTTCAATCATGGTACGCGGCACTGGCTCGAGCGACTCGAGCTTTTCCATTTCTTTCTTCGGATGTACGCCGAGTTCTACGAACTTACGTGCGCCGGGTAATACACTGCGCTCCAGTGAGCCAACCGCTTTGTTGTAGTTCTCGACGCTGCTGCCAAGCTGTCTTCCAACTTTGTTCATGTGTGTGACGAACGTAGCAAGGCGGGCGTACAGATCCTCTGCCAGTACGCGAATTTCTTTTGCGTTGTCGGCGAGTGCCATTTGGCGCCAGCCGTACGCAACGGCTTTCAGCAAAGCGACGAAACTGGTCGGTGTTGCAAGAATAATTTGTTGAGAAAGGGCGTACTCGATCAGGTCTGGTTCTTCATTGAGCGCCGCACTGAGAAATTGGTCACCGGGAATAAACAGGATGACAAATTCCGGGCTATTCTCAAACTGACTCCAGTAGGCCTTGGACGCCAGCATGCGAATGTGTGCTCGTACATTCTTCGCGTGACGTTCGAGGCCGAGTTGGCGCTGAGCGTCATCCGGAGCCTCGGCCGCTGTGAGATACGCATCCAGCGGTGTTTTCACATCGACGACGAGCTCGCGATGGTCCGGCATGCGAACCACCATATCCGGGCGGAATATCTGGCCGTCAGTTTCCGTGTGAACCTGTTCGACGAAATCACAGTGTTCGACCATTCCAGCAAGTTCGACGAGTCGCCGCAGGGTTATTTCTCCCCAACGACCTCGCACTTCGGGGCGTCGCAACGCGTTCACAAGATTCTGTGTTTCCTGCTTGAGCGACTTTTGGCTCAGTTGCATCTCTTCGAGTTGACTCTTGATTCCCCCGTAGGCCTCGCTGCGTGATTTTTCGAGCTCAGCGATTTGTTTTTGCGATGCCTCGAGCGCGTCACGGATTGGTTTTACAAGAGCCTCGACAGCATTCTCGCGTTCGCTCAATTCGCCCTTGGCTTTTTCCTGCTGAGTTTCGAGTTTCTGTTCAGCCAGTTTCAGAAACGTGTCGCTATTCGCTTGCAGCGAACGATTGGAAAGTTCTGTGAAGGTTTGTGTCAGCTTGGCGTTAGCGAGTTCGAAGGCAGACTCGCGCTCTTCGACCATTCGCTTGTGGCGACTCTTACCAATCAACCAGGCGATTAGCACGCCGAGAAACAGGCCTAATGCGGCGGCAGGCAGGCCGATGGTCAGGTAAGCAGGATCATAGGTAAGTGCATTCATCAGGCGTCAAGATTAACTGCTTTGAGCACGATTTGTGCGAGTTCTTCGGTCGTTGTCGCGATGACGTTCGCATCCCACTCACGGGGGTCATCGTCCGGGGTGATATAACCATAGCCTGCCGCGATGGTCGCCATGCCTGCTCGGCGTCCGGCTTCGATGTCCCGCTCGGCATCGCCTATGTAGATCGACGTTGCCGCATCCACACCGATCAGGTCACAACCGAGGAGCAGGGGTGCTGGGTCCGGTTTTCGAACCGATAATGTGTCCCCACTTACAATGCATGAGGAGCGTTCCGCCAAACCCAATGCGATTAACAATGGCGCGGTTAGTTGCTCAGGCTTGTTGGTAACGATGCCCCAGGGACAGTCGAGATCATCAAGTTGATCGAGCAATCCGTCCAGACCGTCGAAAACTCGCGATTCCTGACAGATCATCTCTGCGTAACGTTCCAGATATAGCTGATGGAATTCGTCGCCAAACTCGATATCGACTTCGGGAAATCCCAGCGTCAACAAGCCAATCGCCCCGTTCGACACATAAGAGCGAGCGAGGTCGTATGGAGCAGGTTCAATTCCGTGCTCTTGCTGCAGGTGTTGCAGCACTGTGACCATGTCCGGTGCTGTATCGATCAACGTTCCGTCGAGATCAAACAGGACGGCGTTGTATTCCACACCGTAAAGCTCAGTCACGTCGAAAATACATCAGGTAATTGACGTCCAGATTCTCGCCCAGTGAGTATTCCTTCGTGAGCGGGTTGTAGTACATGCCGATGCTGTCCTGAAGAGTAAGGCCGGCATGTCGCGCCCAGGATTCGAGCTCTGAGGGGCGAATAAATTTCTTGTACTCATGTGTGCCAGCCGGCAGCAGCTTAAGTACGTATTCAGCACCGACTATGGCAAACGCGAACGACTTCGGATTGCGGTTGATCGTCGAAAAGAAGACGTGGCCACCGGGTTTCACAAGTTCCGCACATGACTGGATGACTTGAGCCGGGTCCGGGACGTGTTCAAGCATTTCGAGGCAGGTTACAACATCAAACGAGCCCGCTTCTTCAGCCGCTAGCTCCTCGGCGGTCCCCTGGCGATATTCGACGTCTGCCTTGGATTCATGCAGGTGCAGTCGAGCAACAGCCAGTGCGGCATCAGCCATGTCGATACCGGTCACCGTCGCTTTGGCGGCCGCCATTGACTCCGCAAGAATGCCGCCGCCGCATCCTATGTCGACAACATTGGCTCCGGACAACTGCACATGCTGTCGAATCCAGTCGAGTCGCAATGGATTGATCTCGTGCAGCGGGCGAAATTCACCGTCCGGATCCCACCAGCGGGACGCGAGAGCATCGAATTTGGCGACTTCAGCCTGATCGACATTGTTTCTAGCCGTATTCATTATTCTTCTACCTGTAGTCAGCCTTGCGGTGCCATGAAGCGATCACGCCACTCGTTGCTGCGTTGCAGCAGATTGTCCGTATCGATGTGGACCAATCGCTCATTATCCAGCAGATGCTTGCCTGCAATCCAGACATCTGTAACTTGATCAGCTCGTGCGGTGTAGACAAGTTGTGATACCGGATCGTAAACCGGTTGGCTGTGGAGACGATTCAGATCGATGCAGGACAGGTCAGCCCATTTTCCTGGCTCAATGGATCCGGTCTCATGCGCGAGTCCCAGCGCCGTAGCGCCATTCAGTGTCGCCATGCGAAGCGCATCGCTGGCGGATATCGCCGCTGCATCCGACGCCGTTGCTTTCGCGAGCAATGCCGTCATGCGCATCTCGGAGAGCATATCGAGGGTGTTGTTGCTGGCTGCACCGTCGGTGCCGATCGAAACGTTAATCCCCGCCTCGCGATATCGGGCGACCGGTGCTATGCCGCTCGCAAGTTTCAGGTTCGATCTCGGACAATGCGCGATATCTACACCGGCCTCGACAAACATCCCGATCTCCTTATCGCTCAAGTGCACAGCGTGAACCGCCAGCAACGAAGCATTGACGAGACCGAGGTCATGCAGACGCTCAAATGGGTGTTTGCCGTTCTCCTTGAGTGCGGCTGTAAGTTCTGCTGCTGTTTCATGCAAATGAATCTGCGTTCTAACGTCCAGCTGATCGGCGAGCACGCGCAACTCGATGAATGCCTCATCGGACAGCGAATAAGTCGAATGTGGAGCAAAGCAGGTCGATATGAGCGGATGGTCAGCGTAAGGGTCGTGCACCAGATCGCTGGCCTTGTTCATGTACTCGGAAGCATCAGCGGCCCACGCGGTCGGAAATTCCATGATCGGCGTGCCAACCATCGCCCGCATTTGCAGGTCGACGGCAGTCTCAGCGACGATTTCAGGAAAGAAATATTGATCACTGAAGCAGGTAGTACCACCTGCAATCATCTCTGCTATGGCCAGCTCAGTGCCGTCTCGAACCATTTCCGAACTCAGCCATCGCTTTTCCGCCGGCCAGATACCTTCCTGCAGCCAGGCCTCCAGTGGCATGTCGTCGGCCATACCACGCATCAGGCTCATCGCGGCGTGCGTGTGAGCATTGACAAATCCTGGAATGAGGATGTGGTCCGGTCTTGTGATGAACGCGCTGGGCTGGTATTTCTCCCGGGCATTGGCAAGCGACAGGATGTCGGTAATCCGGCCATCGTTAATAACGACAGCGTGCTCCTCAAGGACCACATTTGCCGGTTCGACGGGAACGCACCATCGAGGTGCAATCAAGGTATCGCAATGTTGCATAGTCGGGGGAGTATACCCGTCGTGCCGGGCACTTCCAGCCGCGTTTTAAATCAC
>CAYWBZ010000071.1:0-10861 GCA_964456535.1 uncultured Woeseiaceae bacterium | reverse complement strand
GAATGTGACGGCAAATTAGGCTGGCCGTGAATCATAATAGCGCCACCGGGAGCCACGCCATCCTGGTTCGCCTCGCGACGATCCACCGCACTCGGGTAGGAAACATGAATTGAGAGAAAGTAGTCACTGTTGGGATTGCGTATATCCAGCAGGTACCTGCCCTCTGGCGTTTTGAAATCACCTTCTTTTTTCTTGTCGCCCGTAGGGCTGATTCCCAGGGCAATCTTGAAGGTGCGAAAAATCTCGCCATTATTCAGCAGATGCAGCTTGCGATCTGATTTATCAATAATGACCTCGTCCGCAACAGGAAACTCGCTGGCCTGCATTACGCTCGGCACTAGCAACACCAATGACAGACACAGCATTCTCAATTGCTTCCTCATCGCTCTAGCCTAGCAAACCTCTGCCGCCGGGAAAATGGCCTGTATCACACTAGACATTGCGCCCGACTATCCAGCCAATCGCGAACCCGATGCCGCCGGCGACAGTCGTATAGATGGGCAGATACTGGAAAATGCGATCTGGGTGAGCCGCATCCGTGAATAAATCGTTGAGATTTGTCGAATATGCATAGTGCAGGTAGGTCGCGAGCCCCAGTGCAGGAATCGCGTAACCAATAACACCCAGCGGCAAACGCTTGCTGGATCCGCTCCAGTGGCCACCGCCTCGAAATAAAACGAGCCCGGACAGCAACACTAAAATGAGCAGTGGAACCAGGTTGCGAAGCACGTAAGGTCCACCTCCCTCCACATCATTGAACCAGAAGGCGGCGGCCATCGAAACTAATATAACCGGCAGCAATCGCCATGCGATGAGCCTGATCGTATTTCCCACTAACCGCGCTCCACATCGGTCAACAACGGAATCTGGACTTTGGTGCCCGGGCGAACCTTGTGCATGTCGATCTCGGGGTTGTACTGTCTGAACAACCAGATTGGCACATCGTACTTGCGCAATGCCAGTATCCAGATCGACTCTCCTTTCTGAATCGTATGTTCGGCAACACCGCTAATTACGTGTTCGCGGAAGAAACTGTCCTGCTGCGCTCGGTGATAGGCAACCCGGCGCTCCTCAAAGACTTTGGCTTCAACCGTATTCAGGTCCAGTCTTATCCGCTGACCAACGGCAACCGGTGTGCTAAACGCCAGACCATTCAAGTCTCGCAGTCGCTGTGTTTTTATCTCCAGCCAATCACCAAAGTGGCCGAGCGTTTCCAGTGGCTGTACTTCGATAGTCTTATCGTCTGCGACGCTGTAATCACTTGGATCCGACAGCAGCGATGTTTGAATAGAGCCGAGCAACGACGTCGCGAAAGCGCTGGCCACTTCGCTTGGCATTACCTCTGTGGCGACAACCACTGCTTCCGGCTCAGGCTCCGCTTCCCGTGTGGCAGGCGTTTTCGCGATGATCGGTGCGGGGCCGGCCGCAGGCAAACGCAACTGTTGGCCCGCACGAATTCGGTGGCTGCTGTTCAGATTATTGAGCGCAACCAGAGTCGATACACGAGTAGAGTAGGTTGCGGCAATTTGCGACAATGTGTCGCCACGTGCGACCCGGTGAAACATGTCCGGCAACTGCTTGGAAAAAACGGCATCGGAAGGTAAGGATCCAACAAGCTTCGCAAGTGACTGCGGCAGACTGTTGGCAGGAAAACGCAGCTCATATCCTTTAGGCAAGTATTTGCTCTCCTGCCACACGGTCGCCTGCAGCGCAGGATTGTGTTGCGCCAGATTTGTAGGCGTCGTGCCGATTGCCCTTGTCAGCCCTGAGACGGAAACATAGGTTGGCAGGCTCACGACAGAATAGTTGGTCGGCGTCTCAGCCTTCAAGCCCGGAAAATATTTTTCAACGTTCTGATCCACTTCCTTCGCCGCAAGGAACGCGACATAGAAATTTCGCGATGCGAAACCAAACGTACGCCCGTTATATTTTCTCAGGATATCAACATAGGCGGTGTCACCGTACTGACGCATTGCCCGCCGCACGCCACCAAGACCGTGGTTGTACGCCGTGATAGCCATGGGCCAGTTACCGGTAATTGAATAGTTATGGGCCATGAGTCGACCCGCGGCACGCGTTGCGGCAAACGGATCATTACGCTCATCGACAACGTGATCAACGCGCATGAAGCGCCGACCTGTGCTGCGAGTAAATTGCCAAATTCCGGAAGCGCCGACATTCGAACGCGCATTCGGATTGTAAGATGATTCCACGTGAGGCAATGCCGCAATTTCTATCGGCACATTCAATGCCGAAAATTCCTTGTTAACATGGTCACGCCATCGACCCGAGCGTCGCAGCCCTTGCTGGAAGCGATCTTTGAGTCCTTGTTGAAACCGAATTCGGCCAACGGCGTTGTTCAAGGTCTTGTTGCTCACATCCGCCGGCCACAAAGCGAGGACGCGGGCCTCTTCAGCCGTCAGGTTATCGCGTTTGCCGGAAGCGAGTGATCGCAAGACCGCCTGCAGTTCCTTGCGATGCTTCTCAACACGCCTTTGGCGCTCACGGCGCGACGTCTTCTCCGGTATCGCAAGGCGTTCGTAAACGATGCCGAGATGGCGATTGTCGTGCAATACACCTTCGTCGTTGCTGTAGACCGTGAATACATCAACCCAAAAATCGACGTCGGGTTGCAGCTCCGCGGGCAGAGGGAAAGTTTCATCGGCAAGCGTTAATGCTGAAAAAATCAGGAATAGCAGTAATAAAAGAGGTTTCGAGCTTGTCATTTATATAAATTCAAGTTTCAATCGTAAATTATTGATTACATCACAGAAAAAAGCCGTTAAATGCCGTATTTTTGGGGTGATATGAGCACCTTCTACCGACAATCTGACACTTGTAGCCGAGTTTGCCAATACCTGGCAAGTATTGCGGTACTGCTGCTGTGCGGCACAGCCTATGCTGGTGAGGTCTCGATTGACCCACCGGACAACGGCATCGACGTACTTCAGGATTCGACACTCGATGTTGATTCTCGTTCCAGCGAAACGTCGGTGGCTGCTGCAGAATTGATTGATCCCGCTCCGGCTCGCGAATACATGGGCCCACTGGCCGACGCGGTCACCGATGCCGAGGGTCGCGCTGAGCCACTAGAGATTCTCGGCGCTGAAATTGCTCCTGGCACATCGCAACGACTGTCATGGTCAGCAACTGAGTTGTTTGAGGGCGTACCGGTTTCCACCCCGGTGCTTGTCGCTAACGGCAGTGCCCCTGGCCCAACTGTTTGCCTGACAGCCGCGGTTCACGGTGACGAGCTCAATGGTATTGAGATGGTGCGCCGGGTTTTCCACGACATCGACCCCAAGAAATTATCGGGCGCATTAATCGGTGTACCCATCGTTAACGTGCAAGGTTTTCGCCGCGGTTCACGATATTTGCCTGACCGGCGCGATCTCAATCGATATTTCCCGGGCAATCCAAATGGCAGTGCTGCAGCACGCATTGCGCATTCGCTGTTCAATGAAGTAATTTTTAATTGCGATGCACTCATCGATTTGCACACGGGTTCTTTCGAACGCGCAAACCTTCCGCAAATTCGCGCGGACCTGCGTAACCCGGATGTTGTCACTCTTACTCACGGTTTCGGCGCAATGGTCGTGCTACACAGCAAACCAACCATCGGCACGCTCCGCTACGCCGCCACGATCGCAGGTATTCCCGCAGTTACCGTCGAAGCAGGTGGGCCGTCACAACTCGAACTCGCTGAAGTAAAACACGGCGTGAAGGGCGTCGAGACCCTGCTGAATACGCTGGGCATGACTCGCCGCACGCGCTTGTGGGGCGACCCCGAGCCTGTTTACTACCGTTCATCGTGGGTACGTGCCGACAACGGTGGCATTCTGTTGTCCGATGTCTCACTCGGTAGCACCGTACGAAAAGGCGACCTGCTTGGATCGATAACGGATCCAATGAGCAACGCCCGTACCGAACTTCGCTCGCCCTACGCGGGCCGTATCATCGGCATGGCTCGCAACCAAGTCGTTATGCCTGGTTTCGCCGCCTTCCATGTGGGCATAGAAACTGACGAAGTTTCAGCCCGCAAAGAAAAGGTCGACGTCGTGAAAAAAACTGCAGATGGTGGTTACGTAGACGGCATGTCCGAGTAAAATGCGGTCGCTATGACCGCGGAACGAAGACCCCTTTCCAGCTACTGGACTCCCAAATACTGGCCAACATGGATCGGTATGGGATTCTTGCGGCTCTTGTGTCTGCTGCCACATCGAGTCGCGCTCGCGGCGGGGCGTGTCATTGGGCGCCTGGCGCACCGGCTGGGCGGCTCACGTCGTGCCATCGTGCGCCGCAACATTGAATTGTGTTTTCCCGAACTCGCGCCAGACGAGCGCAACGCGCTCGTATTTGAACATTTCAAGGCGCTGGGGATGATGCTGATCGAGATGGGCCTGGGTCGCTGGGCCAGCGACAAACACCTGGCCTCGATAACTACCATCAAGGGCATCGAGCACCTGCACAACGCGGTCGAAAAAGGCCAGGGCGTAATACTGCTTGCGGCGCATTTCACGACCCTTGAAGTTAGTGGCCGGGTACTCGCGATGAACAGCCCGCCTTTCGACGGCGTGTACCGCAGGAACCGCAGCAAATTCATAACCGAGTTGCAGCGCAGCGGACGTGAACGCACGGTGGCCAATACGATCGAAAAACGAGACATCAAGCAGATGATTCGCAGCCTGCGTGCTGGCCGACCCGTCTGGTACGCACCAGACCAGAGCTACAACCGAAAGGGCGCCGAGATCATAGAGTTCTTTGGGGTTCCGGCCATGACGACAACTGCCACCTCAACGCTCGCGCGCCTGGGCAAAGCCATCGCTATTCCGTTTTTTCCGCGCCGACTGAAAGACGGTAGTTATGAGATGACGTTGCTACCGCCGTTTGAGAATTTTCCAGGTGACGACCCGGTGGCGGATACGCGCCGCTATAACGAAGTGCTCGAGGAACACATTCGGACCTGCCCTGAGCAATACTTCTGGATTCATCGCAAGTTTAAAGACCTGCCGGACGATTACCCGAACTATTACTCGGACTTTGCTGCGTCGAAGTAACCCTGCAGCAGTTGTTCCCAATTGATAGCACGGAAATGCAGTCTCGGGTCCAGATCCAGTACCTTTTTCAACGATCGGTGCAGACGACTGAGGGTTTGCTGCTGCCACGGACCCGGTGATTTTAGCGCGCCCTTATCGAAGTCGAGCATCCAGATATCGCCATCCTTGTCGACCTGCACGTTGTAGGCGTTCATATCCGCGTGATACACACCAGCTTCGTGGAATTTCCAGATTGCTGCACCCACGGACTGCCAAAACGTCTCATCCCGGTCTTCCGCAGCTATGTACTGCGACAAGGACACCACGTCCGGAATGCGGACCGTGATGAGGTCAGCGGTGTAAAAAGTGCCACGGCGACAAAAGCGCGCAGCCGCCGGGCGCGGCACGTTCATATTATTCGCGGCGAGTTTATCGAGCAGACGCCACTCCATGAAGGAACGCGTCAAATCTTCGCCGGAAAACATGTAAGTATCGCGCACCAGCTTGCCGAGCAAGCCACCACGCTGGTAATGCCGCAGCACGAACTGGCGCGGCACATTGCCCACGAACATCGTATTACCACGCCCACCGGAGCGCAGCGATCCCGTCAATACTTCAGCGTGCAGCCAGCCTTCCGGTGTAAAGCGTTCGTCCGAAATCTGGTTGATAATCGCCTTATCGTATAGGATGGCGCCGTTCTTGGTTCTCTCGACGGTTTCGGTCAACGGGTACGTCCTTCTCTCTTGTCAGATCTGATTCTAAAAACGCAGCCAGAAAATATATGTGTCATTCGCCTCTCCGCGATCGGCGACACATGTCATGCACTTGCTGTGGTCCGGCGTATTCAGGACAACTGGCCTGACGCCAAAATCACCTGGATCATCGGCAAGACCGAAGCAAAGCTCTTAGCCGACATACCGGACATTGAGTTTATCATCTTCGACAAATCCAAAGGCCGCCACGCGTACAAAGAAGTACGCCACGTGCTCGGCGATAAGACCTTCGATATCGCTCTTTGCATGCACGCCTCGATGCGCGTCAATCTTCTTTATCGATCGATACGGGCCCCGATTCGGCTCGGCTTCGATCGCAAGCGAGCAAAGGATTTTCAGTGGTTGTTTACGAACAAGCGCATCGCCGCGGCGCATGGGGAGCACGCGCTCGAGGCGATGATGTCGTTTGCGTCTGCTATAGGTGTCGCGCCGCAGCCGATCCGCTGGGATATACCGCTGGATGAGGACGTTCGGGAATTTGCTGCCGACTATCGCAGCCCGAACAAACCGCTGGTTGTGATCAGCCCCTGTAGCAGTAATCGCAGCCGCAATTTTCGCAACTGGAGCGTCGAGAACTACACAGCGATGATCAAGCACCTTGTTGGCAGGGGGTGTCGCGTTGTATTGACCGGTGGACCCAGCGCACTCGAGGTTGAATACGGTGCAGCACTTTCCACAAATGGGGTTGCTGATGATCTGGTTGGCAAGACATCACTCAAACAACTGGCTGCGCTGATTAATGCAGCGGACCTCGTTATCTGCCCCGACTCGGGTCCTGCGCATATGGCGACGGCGTTCAACACGCCGGTGCTCGGCTTGTACGCTACCTCAAATCCCGATCGAACAGGGCCGTTCGCATCGCGTGAACTCACGGTTAATCGCTATCCGGATGCGGCTATGAAATACCTGGGTAAATCCGTTGAAAAATTGCACTGGGGGCAACGCGTTCGTCATCCTGATGCGATGGACCTGATTACCCTCGACGATGTTGTCAGTAAGATTGATGGTTTTTTCGATGCCGATTCAAACGCGGAGCACGCACAGTGAAGCTGTCGATAATCACCGTCAACTATAAATCCTGGGGACACCTGGAAGCGGCGTTATCCGCCCTGAGTAACGGCTTTCCTGAAGACTGGGAAATTATCGTTGTCGATAATGAGTCTGACCCCACCGAGTTCGGTGCATTCGCCGCACGATTCCCGTGGGTGACCTTTATAGCCAACCCGGACAACAGCGGCTTCGGTTGCGGCTGTAATATCGGTGTCGCGAAAGCGAGTGGCGAGCAGCTACTGTTCATGAACCCGGATGTGGTTGCAGCACCGCCCGACATTCAGAAGCTCATGCAGATCAAGAAGCAGCACGACATTGGCATCGTCGCACCCCAACAGGTATCTGCCGCCGGCAAAGCACAAAAGGTCTTCGATGATTTTCCGAGCCTCCTGAATCAGAGCAAGACGCTAAAGGCACTGCTGCGGTTCTTGTTGCCAGGGAAATTTCGTGATCCGCGGGCAGAGTACAGAGAGCTTACGTATTGCGACTGGGTAACTGGCTCAGTGCTGCTTATTGATCACGAGGACTTTGACGCGATCGGTGGCTGGTCCGAGGATTACTGGATGTACGTTGAGGACGCGGACCTGTGCCGCAAAGCACACGACTGTGGCTTAAGTGTTGCTTACGCGCCCGAAGTGCGGGTGATTCATGCGCACGGTGGCTCAAGTCGACTGAATGTTGCAGTGAAGTCGATGACCAAGCTTGAGGTCATTATTTCGAAACACGTCTACACCCAACACCACACACGAGGATTGGCGCGCTGGCTGACGCACACGTTAATTGTTCTGTTGCGTATGCCAATGCTGGTATTTGCGGGTGCCCTGGATCTCGTCACACTGCTGCAAGTCCCGACACTCCGGGTTCGCAGTCGCATGCTTTTGGGATTGCTGCGTTATTACGGTGGCGTAATTCGGACGGGCTCGTGGCTCAGCCCGCGGGCGCTGGCCAATCAGTCGTCCGCAGAATAATTCTTGCTGATCCAGTCGCGGTAGCTGCCATCCATCACGGCGCGCCACCAGGCTTCATTATTCAGCATCCAGCTCAGAGTCAGTTGAAAGCCTGACTCAAAATCCTCCAGCGGTTTGTACCCCAGCTCGGTCTCAGCAAGAGTCGCATCGATCGCATAGCGCCAATCGTGGCCGAGCCGGTCCTTGACGTATGTAATCAATGACTCGGTCTTCTTGCCGCTGGCTGCTGGCGCGTCCGGAAACTGCCCTGCGAGACGGTCGTCAGCAGCGAATGCCGCGTCGATGCTCTTGCAGAGTTGATTTACGATATCGATGTTACGCCACTCGTTGTTGCCACCAATGTTGTAGGTGGAACCCCTCTGTCCTTTATTCATGACCAGATCGATGCCGCGGCAGTGATCTTCAACGTACAGCCAGTCTCGAATATTCGAGCCGTCACCATAAACCGGCAACGGCTTACCGGTTACTGCATTGACGATCATCAGTGGAATGAGTTTTTCCGGAAATTGATACGGGCCATAGTTATTAGAACAGTTGCTCGTCGTCACCTGCATGCCGAAGGTATGGTGGTAGGAACGCACCAGGTGGTCGGAGGCTGCTTTGCTTGCAGCGTAGGGCGAGTTTGGCGCGTACAAGGTCTGCTCGGTAAATGCCGGATCGTCCGGGCCGAGTGTGCCGTACACCTCATCGGTCGAAACATGGTGGAACAGGTGTGTTGCCGGCGCGCTGTCACTATCGATCCAGTGCTTGCGGGCCGCCATCAGCAGATTGTTCGTACCAATCACATTCGTTTGAATGAAGACATCCGGCTCATGGATGGAGCGATCAACGTGCGACTCGGCAGCGAAATGCACGATCGTATCAACCTGCTCCTCAAGCATCAGTTCATCGATCACCGCCACGTCGAGAATGTTGCCGTGTACGAAACGGTAATTCTTCAGCTCAGAAACAGATTCCAGGTTGGCGAGGTTGCCAGCGTAGGTCAGCGCGTCCAGTACGATGATCCGGTCGGACGGATATTGCTCACTCCAGTAGCGCACAAAGTTCGCACCGATGAAACCGGCACCGCCAGTCACCATTACTGTTCGGGAAGCAGTCATCTGAGTGTTGTCTCCTCAAGAACTCCCAGCAGATACTCACCGTAGCCATTCTTGCCGAGACTTTCGGCTGACGCTTTGAGCTGCTCAGCGTCGGTCATGCCACTTGCGTAGGCGATTTCTTCCGGACAGCAGATCTTCAGGCCCTGGCGCTGTTCGATGATCTGCACGAATTGCGCCGCCTCAAGCAGGGATTCGTGTGTGCCGGTATCCAGCCATGCCGCGCCTCGCCCCATAAGTTCGACATGCAAAGCGTCGTCATCAAGATATAGTCGATTGATGTCGGTTATCTCAAGTTCACCTCGTGCCGATGGCTTGAGATTTTTGGCCATCTCGACCACGCGTGAATCATAAAAATACAGCCCGGTCACCGCGTAATTCGATTTCGGTTTGGCTGGCTTTTCCTCGATGCCAATTGCCGTGCCGTTCTCGTCGAAATGAACAACGCCGTAACGCTCTGGATCCTTCACATGGTAGGCGAAAACAGTCGCGCCGCTTGAGCTCTCTGCAACGGAACGTAACTGCCGTTGCAGCCCGTGGCCATAAAAAATATTGTCGCCGAGGACAAGAGCAACAGATTCTCCGTCTACGAAATCCTCGCCGATGATAAAGGCCTGCGCCAGGCCACCTGGATCCGGCTGTACCGCGTAAGAAATAGAAACGCCCCACTGACTGCCATCTCCAAGCAATTTTTCGAAAGCACCTTGGTCCTCTGGCGTGGTTATCACGAGTATGTCCCGAATACCCGCCATCATCAGGGTCGACAATGGGTAGTAGATCATCGGCTTGTCGTAAATGGGCATGAGCTGCTTGCTGACGGACAAAGTAAGGGGATGCAATCGCGAACCGGTGCCGCCGGCAAGGATGATGCCTTTTGTTGTGGATTTGCTCATATGCTTGCTTGTCCTAATTCTCGCCATCTGGCGCGATGATCTTAAAAGCCGGAATCGAAATAATGTATTTGCCACCGCCGCTGCTGAAGTCCGCGGTGCTCGCGATGATTTCCTTCGCAAAATTCCAGGCCAGTATTACAAGGTAGTCGGCGGGATCTTCAGCCAGCACCGTTCGATCCACAATCGGTATGCCCGTACCGGGTGAAAATCTGCCGATCTTCTCCGGCGTGTCATCGACGATGTAATCCACCGTATCCGTGTCGAAACGATAAGCGTTAAATAGCGTGTTGCCCTTCGCGGATGCGGCGAAAGCGGCGATTTTCGCCCCGCCTTTCTTGAGAGCCGTTATTTGCGTAACCAGGTCAGCGATCAAACCATCAATCTCGCGATTCCAGTCTTCGTACACCGCAGCGTCGTGGTACCCCCCCTGCTTCTCATTCGCAATGAATTCAGCAACTGATGGCAACGCGTCATGCGAACCCTCTTTGCCAATGAAGACGCGAATTGTGCCACCGTGAATATCCTGCTTTTGCACGTCAAAGACAGCCATTCCCAGGCTCTCTGCAAGGCGCCTGACCGGTTCAAGCAGCACATAACTCAGGTGCTCGAAGTAAATAGTGTCGAATTCGCGGTGTTCGATGAAATCGACACCGTAGGGAAACTCGAGCATTAACGCACCGTCATCGCTTAGACAGTCCTTCGCGGCCGATACAAAACTTCGCACATCATCCACGTGTGCAAAAACGTTCGTCGCCGTGATTAAACTCGGCTTGCCGTGTTCAGCAACAATTTCCTCGGCTGCCTCGGCACCCCAAAAACTAGTGATAGTCGTGACGCCAGCCGCCTCCGCAATTTCCGCCAGATTCTCCGCGGGATCGACATTCACGACTCGCACGCCCAGTTCGTCTTTGAAAACAGCCAGCAAAGCACCATCGTTACCCGCGATATCAACAACAAGATCGCCTTCCTTCAAGCCAAGCGAATCGCGTAAGGACTTCGCCATCTGCCGGCAGTGGTCGATATACGCCTGGCTGATTGAGGAGC
>CAYWBZ010000070.1:7191-11017 GCA_964456535.1 uncultured Woeseiaceae bacterium | reverse complement strand
GTCATTGGTGCACCTGTTTTTGCAAAGGGGCACCTTAGAAAGTACGCGCAGCTGGTCAAAGTCGATGAAGCCGATGTCATGGCCGACTACTACCAGCTCAATCGCTCGTCCGGGGCGCCTCCTGTTATTTCTACCCGACCAAGACCACGCCAGGCCATGTCGCCTGGACCGTGGGTCGCTGTCATCGTTGTGATCCTGGTTGCCGCCACTGCCTATTGGTGGTTTGCGGCACGCGAAACAACATCAGAGCCACCGGTAACGGGCGAGATCGCGCCGCTGCCGCAAGAATCTTTGCCCGTTGACGATCAGCAAACGGACACCGCAGATGAAGCCGACGATGTAGTGACCGACGAACCCGTAGTTTCCCCGCAACCGGAGCCAGCTGTTGAGGCGATTGTGGCGACGGATGATTCTGACATGCGCCTGAGTATTACCTATCTGGGAGATTGCTGGACCGAAGTCACGGATGCTGGTGGACGGCGATTGTTTTTCGATCTGGGCAAAGAGGGTCGCACAGTAAACCTTAGTGGTGAGGCGCCGTTCAACGTATTGTTCGGCGATGCTGCGAATGTCAGTATCGAAGTTAACGGCGGTGCGTTCGAGATCCCCGCTGCGGACCGCCGCGGGCGGACAGCCAGATTGACGATCACGGGTTCATGACGACAAAACCAAGAGCAATTCGCGGGATGAACGATATCCTGCCCGAAGTCTCGGCTACCTGGCGCTATCTGGAGTCGGTCGTGCAGGAGATTGTGCATTCCTACGGCTATTCGGAAATTCGCCTGCCGCTACTTGAGTACACAGAGCTCTTCAAACGATCGATTGGTGAGGTGACTGATATCGTCGAAAAGGAGATGTACACATTTCCTGATCGCAACGGTGAAAGCCTGACGCTGCGCCCGGAAGCGACTGCAAGCATGGTTCGGGCTGGCATGACCAATGGCCTGTTTCACAATCAAAAGCAAAAGCTGTGGACATCAGGGCCGATGTTCCGCTACGAAAAACCGCAGCAGGGCCGCTACCGGCAGTTCTACCAGTTTGATGTTGAGGCGGTCGGCTACGACGGCCCGGACGTTGATGCCGAGTTGATTATCATGAGCGCGCGCATGTGGCAGCGGCTGGGGATTTCGAAGATTGCTCTTGAAATTAACTCGCTGGGTACCCCGGAGTCGCGGACTTCCTACCGAAAAGCGCTGGTTGAGTACTTTTCCGGCGTGAAAAATCAGCTCGATGAGGATAGTATTCGCCGCCTTGAGCAGAATCCGCTCAGAATCCTCGACAGCAAGAATCCGGACATGCAGGCGATCGTTGATGCCGCGCCCGTCATGCTGGACTACCTGGATGAGGAATCTGCAATACATTTTGCGGGCTTAAGGGCTTTGCTCGATGCCGCGGGAGTGAGCTATACCGTCAATCCGCGCCTTGTGCGCGGTCTCGATTATTACTCAAAGACGGTATTTGAATGGGTCACTGACGCACTGGGATCGCAAGGTGCCGTGTGTTCCGGTGGTCGCTACGATGGACTGGTCGAGAAACTGGGCGGCCGCGCGACTCCGGCGATTGGTTGGGCGATGGGTATCGAGCGATTTGTGGCGCTGTATGAAGCCTGTGGCGGTGAAACGCCGGCGGCCGATGCAGATGTGTACATCGCGGCGTTTGGCGAGGGCACGCTGGAAAGAGCATTTGTACTGGCGGAAGAGCTGCGTGACACGGTCGCGGGCATCCGGGTTGAACTGAACCTCGGAGGCGGCAGTTTTAAGTCGCAAATGAAGCGTGCCGACAAGAGCGGTGCCGAGTTTGCGTTGATTCTAGGTGAGCAAGAGCTCGCCGACGGTTGTATTGGTATCAAACCCTTGCGCAGCACGGGTGAACAGATAAGTGTTGCATTGGACGAGCTGGCAGAAACGCTGGCAAGACAACTACGTTAAAGGCAGTTTTGTGGACGATCTACTTTCGGAAAAAGAACAAATTGACCAAATGCGGGCCTGGTGGTCTGAGTATGGCGCATACGTTATTGGCGGCATCGTAATCGGTGCGGGTCTGCTGTTTGGCATCAACCATTACCAAAGCACGCGCTTGCAGGCGCAACTTGACGCTTCAACAGCGTACGAGAAACTTATTGTGCTGGTCGTGGATGGCAAGCTTGAGGATGCCGAAGGCGTGGCCGACGAGATTGCCACATCGTACGGCGATACCACCTACGCCGGGCAAACGGGCCTCGCTATGGCGCGACTTTACATGGATAAGAATCGCGATCAGGACGCGGCCGATGCTCTGCTCGGCGTGGTCAACAGCGACGCGGACGACGAACTGAAAGATGTCGCCCGGCTACGGCTGGCACGCATCTATCTGTATCAGGACAAGGCGCAGGATGTTCTGGATTTGCTGGCTGGCAAAGACGCAGGCGCATTCACTTCGGCCTACGGTGAGGTACTCGGTGATGCGTATACCGCGCTGGGTCGAATTGCCGAAGCTCAGGACGCTTATCAGAAGGTCTTGTCGGATCCGGTATCGCAGATCACCGTTGATCGGCAGCTTGTGCAATGGAAATCCCTGGATTTGCCTGAAGTAACAGCGGAAGAGGCAGAACCTGCGCCCGCTGCAGCGGTCGAAGCAGAAGAGGCTGATTCCGAGGAAGGTGAGTGAATAATTTGTGGCGATTGCCTGGGCTGATCGCAGCGACGCTTGTGTTGGCGTCCTGTGGAATGTTTGGTGACAAAGACGAGGAACTTGAGCCCAAAGAGTTGGTGAAGTTCGAGAGCACTGTAAAAATAAAGCGCTTGTGGAGCACCAAGGTCGGCGGCGACTCCGAGTTCCTGCTGGTGGGTTTACGACCGGTGGGTGATGGCAATCTGATTTATGCAGCCAGCCAGGACGGTAAAGTCGTGGCAATCGATCCGGATAACGGAAAACCACGCTGGAAGGCGGATCTCGAGGTTGAAATTTCGGCTGGCCCGGGCGTAGGCGAAGGTGTGCTGGCAGTTGCGACCAAAGACGGTTTCGTCATCACGCTGGACGCAGCTTCGGGTGTGGAGCAATGGCGCGCTAACGCCGGTGGCGAGATACTCGCAACGCCGCTCATCAAAGATGACTCGGTGGTCGTGCAGACAATAGATAATCGTTTAATCGCATTAGCACGTTTTGACGGCAGCCAAAGCTGGGAAGTCGAACAGACGATGCCGGTACTAACGATGCGCGGTGCGTCGTCGCCGATGCTGGTCGGATCACTCGTCATTGCTGGTTTTGATAATGGTCGTTTGGCCGCAATTAATATTGAAACTGGTGATATCGAATGGGATTCCATGCTGGCATTGTCGACAGGTCGATCGGACCTTGATCGCCTTGCCGACATTGACGGTGCTATTGCCGTTGTTGGTCAGGACATTTACGCGGCAGGTTATCAGGGACGCGTATCGTCAATTGCAGCCGAGTCAGGCCAGGTGCTGTGGTCACGCGAGATTTCGACTCATGTTGGAATGGCCGCCGACTGGAACAGTGTTTATACCGCTCGCGATGATGGCGAGGTTATAGCGCTAACCCGCATTAATGGAGCTGAGACATGGCGCAACGATGATCTGTTGCGTCGGGATCCGTCATTGCCGGTGCCGTTCCATACGACTGTTGTGGTCGGTGACTTTGAAGGCTATCTGCATTTCTTCAGTAGTATCGACGGTAAAGCGGTAGCACGCCTTCGGCAAGGCAGGAAAGCGATCAGCAGTGATCCCCTGGTTGTTGCAAATCGTCTGTATGTGCAAAGCGATGATGGCTCAGTAGCGGCATACGAAGTAGTACAAAATCGCCAGCAGCGACGTGCTCCTGAAGTTGC
>CAYWBZ010000070.1:4975-7091 GCA_964456535.1 uncultured Woeseiaceae bacterium | reverse complement strand
TTGGTTGTCTTCGACCAGCCGGGCACGACGCGTGATAGCGTTGCCGTGCCGTTCGAGCGCAACGACCGAAAATACGTATTGATAGATACGGCAGGTATTCGTCGCAAGGCCCGCGTGCATGAAACTATCGAAAAGTTCAGCATCGTCAAGGCTTTGCAGGCCATCGAGCAGGCTGAAGTCGTAATTTCCGTGCTTGATGCACAAGAAGGGGTCACTGAGCAGGACGTCAGTTTGCTCGGACTTGTCATGGAGCGCGGTCGTGCCCTCGTCGTTGTGACAAATAAGTGGGACGGTCTTTCGGCAGATCATCGCAAGAAAGTGCGTGACGACCTTGATCGGCGCCTGCCGTTTCTGGATTTTGCGGAGCGCATAACAATATCGGCCTTACATGGCACTGCTGTCGGCGATTTGTTGCCAGCCGTCGAGCGAGCTTACAAAGCTGCGATGCGAAATATGTCGACGACAGAGCTGACGAACGAACTCGAAGCCGCTGTCATGGCACATTCGCCACCGCTGGTACGAGGTCGGCGCATCAAACTCCGCTACGCGCACCAGGGTGGACGAAATCCACCGGTTATCGTGATTCACGGCAATCAGACAGAGCGTGTGCCGGAGGCGTATCGGCGCTATTTGATCAATCGCTTCAGAAAAGTGTTTAAACTCAAAGGCACACCTGTACGCCTGGCCTTCAAGAAGGGTAAGAATCCTTTTGAAGGACGACGCAATGTCTTGACGCCGCGGCAGGAGCGCAAGCGCAAACGCCTGATGAAAAAGGTCAAGAAATGAACTCTGCCAGAAAGTTGTTCATGTCTGATGGAATCTTCCGTATGCACCGGGCGGGCCACTTGCAGTCGCCCACTTTGGCTTACGAAACCTGGGGTGAGCTAAATCCGGCGAAAGATAATGCGGTACTGATTTTTGCCGGTCTGTCTCCTTCTGCACATGCGGCATCATCGGAAGACGATATGACCCCTGGCTGGTGGGAAGACATGATCGGCTCGGGGCTACCCATCGACACGGATCAATATTTTGTGATCTGTGTGAATTCTCTCGGAAGTTGTTTCGGTTCGACCGGACCGGCATCGATCGACCCTGAAACGGGTGAGCGATACCGCCTGACGTTTCCCGTTTTGACCCTCGAAGATGTCGCGGACTCTGCGTTCCTCGTTGTTAATCATCTTGGCATTAAGTGTCTGCACACCATTATCGGTTGTTCCATGGGTGGAATGAGTGGACTTGCCTATTGCGTGCGCCACCCGCACGCGGTGCGTCGATTTATTTCCGTTTCTTCGGCGACACGCGCGTTACCGTTTTCCATCGCCGTACGATCGTTGCAACGCGAAATGATTCGTTCCGATCCCAAATGGCACAAAGGAAACTATGATCAGGGTGATCCGCCGATCACCGGGCAACGGCTGGCACGGAAGCTGGGCATGATTACCTATCGATCGGCGGAAGAATGGGTGCAGCGATTCGGGCGAGAACGCTCGACCGACCACGCGCGAATTGAAGATCTGTTTGTCGCGGAGTTTTCTGTGGAGTCGTATCTCGAAAACCGCGCGAATAAATTCAGCGGAGCGTTCGACCCCAACTGCTATTTGTATCTGTCGCATGCATCGGATCTTTTTGATCTTGCAGAATACGGTGGCTCACTGGCTGCTGGATTCAAACGTCTCAAGCTCGATCAGGCGCTCGTCATCGGTGTTCGGACAGATATTTTGTTCCCCATCGCGCAGCAGCGTGAGCTGGCTGACGGTATTGCATCGGCGTGCAGCGACACGAAACTGGCCGAACTCGACTGTATCCGCGGTCACGACTCGTTCCTGGTCGATATGGATGCATTCCGACCGGTCATCTGCGAGTTCTTCGAAAGCTGCTGCGACTAGTCCAGAAATATCGCCGGATCGACCGCAGTGCCGTTCAGGTAGGTCCCGAAGTGTAAATGCGGTCCGGTTACGCGACCCGTCGAACCTACCGCACCGATGATATCGCCGGTTTTAATCTGCTGACCCTCTTCAACGGCTATCTCGCTCATGTGGCAATACATGGTTACAAATCCCTGACCGTGATCGATGAGAACGGTATTGCCGTTGAAGAAGTAGTCTCCCGTGGCCGC
>CAYWBZ010000070.1:0-4875 GCA_964456535.1 uncultured Woeseiaceae bacterium | reverse complement strand
TTTTGATCGACGAAACTCTTGTTCTCGACAGTAAGGCGTTGCTCTCGATACGCATGTTCAGCGACATCGACTATGGTTTCCTCGCCATTTATGGATATGAGCATTTCGCCGGGTTCCGTATCCAAAGGGATCCCGGCAACAGCAACCCATTTTTCGCCGCGCTGCATCACCAGCAACGGCTTGCCATCCATGCTTACTTGCGGCGCCGACGCCTCGGTGCTGCCAATCTCGATGACGGCGATGCCACCCGGTCGAAGTGATTGCTCTGTTGCTAAGGCTGTAGCACCAAGCGCAAGCAGGGCAGCAAGACCCAAACTGCACCTAATCATCGATGAGCACCTTCTTGACCGTGGCAACAATTTCTCCTCGCGACAACCGTGCGCGGATGTCTTTTCCTGGTTTGACATCGGCGGCACTGGTCAGGACTGCACCGGAGTCTTCCTGCTTCACTATCGCGTAGCCACGATCCAGTGTTGCGAGCGGACTCACTGAGTTCAAAGCCCGGCCGAGCAGCGCGAGCGTGTGACTGGTGTCTGAGACAGTGTTACGAGTTGACGTCGCAAGGCGTTGACGAAGTTGCTGCAGACGACCGATTGATCGCTGTACGGACAGCGCGGGTGACAATTTCATGAGTTCGCTGCGGGTCTCTTGAAGCGTATTTTTCTGCTCAAGGAGTTGCTGTCGTATGGCCGAATTCAGTCGCCCACTATGCTCACGCAAGCTGTCACGCTGACGTTGCAGCGTCGCTGCCGGGCTACTTGCCACCAGTCGACGACCGAGCCAGTCCAGCTCCTGTGCGCGATCCTCCAATGCACGTTGGCCAACCCTCGCAAGACGTGATGCGAATCCCGATATTTGACGGAGCCAGTCACTCTGGTTCGGCACGATGATTTCTGCGGCGCCGGACGGAGTGGGCGCACGCACGTCGGCGACGAAATCTGCGATTGTGAAATCGACCTCGTGTCCTACCGCACTCACGATGGGTAGTGGGCAATCCGAGATTGCCCGTGCGAGTTGCTCATCGTTAAACGCCCAAAGATCCTCGAGCGAGCCACCACCGCGGCTCATGATCAATACATCGCATTCATCACGCTGCACGGCCGTCGCAAGTGCCGCGATCAGTTCTGCCGGTGCCGCATCACCTTGTACGGCAGCCGGATAAATAACGACAGGGATGGCCGGGAATCGTCGGCCGAGGATGCTCAGGATGTCCCGAATCGCGGCACCTGTGGGTGAAGTAATGATTCCAATTCGTTTCGGTAACTCAGGCAGCGCCTGTTTGCGATCCTCGTCGAACAGGCCTTCGCTGGCTAGTTTTAACTTTAAAGCGTCAAAACGGCGTTTAAGTACGCCTTCACCTGCGGGTTCCATCTGCTCGATAATTAGCTGATAGTTGCCGCGGGCCTCATAAATACTGACGCGGCCATAGGCGAGTACGCGGTCGCCATTCTTGAAACCAATCGCGGGTCCACGCTGGCGCTGACGGAACCAGGCGGCGCTGACTTGCGCCGTGTCGTCCTTCAAGCTGAGATAAATGTGTCCTGATCCCGGTCGCGACAGGTTTGAAATCTCGCCTTCTACCCAAAGGCGAGCCATTCCCTGTTCTATGAGTGTCTTTACGCGGCGATTGAGCTGACTGACGGAAATTGCGGCGGTTGCGGGGTCATTCGATTGCATGTTTCCAGTATATCGAACCGCCTGCCGTTTACCCGCAATTCTCAGCCGCGTACAATTGACCGTTTAACCTCATCAGACTGAAGATAAATCCATGCGAATAGTCCAATGCGAATAGCCAAGGAAGCTCTGACATTCGACGACGTCCTCCTGCAACCCGGATATTCCGAGATATTGCCCCGTGATGTCGATCTGAGTACGTCGTTAACCCGCGAAATCAGGCTCAACATCCCGTTGTTGTCGGCGGCAATGGATACCGTTACGGAGTCGAGACTCGCGATCGCGCTGGCCCAGGAAGGCGGAATGGGCATTGTTCACAAGAACATGGCTATCGCGGATCAGGCGCAGCAGGTTCTGGTGGTCAAGAAATTCGAGTCCGGCATGGTGCGAAAACCCATCACCGTGGCACCGGATATGACGATCCGTGAGGTCATCGAGCTGACTCGCGCTATGGGTATTTCGGGCGTGCCTGTCGTGGATGGCAGGCAGACAGTCGGTATCGTCACGCACCGCGATCTTCGTTTCGAAACAAAGCTTGATGCACCGGTATCTACAGTCATGACCCCCAAAGAGCGTCTTGTAACGGTTCAGGAAGGGGCAGACGATGAGGAAGTATTATCGCTTCTGCACAAATACCGCATCGAAAAAGTTCTTGTCGTAGACGACAACTTCGAATTGCGCGGCATGATCACGGCCAAGGATTTCCAGAAGGCCATGGACTTTCCAAACGCCTGCAAGGACAGTAGTGGCGCACTGCGCGTTGGTGCTGCCGTCGGTACCGGCCAGGACACTGACGAACGCGTGGCTGCTCTCGTCGAAGCGGGTGTCGATCTTATCGTCGTCGATACCTCACACGGATTTTCCAAGGGCGTGCTGGAGCGCGTATCCCGGGTCAAGACGGCGCACCCGGATGTGCAGGTCATTGGTGGCAACATCGTGACGGGCGACGCTGCTCTGGCGCTGGTCGAAGCAGGTGCCGACGGCGTCAAAGTTGGTATCGGTCCTGGCTCTATTTGTACAACACGAGTCGTCGCAGGCGTTGGCGTTCCACAGATTTCAGCTGTCGCCGAAGTTGCCGCAGCGCTGAAGAAGTCTGGTGCACCGCTGATCGCAGACGGCGGCATTCGTTATTCCGGCGATATTGCCAAAGCGCTCGTCGCTGGCGCGCATTGTGCAATGATCGGCGGCTTGTTTGCGGGCACGGAAGAATCTCCGGGTGAAGTTGAGCTGTATCAGGGTCGTTCGTACAAAGCTTATCGTGGCATGGGCTCTATTGGCGCCATGGGCGGATCACATGGTTCGTCGGATCGCTATTTTCAGGATGCGACTGAACAGCTCGACAAACTCGTACCGGAAGGTATCGAAGGTCGTGTGGCGTACAAGGGACCTTTTTCAGCCATCGTGCACCAGCTCCTTGGCGGTATTCGTGCAGCGATGGGCTACACCGGGAGTGCCAGTATCGACGAGATGCGAATCAAGCCCGAGTTTGTTCGAATCACGGGTGCCGGCATGGTTGAGAGTCATGTGCACGATGTGACGATTACCAAAGAAGCACCCAACTACCGATCCAAGAACTAAGTCCCTAGATGCACCCAGACATTCATGCTCATCGACTGCTGATACTCGATTTTGGCAGCCAGTACACGCAATTAATCGCCCGCCGCGTTCGCGAGGTTGGTGTTTATTCCGAGATTCATCCCTGGGACATGTCCGATGACGACATCAAGGCCTACGCGCCGGATGGCGTTATTCTTTCCGGCAGTCCGGAGTCGGTAAACCTCGATGTTCCGCCTCGCGTTTCGCACACGGTGTTCGAACTTGGTGTTCCGGTCCTCGGTATTTGCTACGGCATGCAAACCATGGCGGCCGAGCTTGGCGGCAAAGTCGAAGCATCATCACACCGGGAATTCGGCTATGCCGAAATTACGCCCGGCGATTCCTCGTTGTTCGGCGACCTCAGCGATTCTGAAGACGAATCCGTATTAAAAGTCTGGATGAGTCATGGCGATCGCGTCGAAGCCATACCACCGGGCTTTAAAGCTACAGCGAGCAGTCCCAATTCGCCGCTTGCAGCGATGGAAGATCCCTCACGGCATTTCTACGGTGTGCAATTCCATCCTGAAGTTACGCATACGCCGCAAGGCCAGGAAATCCTGCGCCGCTTTGTGCGTGACATATGCGGCTGCCCGGGTGACTGGACCGCCGGCAATATTGTTTCCGACGCGATAGACCATGTTCGCGAACAGGTCGGCGAGGGCAAGGTTCTGCTGGGCTTGTCCGGCGGCGTAGATTCATCGGTAGTGGCAGCATTGCTGCACGAGGCTATCGGCGATCAGTTGGTGTGCGTGTTTGTCGATCATGGACTGCTGCGCCATAACGAGGGCGATCAGGTGATGGAGCTGTTTGCCGAACACCTGGGCGTCAATGTCATTCGGGTTAATGCTGCCGAGCGCTTTTTTGCCGCACTGAAGGGCGTCATGGATCCGGAAGAAAAACGAAAAATTATTGGTGGCCAGTTCATCGAAATTTTCGATGAGGAAGCGCACAAGCTCGACGGTATTGAATGGCTCGCGCAAGGCACGATTTATCCGGATGTCATTGAATCGGCTGGCGCGAAGACCGGTAAAGCACACGTCATCAAATCGCACCACAACGTCGGTGGGCTTCCCGAGTACATGCGTATGTCGCTCGTGGAGCCGCTGCGAGAGTTGTTCAAGGATGAAGTTCGTCGTATCGGTCTCGAGCTTGGTTTACCCCGAAAGATGGTCATGCGTCATCCGTTCCCGGGGCCGGGTCTTGGTGTTCGGGTTCTCGGCGAGGTCAAACCCGAATACGTCGCGCTGCTGCAATTAGCCGACGACATCTTTATCAATGAACTGCAAAAACAAAACCTGTACGACGAAACCAGCCAGGCATTCGCCGTATTTCTGCCCGTGAAGTCCGTTGGCGTTATGGGCGATGGGCGCAAGTACGACTACGTCGTTGCCTTGCGTGCCGTTGAGACGATCGACTTCATGACCGCGCGCTGGGCACGATTGCCGTACGAGTTTCTCGAACACGTATCACTGCGCATCATTAACGAGGTCGATGGCATCTCGCGTGTGACTTACGATATCAGTGGTAAGCCGCCAGCGACTATTGAGTGGGAGTAATGGAGCCCGACTGGCCGCAGCAGGATATCGATGGCATGCGCGCCGCGCT
>CAYWBZ010000069.1:7154-11075 GCA_964456535.1 uncultured Woeseiaceae bacterium | reverse complement strand
ATACCGAGAAACAGCGATACGGACGCTACCCACAGGCAAAACAGCAACGCACTCGCACCCAACAATTTCATCAGGTCCCTTAACCACCCGCCCAGGGACTGACCGATGATACCGCCGGCTGTCTGGCTAAAACCCACCTCGGAAAAATGCAGCGACGCCAATGCACAACTGGTGACCAGGGTCGCTATGAATCCAGCAAATCGGAGTCCGAAATCAAGCTTGGTCAATTCAATCTGGGTCTTCTGCTCCCGGTAGAGCATCCAACCGAGGAAAAACACCATGACGGTGAACAGATAAGCTGGCCGGCCAAACCCGGTAAACAGGAGGTCTGCTACCCATGCACCGACCCGCCCGATGCCGTTACCTATGGCATCGCTCGATGTTGTCTGAAACGGCCCGGGATCACTCTGGTCATAAGTGAATAATGCGATCCAGAGAATAAACGCCAGCGCACCGAATACGTACAAAGCGCCTTCGCGCAATGCTCTGTGCACCTGGGATGACAGGCGCGCTTCCGGTTGTTTCGTTTTCGTGGCTCTTGCCATAAAGATTCTATTTTCCCTACACTAGCCCCGGAGTTAATCCAGGAGACTGCAATACCGCATAAAGCTTGCCCGCATCTTAGCGCTTGAAAGTCGTCCCTTGAAAGCTGAATAAGGGAACACACTTCAAGGCCTTCTGCGGGCGATTCTGTACTTCATCATTATTACGGATAAATTATACATGAGTGACTTGAAACATTGCCGGGTTCTGATCCTCGGCTCCGGGCCGGCGGGATACGCGGCTGCTGTGTACGCGGCGCGTGCCAACCTGAATCCGGTAATGGTTACCGGGATGGAGCAAGGTGGCCAGCTGATGACAACCACCGAAGTTGACAATTGGCCAGGCGATGTCGAAGGACTGCAGGGACCAGAGCTCATGGACCGCATGCTGCGCCACGCACAGCGCTTCAATACCGAGATCGTCAACGACCATATCCACACCGCTGATCTGTCCAAACGGCCGTTCACGCTTGAGGGCGACTACGCCACTTATACTTGCGACGCACTGATTATTTCTACGGGTGCAACCGCCATGTACCTGGGGCTGCCCTCAGAGGAAGCGTACAAAGGACGCGGCGTTTCTGCCTGCGCGACCTGTGACGGATTCTTTTACCGCGGCAAGCCGGTTGCAGTCATTGGTGGTGGTAACACGGCCGTTGAGGAAGCGCTCTACCTGAGCAATATCGCTTCCAAGGTAACAGTGGTGCATCGCCGGGATGAGCTGCGGGCCGAAAAGATCCTGCAAGACCATCTTTTTGAGAAAGAACGTGACGGTAATGTCGAGATTCGATGGGACAGCACGCTCGATGAAGTATTAGGCGACGATGCCGGCGTTACCGGTATGCGAATCCGCAGCACTAAAGATGAAGCCGAAACGACCGACATCGACCTTGACGGTGTGTTCATAGCCATTGGCCACAAACCCAACACCAGCCTTTTTGACGGCCAGCTCGAAATGAAAAACGGCTATATCACTGTGAAGTCGGGTATTGCAGGCGACGCAACTGCCACGAGCGTCGCAGGCGTTTTTGCCGCCGGAGATGTTGCTGACCAGGTGTATCGTCAGGCCATTACGTCTGCTGGCGCCGGCTGCATGGCTGCGCTGGACGCTGAAAAGTTCATCGACGCGCTGGAGGAACAGCCTGCGGCTTAGACCACGGCTTATAAGATAAGCTGTCCTTATGAAGGTCACCGTCCACGACAGCATGTCCGACATTGCTCGCGACGACTGGAACAGTCTTGCCGGCAATGATTATCCGTTTCTGCGACATGAGTTTCTGCAGCTCGCGGAAGAGACCGGTTGTGTGAGTCCGGACAATGGCTGGGCGCCTCGTCACCTGACGATTTCTGACGGCGGCAAGCTCCGCGCGGCGATGCCACTCTATGAAAAAAGCCATTCCTGGGGCGAATTCGTATTTGACTGGGCATGGGCAAATGCTTACGAGCAGGCAGGGCTAAGTTATTACCCGAAACTCGTCTCAGCGGTACCGTTTACGCCAGCACCGAGTACCCGGCTGCTGTTACGCGAGCCCGGTGACGATGAAGCAGCCGCTGGATTACTGCAGGCGGGCGTGAAACTCGCGACCAAAACGGAATGTTCGTCTCTGCATATCCTGTTTCCGTCTGCCGCGGATTTACCGCACCTTCAAAAAGCTGGCCTCCTCATTCGGAAGGATTGCCAGTTCCACTGGCACAACAACAATTACCGCAACTTTGACGACTTTCTCGCAACCTTCACCTCGGCCAAGCGCAAGAAAGCTCGCCGCGACCGTCGTCGGGTCGCGGAAAGTGGTATCAAGTTTCGGCGCGTCAAAGGTGCCGACATCGATGCTGAAACGTGGTCTGTGGTCTATCGGCTGATTAGTCACACATTCATGCTTCGGGGCTCAATGCCTTATTACTCTGAATCATTTTTTCGCGGTTTCTCAGAGCAAATTCCCGAGGGTATCCTGATAGTTCTTGCGGAGATCGACTCCGTAGCGGTCGCCGCGGCGGTGTTCTTCGAGAGCGAAGATTGTTTGTACGGTCGATACTGGGGCAGCGACGGACACTACGATTCCCTGCACTTCGAAACCTGTTATTACCAGGGAATCGACTACTGCATCGCATCCGGAAAACAGGTATTTGAGCCCGGTACGCAAGGCGAACACAAGATCAGTCGTGGATTTTCACCGGTCTCGACCTGGTCAGCGCACTGGCTTGCTCATCCCCAGTTTTCCAATGCCATTGAAGAGTATCTCGGCGAGGAAAGTAAACACGTTGATCGCTACATCGAGACGATTGACTCGCGCACACCATACAAAGTGTCCGAAGACCCGTCATGAGCAACAACCGTGTTATGTGGCTCAGTCCCGACGATCCGCCGGATCGCTTTCCACCGATAAGCGCAGCATTGCATGAGCCTGACGGCCTGTTGGCGGCGGGCGGCGACCTCAGCACAGAACGACTGTTGTTCGCGTATCGCAGTGGAATTTTTCCATGGTATGACGAAGGCCAGCCATTGCTATGGTGGTCACCTGACCCACGCTGTGTCTTTATGCCTGGTGATTTCCGTATCTCGCGACGCCTGCGGCGCGAACTACGCCGGTCCACCGCTGAAATTCGAATCAACACAGCGTTTTCAGACGTTATCTGTGCGTGCGCGGAGCCAAGACGATCGGAACAGGGAACCTGGATCACACCGGAGATGATCAAGGCCTACGAAGGCCTGCACAGAGGTGGATGGGCACACTCAATCGAGGTTTGGCAGTCTGGCGAACTCAAAGGTGGCCTTTATGGATTAGCCATCGGCAAGGCATTCTTTGGCGAGTCCATGTTCAGCTTGATGCCAAACGCATCCAAACTGGCCCTGCTCTATCTTGCCGCTCAACTCAAAGCTGGCAATCTCGAGCTGCTCGATTGCCAGGTCGTATCGAGTCATTTATTAAGCCTCGGAGCGCGAATCGTGCCACGAAGCGAGTTCCTGCAGAGTTTAAAATCCGCCTGTAACCCGGTCGTACCTTTTGTTCACGATCTGGAATCCCCCATAGCGTGCTCAAAATTGTTGGACGATTAGGGGTAGTACTCCGTCAATGTGATAAATACGGGTTCAGCGCATTGCAATACCAGCGCTGTTTCTGCACAATTCGCCAGCCTTTTAGCACTAGAGAGAACTAAATCCCTTGGCGAAAGAAGAAGCCATTCAAATGGAAGGCGTCGTAACCGAGACGCTACCCAACACGACTTTTCGAGTTGAACTCGAAAACGGTCATGTTGTGACTGCGCATATCTCCGGAAAAATGCGCAAGAATTACATTCGTATCCTGACGGGCGACAAAGTCACCGTTGAGCTAACACCGTACGATCTCAGTAAAGGTCGTATCGTCTACCGCGGCCGCTA
>CAYWBZ010000069.1:0-7054 GCA_964456535.1 uncultured Woeseiaceae bacterium | reverse complement strand
TCTTCCGGCAGATGCTCAAGTTCCTTGAGCACAGGTTCAGCATTTAATTCCAGACTGTCGTCCTTACCGACGACAATTCTCACGTGCCCGCCTTTTGCTAGGCTGCCAAACAGGAGTTCTTCCGCCAGTGGACGCTTGATCTGCTCCTGAATGATCCGCGCCATCGGCCTCGCGCCCATTTGCGGATCGTAGCCACGCTCTGCAATCCAGTCGCGAGCATCATCCTCGAGTTCCAGCGTCACATTGTTGTTGTCCAGTTTGGCTTCCAACTCGACGACAAGCTTGTCTACAACGCGCTTGATCGAATCGATCTCCAGGGGTTCAAACTGAATGATGGAATCGAGTCGATTACGAAATTCCGGTGAGAATTTCTTCTTGATAATCGACATGCCATCCGAGCTGTGGTCCTGCTGCGTAAAGCCGATCGATGCACGACTCATTTCCTGGGCGCCGGCGTTGGTCGTCATCACAAGAATCACGTTGCGAAAATCTGCCTTGCGGCCGTTGTTATCTGTCAGCGTACCGTGGTCCATTACCTGCAGAAGCAGATTGAAAACCTCGGGATCTGCTTTCTCAATTTCATCAAGTAATACAACAGCATGCGGGTTCTTGTTAACGGCTTCCGTTAACAAGCCGCCTTGGTCAAATCCGACGTACCCGGGCGGTGCACCGATGAGGCGAGACACTGTGTGCCGCTCCATGTATTCGGACATATCGAAACGTATGAGCTCAACGCCCATCAACATCGACAATTGTCGGGTGACTTCGGTCTTGCCCACACCCGTCGGCCCGGCGAACAGGAACGTACCAATCGGTTTTTCTTCATCGCGCAATCCGGACCGCGACATCTTGATAGCGCCACTCAAGGCTGCGATCGCCCTGTCCTGGCCAAAGATTGTCAGTTTCAGATCGCGTTCCATGGTGCGAAGTGCGTCGCGATCCGACGATGAAACACTTTTCTCCGGAATCCGTGCCATCTTCGCGACGATCGCCTCGATCATGCGAACCGTCACGCGCTTGCCACGTTCAGCGACAGGTTGCAGACGCAGATTAGCGCCAGCCTCATCCATTACATCGATGGCCTTGTCCGGAAGGTGGCGATCATTGATATGCCTGACCGCAAGGTCAACAGCGGCCTCGAGTGCCGAATCGTCGTACTTGATGCCATGGTGCTCCTCAAATCGGGTCTTGAGACCTTTGAGAATCGCGATGGTCTCTTCGACGCTCGGTTCGGGAACATCAATCTTCTGAAAGCGGCGCGCCAAAGCGTGGTCTTTCTCAAATATGCCGCGATATTCGGAGTACGTGGTTGAGCCGATGCAACGCATCTCGCCGTTCGCGAGCACCGGTTTGATCAGATTACTGGCATCCATGACACCGCCAGAAGCCGCACCAGCACCGATAACCGTATGAATTTCATCAATAAACAGAATCGCACCAGGATCATCACGAACTTCGGCGATAACGCCCTTCAAGCGCTTTTCGAAATCACCACGATATTTGGTGCCAGCGATCAACGTGCCCATGTCGAGCGAGTAGATGGTGCTGTCCGCCAGCACTTCCGGCACGCGCTCTTCGACAATTAGTCGCGCCAGCCCTTCAGCCAAAGCGGTCTTACCAACGCCTGCTTCACCGACATAGAGCGGATTGTTCTTGCGACGACGACACAGGATCTGCACCGTGCGCTCGATTTCGAGCTCGCGGCCTATCAGCGGGTCTATCTTGCCCTGTCGCGCGAGTTCGTTAAGATTCGTCGCATATTTATCCAGTGGCGAAGGTTCCGGCTCCGACTCAGAGTCGAGCTGTGGATCACCGTCTTCATCGACACTTTCTCCCGGCACCTGCGGCATGCCGTGCGAAATGAAATTCACAACGTCCAGACGGGAAATATCCTGCAGACTGAGGAAATAGACCGCTTGAGACTGCTTCTCGGAGAAAATCGCCACGAGAACATTGCTGCCGGTGACCTCCTTCTTGCCACTGGATTGCACGTGAAAGACAGCTCGCTGCAGCACACGCTGAAAACCCAGCGTCGGCTGGACCTCGGTATCGTCTTCATCAGGCAATAACGGCGTCTGTTCATCGATGCATTCCGTTAACTGCCGGCGCAATTCCGGAATATTCGCGTCGCAAGCCTTCAGGATTTCGTGTACGGATGGAATATCCAGCAACGCCAGCATCAGATGTTCCACCGTCATGAATTCGTGACGATGGTCTCTGGCTCTCTGAAACGCCTCATTCAGGCAAAATTCGAGCTCACTGCTCAACATACTCAGGATTCCTCCATGTTGCACAGCAACGGATGCTGATGCTGGTTGGCAATACCCATAACCTGTGCGACCTTCGTTTCCGCGATCTCATGGTTAAATAGTCCGCAAATACCCTTACCCTTCGTATGCACCTCAAGCATCACCTGAGTCGCACGTGTCCGTTCCATACCGAATACAGATTCGAGAATATCCACGACGAATTCCATCGGTGTGAAATCGTCGTTTATGAGCACAACACGATAAAGTGGCGGCGGTTTTACTTTCGGCTGTGCCTCTTCGACCGCCAGGTCAAATCCATCGTATTGTTCTATGTCGGTCGGTCGTTCTGTCATAACATGTCGCGCGGGCAATAATTCGCTTAAAAGTCAATAATCTGCTTGTTCGTGCTGCAGTTCAACCCGTATCATCGGGTCGCTACGTTAGTAGTTTAGTCGGGTACATGAAATAGCTTCATTGAATATGATTTCAAGAGCCAATTTGTCCAATCTTGCTGGAATTGACGGCGCTGCCGTCAACAGGATTTTACCGCCATTGGTAAGCCTTGTGCTTGTCGTGCTTATTGGTTGGCAAATAGCCAAAATGATATGGATGCTGGTTCCCGGCAGTGCCGTCGGCGTCGTCGTCCCCCTGCCCGACTCGCTACCGGCATCAAATTCCTCATCAGGCACGTCGACGGACGTTAACGCGATTGCTGCCTCGCACATATTTGGCATTGCCGATGCTGAGCAAACCGGGCCGGCACCTGTTGTCGCAGAAGTTGAAGACCTCGATGAGACGCGTCTTCAGTTGGTACTAAACGGCACCGTCGCATCCGACATACCGAATTATTCGGTCGCAATTATTTCAGACGGTGGTAACGACCAAACGGTATATATAATAGGCGACTCGGTCGGCAATAACGCAACGCTACATGCTGTCTATGCGGACCGTGTCGTTTTGAACGAGAACGGCCGGCTCACCAGTTTGAATCTGCCGCGCGAATTCAAAGACATGCCGACCAGCAGTGTGCGTCGTGCGACGACTTCAACTCGACAAAAACCTGGCAACTCACAGAGCTTACAAGCAGTCGTTACACAAAACCTGACAAAGCTGACCGACGTGATTCGCCCGACGCCCTATCGGGTGCAGGGCCAGCAAGTCGGCTTCCGGGTTTATCCAGGGCGCGACCGGCGACAATTTGCGGCGCTGGGACTGCGGCCCGGTGACATTATCAAGGATATCGATGGACAGGCACTTTCTGACGCCAGTCAGGCGATGCAGATTTTCCAATCTCTCGGCACAGCCGAGCAGGTGACGGTTACCATTGAACGCAATGGCAATTCCGAGACCCTGACACTGAAGACCAGCCAACTCGACCTGAGCGGCGAGCAAGACAAATGAGAAAAATAAATAAAATGAAACCCAGCACTATTTTGATGTTACTGGCCGTGTTCGCACTGCCTATCTCATCCGCGACTCGTGCTCAGGACTCGGGCATTTCACTGAACTGGAAAGACGCCGATATTCGAATTGTCGTTGAAGCCGTTAGTGAGGCAACTGGAAAGAACTTTATTCTCGACCCGAGGGTCACCGGCAAAGTAAACCTGTTGTCGTCGGAGCCAATGTCCAAGGAGGCTTTTTACGAGGCATTCCTGTCGATCTTGCAGGTTCACGGCTACATCGCCGTTGAAAGCGGTAACTTGATCAAGATCCTGCCGGACGCAACCGCACGGCAGTTTCCGAGCCAGTTCGGCACGGCGAATGCTTCCGGGCCTGATGACATGGCAACACAAGTTATACAGGTGAAGAATGTCGGCGCGACCCAGTTAGTACCCATCTTGCGGCCGCTGATTCCGCAATACGGCCATATGGTTGCTCATGCCGGCTCGAATATGTTGATCATCTCCGATCGCGCCGCAAACCTGTCGCGAATGGTTAGCATTATTCGCCGCATCGATATGGCGAGCGATGATGATATCGAAGTTGTGGCACTGCAAAACGCGTCAGCCACTGAGATCGTACGCATCATGACCGCTCTGACGCAGACGCAACGCGCCGACGGTGTTCCCGTAACAACCAGTCTCGTTGCCGATGCACGGACCAACAGTGTTTTGATTGGTGGAGATAAATCTGACCGACTACGTCTCCGCACACTGATCGCTCACCTTGACACCCCACTGGAACATGGTGGCGATACGCAGGTGCGCTACTTGCGCTACGCAGACGCTGAAGAACTCGCCACGAAATTGCAAACACACTTTACGACCCAGGCGACAGCCGCGGCGGGCCAGGCGGCCGGTGCGATTTCCGGCGACGACGTGAGTATTTGGGCAGACCCCCAAACCAACGCTCTTGTCGCCAATGCACCACCGAAGACAATGCGCGAATTGATGCAGATTATCGACAAGCTCGATATACGCCGCGCTCAGGTCCTGGTGGAGGCCATCATCGTTGAGGTCATCGCCGACGAGAACAACCAGTTCGGTGTGACCTGGGCTGTAGAAGGTAGCGGTTCCAATACACCCATTGCGGTTACCAATTTCCCCTCAACACCGGGTGTTGTCCAGTTAGGCACCGCAGCCGCTGGCGGCGCAGTAAGCGGCGAGCTTATCGGCAGTGGCATAACCGTCGGCGTTGGACGGCTCTCCGATTCCGGTGTCAGTTTTGCCGCAATCCTGACCGCCATCGAGGGCGACGCTAATACCAATATTATCTCAACGCCGTCGATCGTCACTACAGACAATGAGGAAGCCACGTTGAACGTCGGGCAGGAAGTTCCGTTTGTCACCGGGTCTTTCTCAAACACAGGCGGCACCGCCGGCGCGGTCAATCCGTTCCAGACAATCAACCGGGAACAAATCGGCGTCAAGCTCTCTATTACGCCGCAAATCAATGATGGCGATTCGATGATGCTGACGATTTCTCAGGAAATTTCAAACATTGCGCAATCGGCGGCGGGTGCGGTTGACCTCATTACCAATCAACGCACTGTCGATACGACAGTCATCGTTGACGACGGTGAGATTCTGGTGTTGGGTGGCCTGATCCAGGAGACGTTGCTGGAGAGCGACCAGTTTGTCCCGGTATTGGGAAAAATTCCGCTGCTCGGCAATTTATTCCGCTCACGCAAAACCGAGAAAAAGAAAACCAATCTGATGATTTTTATTCGCGCCGAAATTATGCGCGACTCAATCGAGACAGCAATACAGACGAACGCGAAATACAATATGATGCTTGGCGTTCAGAAAGACCAGGAGTCGGATGCCATTCAGTTGATGCCGGGAACACCGCGACCAATGATACCGCCATTGCCTGAATCTCAACCGCAGCCAACTGAGAGTCAGAGCGATGGAAGCGAATAGCGAAATCGTCCTGGCCACAGAGGACGACACCGCAGAGAAGACGCGTCGGTCCCTGCCCTTTTCTTTCGCAAAACGGCACGGTATTTTGATTCGCAAAGTCATCGGCGATCAATGCGAAGCTGTTTACCGCAGCGGCACCTCACCACTGAGTCTCGCCGAAGCAAGACGCTTCGCCGGCGTACCTCTGAAGCTGTCACGAGTTTCTGCAGAAGTATTCGACACATTATTGCAGGAGTCCTACGAACAGGACTCAACCAACGCCGCACAAATGGTTGACGGTCTTGATGAAGAATTCAGTCTGACGCAATTTGCTCAGGAACTTGAGCCGTCCGACCTGCTTGAGAGTGATGACGACGCACCGATTATTCGCTTCATCAATGCCGTACTCACTGAGGCGATCAAGGAAAATGCTTCCGACGTTCATATCGAGACCTACGAAAACCGCCTGAGTGTGAGGTTTCGTATCGACGGCGTTCTGCGAGATGTATTGCAAACACGCCGAGCACTCGCGCCGCTCGTGGTGTCGCGAGTAAAAGTTATGTCACGCCTGGACATTGCCGAGAAACGTTTACCACAAGATGGTCGTATCTCACTAAAGATCGCGGGTCGCGCAGTCGATGTTCGCGTATCGACGATGCCGTCGGGCCATGGTGAAAGAGTCGTGCTGCGATTGCTCGATAAGCAAGCGGGAAGACTCAATCTGGCAGCACTCGGTATGGATGAAGTTGCCATGAAATCGATGGACGAACTCATACATAAACCACACGGCATCATTCTTGTTACCGGACCAACGGGTTCGGGTAAGACGACAACCTTGTACGCTGCACTTGAACGTATCAATGATAATAGCCGCAACATCATGACGGTCGAAGACCCGATCGAGTACCTTATTGATGGCATCGGACAAACACAGGTCAATAACAAAGTAGAGATGACATTCGCGCGAGGCTTACGCGCTATTCTTCGCCAGGATCCGGACATCGTGATGGTCGGAGAAATTCGTGACCTCGAAACAGCAGAGATCGCCGTGCAAGCCAGTTTGACGGGCCACCTGGTGCTCTCGACACTGCATACCAATACAGCCAGTGGCGCGGTGACCCGGTTGCGAGATATGGGTGTCGCTCCTTACCTGTTGTCCTCCAGTCTGGTCGGTGTTCTCGCTCAGCGTCTGGTACGCGTACTGGACGATGAAACGAAGATTCCCTATACGGCATCAGAGTACGAATGCGAAATCCTCGGTGTTGACCCGGCGAACGCGCCAACTCTTTATAAAGCGGGTACCGGCGGTAATCGTGGCTTCGTTGGCCGTACAGGCATATATGAACTAGTCACGGTCGATGACAGAATGCGAGAAATGATTCACGAAGGTGTCAGCGAGCAGGAACTGGAACGTCACGCTCGCAAGAGTAGTCCGAGTATTCGCGCCGATGGCCGTCGGCAGGC
>CAYWBZ010000068.1:10049-11172 GCA_964456535.1 uncultured Woeseiaceae bacterium | reverse complement strand
CGGCGGCATTCGATAGCCCGCAAACAACGAAAAATAATACCAGGACAAGAGCTCGGGTCATCATGTGAACCTGTTTCATCTGCAGAAAGCGAAGAGTTTACCTGTCGAAACGATGATCGTCCTGTGCTCTGCTATAGTCACGCGATTCCACCACTATCTGGAGCACACATGAGTCAGGCGAAATCGGGCGATACCGTCAAAATCCATTACACAGGCACCCTGGACGACGGCACAGAATTCGACAGTTCTGCGGGGCGCGAGCCGCTCGAATTCGCAATCGGCAGTGGTCAGGTCATACCTGGGTTTGATAGTGCCGTTGACGGTATGACGGTAGGCGACAGTAAGACCGTCACGATTCCAGCGGGCGAGGCTTACGGCGAGCTCCATGACCAGCTTGTTCAGGAGGTGCCCAAGACAGCATTACCCGATGATATGAAACCGGAGATCGGTATGCAGCTACAAAGCCAGGGCCCCGATGGGCAGGTAATGAATCTGCAGGTAACCGCGGTGGAAGTTGAATCGATTACGCTCGATGGTAACCACCCGCTGGCCGGCCAGGCGCTGACATTCGCTATCGAACTCGTCGAAATCGCATAGCCATAATGTCCGAACCATCCAAAACCGAAGACGCCGCCAGCAATCCAAACTACACGGATTTGTTTTCAGATCTGACAGCGACATTCAATAGCGGTAAAACGAAGGATCTCGCCTGGCGGCGCGAGCAACTGAAGGCTGTCGAACGCATGATGAGCGAGCGTGAGCAGGATATTTTCGACGCGCTGCAATCAGATCTCGGCAAGTCTGCGATGGAATCATTTACGACAGAGACCGGGTATGTAAGTGGTGACGCGGCATACAGCCGCAAGAACCTGAACCGCTGGACTCGCAAGCGGCGAGTCTCGACCCCCATCATCGGACAACCGGGTAGAAGCTGGATTCAGGCTGAACCACTCGGAATCGTCCTGGTAATCGGCGCCTGGAATTACCCGCTGCAGTTAACCCTTGCGGGAATGTCAGCGGCGATCGCCGCTGGCAACTGTGTTGTTCTCAAACCCTCTGAACTGGCGCCTGCTACTTCGGCGTTAATCGCACAACTTATACCGGAATTTCTGGACCCTGATTG
>CAYWBZ010000068.1:0-9949 GCA_964456535.1 uncultured Woeseiaceae bacterium | reverse complement strand
GCCGGGCAAACCTGCATTGCTCCGGACTATATTTTAGCGGACGCCGATACCGAAGCGTTGCTCGTTCCGCTACTGGAGCAGAACATTCGTGAGATGTTCGGTGACGATCCTCAACAATCGGACTCCTATGGCCGCATCGTCAACGACCGGCACTTTGAACGTGTCAGCGCATTAATCGAGTCAGGTCATACAGCTATCGGCGGACAGACCGATGCTGCGGACAAGTACATCGCTCCGACGGTGTTAACGGATGTCGCGGACGATAGCGCCATCATGAGAGAAGAAATCTTCGGTCCCGTCCTACCAATTGTTCGTGCGGAGAACCTGGAGGAGGCTATCGCCGTTATTCGTGCCAGCGACAAACCACTTGCCGCCTACCTGTTTACGAACAGCAAGCGCGACGAAAGAAAGTTTCTTGATCAAGTCAGCTCCGGCAGCGCCTGCATCAATGACGTCATGATGTTCATGGCGGTGCACGAGTTACCGTTTGGCGGTGTTGGACCAAGCGGCATGGGTGCCTATAGCGGACGTGCCGGCTTCGAGACCTTCAGTCACATGAAGGCCGTCATCAGGCGAGGCTGGTGGCCGGACCTGGACGTTCGATACGCGCCGCACACAGAAAAGAAATTTAAATTCTTGCGCAAAGTACGATAACAACAAGAAAGAGGATACTTGCATGACTTTCAGTTGCCGGGTAGCAGCGACACTTCTATTTCTCGGGCTCGGCATTCCTGCCGCGGCGGATACCACACTGATTCACGCTGGAGAGTTACTCGCAGTCCCGGGCGAGTCACCCTCCTCCCGGCAAACAATCGTTGTCGAAGACAATAAAATCGTCGAAGTCGTAAGTGGCTTCGCGAACGCGGCTGATTTCGACGGCAACGTTGCTGTCATCGACCTCCGTGACAAGTTTGTCCTTCCTGGACTGATGGATATGCACGTGCACCTGCAAGGTGAGCTCGGGCCGAGGAATGACAGCGATGCGTTGAAGATGTCAGACCAGCTGATGCAGATGCGCAGTATCTACTTTGCGATGAATACGTTGAAGGCTGGCTTTACGACGGTTCGTGACGTGGGTTCATCGTCGCAGGAAATGTATGCCATGCGGGATGCCATCGAGAACGGCTGGATAGACGGACCACGGATTATTGCTGCGGGTGGCGTCGGTATAACAGGTGGTCATGCGGACATCAGTGGCGTTAGCCCGGACTTGATGGAAATGTTTACGTCCCCGAATGTTTGCGATGGCCCATACGATTGCCGTCGTGCCGCCAGAAACGTCATTAAATACGGGGCAGACCTGATCAAGATCACGTCAACCGGGGGTGTCATGACCGACCGCGCGACAGGTACAGGCCAGCAGATGGAAATGGACGAACTCAAGGAAGTCGTTCTGGCTGCTGCCCGCATGGGGCGTAAGGTCGCGTCGCATGCTCATCACGAAGACGGCATCGTCGCTGCACTCGAGGCCGGCGTGGCCAGCATTGAGCATGGTTCTTATACGGGACCACGTGCAATCAAGCTATTCAAGGAAACCGGTGCCTATCTTGTTCCGACATTATTGGCCGGCAAGACCGTCGCCACGCTCGCGGTAGAAGCCGATTTCATGAGCGACGTCGTAAAAGAGAAAGCGATACGTGTCGGCAATGATATGGCGGGTTCATTCGAGAAGGCCCACAAGGCGGGCGTGAATATCGCCTACGGAACAGACAGTGGAATTTCCCCGCACGGCACGAACGCAGAAGAGGCGGTACTCATGGTCGAGGCCGGCATGTCAGAAATGGACGTCATTATCTCAGCCACTATCAATGCGGCCGACCTTATCGACATGAGCGATTCGATCGGCACGATCGAAGCTGGCAAGTTCGCCGACATCATTGCTGTCGACGCATCGCCACTTGCGAACATCGACGAATTGCTCGACGTCGATTTCGTTATGAAGAGCGGCAAGGTCTACAAAGACTGAATGCCCTAGTTGCCCCGTACTGTTCGATCGTACCAGTCCAGGTATCGCTGGTATCGGTCTCGCTGGAAACTGGGCCGGGAAATGCCATGACCCTCGTCCGGGTATACGACCAGCTGCGTATCGATGCCACGCCGTTTCAGCGCCTGGTACAGTTGCTCTGAATTCTGGATAGGGACGTTCCAGTCTTCCTTGCCGCCCATAACGAGTGTCGGCGTTACGACCTTATCGACGTTATTCCAGGGTGAAATTCGCTCCCAGCCCTCGCGATTTTCCCATGGCAGTCCGAGTTCGGCTTCCCACGCCTGCTGGTAATGATCGTGACCATAGTTGGCAACATAGTTAACTTCACTGGCACCCGTTATCGCGCCTTCAAAGCGATCAGTCTGGGTGATGACATAGTTTGTAAGGATGCCGCCGTACGACCAGCCTCCCACACCCAGGCGATCAGGATCTGAATAACCTTCGGCAACGGCGTAATCAACGGCAGCCATCACGTCCTGAAAATCTCTTACACCCCAATCCGCGAACAGGTCTGCGCTGAACGCCTGACCATAGCCACTGGAACCACGCGGATTCGAAACCACGACAACGTAACCTTTCGCTGCAAGCAGCTGTGCGTCTTTATTGAACGAAAAATCGTACTGGCTAACTGGCCCACCGTGGATGCGCAAGATCGTTGGATACTGTGCACCCTTTCGGTAGTTGGGCGGCGTAAAGACAAAGCCTTCTATTTCCGTTCCGTCGGCACTATCGAAGGTCACATTCCTGACCTCTGCCAGCGCTACTCCCGATAACGTATCCGCGTTGGTATGCGTCACCTGTGTAAGTTCACCATCTCGGAAAAAAAACAACTCGGTTGGCAGATGCGGTGTTGATATAGCAACCGCATAGGAATCCGATGCATGACGCGACAAGTCGGAAACACTGACACCGCCACCGATCAAACGATCAATATTGCCACTGGCAAGATCGTACTCGGCGAGATGCGCCTCGGCACTATCCTCAAGTAAGAAAACAATAGACTGATCGTCCGCTGAAAAAACCGGACTGCCAACATTTCGGTCAAGCTTTGCCGTTAGTACACGCTCATCTCCACCCGCCGCTGAGACAATCGCGAGATGATTGGTGGCGTACCACATCAGATCAACGTCAGTAACACTAACGTAGGCAATACGAGAGCTATCCTGACTGAACGCCGGCGCGTAGTCCGGACCTGAATTCGTCGTTACCTTGCGCGACTCGCGCAGAGGCGCATCACCGGTGGCGGAGACAACCCAGATGTCGGAGTTCTCATTGCTATCCGGCTCCACTGTTCGATTACTAACGAACGCGATCGACTTTCCGTCGGGACTCCACACCGGACTTGAATCGTCGTAATCACCGAACGTCAGCTGCAATGGTTCACCGTCGCGTGCGTCCAGTCGATACAGGTGTGTTCGACTCCGATCCAGATAAGGCACGCCATCCTGCTTGAATTGCAGCCTGTCGATCACGTACGGCAGTGGTTTTGGCTCTTCGCCGGCTTCAATCGCTTGCTCCTCTGCCAGCTCAGCCGCACTCTTGTCGACAATACTAAGCAACATCTTCTTGCCGCCCGGTGCCCAGGCAAAGTCATCTACACCCTGATCAATCGAAGTGTAAGCCTGTGCCTCACCGCCGCGCAGATCCAGTGTCCAAACCTGATCACTCGCATCCTCGTCGCCTTTCGCCGCCAGGAATGCCAGGTACCGACCATCAGGACTCCAGCGCGGCGTTGACGCCGAACTGTCGTCACTCGTCAGCTGAACTACGTCAGCACTATCGGTCGATGCCATAAAAATCTGACTTGTCGACTCGTCGGCCTCAATATCGACGCGCGTTACTGTGTGGGCGATCCATTTTCCGTCGGGGCTGACCTGCGGATCCGCAACAGACTTCAAGGCGAGAAGGTCATCAATCGTCAAAGTCTGGTCATCGGCTGCGATCGACAAGCTCGCGCCGCACACTGCAACGACTATCACTACTATTTTGAAAATGGATCGGCAAGGCATTACTAACTCCAGTATTTCTTTGCGTGGCTGCAGGATAGAATACGTGGCCTATGACGAGAATGACACCAAGTACCTTACGCATCGGTTATCGCTACCGACCGGGCCGGCTTGCAGAAGCCTATGACGCAGTCGTCATCGGATCGGGAATGGGCGGGCTCACCACTGCCGCGATGCTTAGTGATCTGGGATGGAAAGTCTGTGTACTGGAACAACACTACACAGCCGGCGGATACACGCACTCCTATGAACGCAACGGCTACGAGTGGGATGTGGGCGTGCACTACATCGGTGATGTCGGCACACGAACCCGTACGCGCATGATGTTCGACTACCTGTCTGGCGGAAAGCTTGAATGGGCGCCGATGGACAACGAATACGATCGCTTCTATATCGGTGACAAGATATTTAACGCCAGGGCCGGTAAAGAGGAATTTCGTGACAACCTGATACGGCAATTTCCGGACGAAGAACAGGCTATCGATGCCTACCTGGTTTTGCTCAAGAGCGCAGGAAACGCTATGTCGTCATTCGGCATGGCTCGCGTCCTGGAGCCCTGGCAACAGACACTCATGTCACCGTACCTTAAGTGGAAAACACCCGACTTCCTGTTTCGCCTGACTTACGACGTCCTCTCCGAGCTGACAGATAATAAGGACTTGATCGCTGTCTTGTGCGGTCAGTGGGGCGACATGGGCCTGCCGCCCAAGCAGTCGACTTTTCTTGTACACGCGATGATCGCGCGTCATTACCTGCACGGTGGTTACTACCCTGTTGGCGGCTCATGGCGAATCGCCGATTCCATTATTCCCAAAATTCAGGCCGCTGGCGGTGAAGTTTTCACCTATGCACGCGTTGAAAACATTGTCGTTGAGAATGGCAAGGTCACTGGCGTAATGATGCAGGATGGGCATCTGATCGAATGCCCTTGTGTCATTTCATCGACAGGAGTGGCCAATACATTCCAGAAACTCTTAACTTCCGATGTCGCCACTAAAGCCGGGTACGAGCGCAGATTGAAGACCGTCGAGCCAAGCTCCGCGCATCTGGGTGTTTACATCGGTCTGAAGAGTACAGCCGAAGAACTGGGCTTGCCCAAGACGAATTTCTGGATTTATCCAGACAACGACTTTGACGCTGCCGTTGAGCGATTTGGCAAAAACGACAAGCAGCCATTTCCGGTAGTTTACATTTCATTTCCATCAGCGAAAGACCCAAAATATGTCGAGCGCCATCCTGGAACCGCAACCATCGAGATAGTGGCACCGGCACCTTACGAATGGTTCGACAAGTGGCACGACGAAACCTGGGGTAAGCGTGGTGAAGACTACGATGCATTTAAGCAGGAACTCGGCGAACGATTGATGGCTTACCTTTACGACAAGCTGCCTGAACTACGCGGTAAGGTCGATTATTACGAGGTTTCGACACCGCTTACGACCAACTGGTTCGGCGGCTATCAGCGCGGCGAGCTGTACGGCTTGTCGCACACTCCCGGTCGCATGCAACAAAAATGGCTGCGACCGAAAACGACGATTCCCGGACTCTGGCTCACGGGTCAGGACATTCTGACTTGCGGTGTCACCGGTGCGATGATGGCTGGCGTGCTTACAACGACCAGCATAGTCGGGATGCGAAAAATCGCACCGTTAATGAAGCGTATCTACTCGTAAGAGATCAGAACGATTCTTCAGCAAGCGCCATTACCGCATCGGCGCCAGCCATCGCAGCCGCAGCGAACCCCTGCGCTCTAGGTAAGATGTGTTGCCCGTAAAAGCGCGCCGTCACCAACTTCGCGTCAGCAAATGCCCGGTCGTCAGAGGCCGCACCTTTTGTGATGGCGAGCGCCGCAAGTGCCATTTGCCATCCGCCGACAACGATTCCCGTCAGCATTAACGTATTTACCGAAGCCGAGCCCGCGGTATTCGGGTCCAGGGGGCCTTGCTCCAATAGCCATGCCGTTGCCGACCGCATTTGTTCCACGCCTTCTGCCAGTGCAGCTCGAATTTCGGCCAAACGCTCGTCTCCAGCCAGTTCGGCGTCAAGCGCTGTCATTTCCGCGAGCAACACTCCCATGGCCCTACCCTCGTCGGCCATTATCTTGCGGCCAACGAAATCCAGTGCCTGAATACCGGTCGTGCCTTCGTAAATGGGCAAGATTCGGGCATCGCGCATATGCTGGGCAGCGCCTGATTCTTCAACGTATCCCATGCCGCCCTGAACCTGTATCGCCAATGAGGTCAGCTCCAGGGAAATTTCTGTCATCCACGCTTTGACCACGGGAGTCAGAAGGTCTATTCGATTCTCTGCCGCGTCACGCTCCGACTCTTTATCAGAGTGATGGGCCAGATCCTGAACGCCCGCAATGTAGTATGCAGCAGCACGCATCGCCTCGATTTGCGACTTCATGACCAATAGCATCCGGCGTATATCCGGGTGATGAATGATCGTAGCACTGCCCTTCACGCCAGGTGCTTTACCCTGCTTCCTGTCCAACGCGTAAGACCGTGCGAGTTGGTATGCACGCTCGCTAATAGCCAGCCCTTGCACACCGACTTCGATTCGTGCGCGATTCATCATCGTGAACATGCCCGCCAGACCTTTGTTTTCCTCGCCTACCAGGTAGCCAATAGCGCCCTCGTTTTCGCCAAAGGCCATCACGCAGGTCGGGCTCGCATGGATACCCAGTTTGTGTTCTATGCCGGGCACATAGATGTCGTTTCGTTCACCAATGCTGCCATCGTCATTGAGAAGAAATTTCGGCACGAGAAACATTGATATGCCACGCACACCTTGTGGTGCATCCACTAAACGCGCCAGGACCAGATGAATAATATTCTCGCTGAACTCCTGATCGCCCCAGGTAATGAATATTTTTGAGCCGCTCACACGATAGTGATCGCCTTCCGGAACCGCCTTGGTCGTCACAACTGCCAGATCGGACCCGGCCTGTGACTCGGTCAGGTTCATAGTCCCTGTCCACGCACCACTCGTCATCTTCGGCAGATACGTGTTGCGAATCTCTTCCGTCCCGTGTGCTTCGATCGCGCTTATCGCGCCATTCGTGAGCATCGGGCAAAGCGAAAACGACAGGCAGGCCGACTGCCACGACTCAGCTGCTGCGACACCGACGATGCCTGGCATACCCATACCATCGTACTCGGGAGAGACGTCCAGACTTTGCCAGCCGTTGTCGACAAATTGCTCGTATGCTTCCGCGAACCCCGGCGCGGCGATGACACCGTTATCAACATGTTTGCAACCAGCCTGATCGCCGGGAATATTGATTGGGCTCAATACCTCTGCGGCAAACTTGGACGCCTCTTCCACGACCTGATCGACAATATCGGTATCGAAATCGGAGAAGCTTTCAAGCTGCAAAACGCGCTTCAGTCCTGAGAGCTCGTGGATGTTGAAAAGCATGTCTTTGAGGGGCGGCGTATAGTCGGTCATCGGAGTCTCATCGGAACAGTACAGGGGCGTTTGGGATTGTACTGCGCCTCTATGCTTGGCTGCGTACCCGAATTAAGGTAGAACTACATCGGCTGGTAATAGCGGTACCCATCCAGGTACCACAAATAACAATAAGAACTAAGGACTGTTTATGGCCACCTCTGACGCTGACAATCAAACAACTACAGCAAAGGACGTCAAGCAACTCGGAATCTGGGCGGCGATTGGCAGCCTGAGTTACGTTTTCTGGATCTGTGGCGGAATGGAGATGGTAGAACGCCTCGCCTACTACGGCGTGCGCCAGGTCTCCAGTCTTTATGCAACCGATGCCGTATCAAACGGCGGCCTGGGTCTGGCTGGTACGGAGATCGGCGTGATCTTCCTGGTTTGGGCAATGGTGCAATCTTTTGTTCCAGTGCTAACGGGCGGAATCTCGGACCGTGCTGGCTACAAAGAAACCATATTTGCCTCGACAGTCATCAAGATTCTTGGCTACCTGATCATGGCCTGGTTTGCCACCTACTGGGGATTCATGATCGGCGCGATAGTACTTGCCTTCGGCACCGGTATTTTCAAACCCGGTATTCAAGCGACGATTGTGAAGTCGACGAATCGCGAAAACAGCTCCATGGCCTGGGGGGTGTTCTATCAAACTGTCAACATCGGCGGCTTCATCGGCCCTTTGCTCGCGGCACAGCTTCGCCAGCTTGATTGGGCCTACGTCTTTTATGCCTGTGCGGCCATCATTTCCCTGAATTTCTTGTTACTTCTGACCTACAAGGAGCAGGATAAGGAAGCTCGCCTCGAACATCGTCGCAAAGTCAAAGCCGGCGAAATCAAGGAAGAAAGTCTGTGGCTTGACAGCCTCAAAGAACTCGGTCGGCCGATTCTGATCTGGTACATGGTTCTGTTTTCGGGATTTTGGTTCATGCTGATGGCGTTCTGGGATGTCGGTCCGCTGTACTTCCGCGATTGGGTCGACACATCGGTCATGGTACGGCATATGTTCGGCGAGGACGGCACATCGAACCCGTTCTGGATCTTCATCTTCGGCATGACACAGGACGGGCAACGGATTCAGCCCGAAGGCCTTATCAACCTGAATGCAATGCTCATCATGCTCGTGTGTTTCGTCATCGCAGGTTGGAGCGCCCTCATGAGGGCTACCACCTCAATGGCCCTGGGCACATTCCTGGCCGCGGCAACGCTGCTGTTATTCGGTGGCTTTAATTACGTCTGGATCATGGTACTTGCAATCGTAAGCTTTTCTATTGGCGAAATGCTTTCGAGCCCGAAATGCTCTGAGTACCTCGGCAATATCGCGCCACCACAGAAAAAGGCGATGTATCTCGGCTTCAGTCAATTGCCGATTGGCATCGGCTGGATGGCAGAGGGCTATTACGGTCAGGTCTTGTATGCGGAATTAGCCGCTAAAGATACGATCGCCCGGCATTCGCTGCTCGACGGTGGAATGTCACAATCAGAGGTCAGCGCAGTTCCTATCGGCGAGGCATTCCAGAAGCTCATTGAGGTGACCGGGCAAACGGCCGATGCACTAACAGCGCAACTGTACGCCGCAAATAACGTTGGCGCTGCGTGGTACATCATGGCATCGGTCGGTATCGTGTGTGCGGCCGGAATGTATGCCTATGGCCGCTGGACCTACCAACTCAAAGATTAAAAATATAGTGTGTAGCTTCAAAATTCTGCGGATTTATCGACCGCTGTTAGCGATACTGCTCGCTTGCGTGACAGGGACTGCCTGCTCCGATGAACCAACGACGGCAAGCGTAATGGCCGCGCTCAAGGAGTCGGACTGGCGCCAGCCTGACCCGGCCAACCTGCTCTACATGCGACTACCGCAAGGTGAGGTGGTTATAGAACTCGCCCCGGATTTCGCGCCAGTGAATGTAGCGAATATCAAAACGCTGGTTAAAGAAGAGTACTTTGACGGTTTGGCGATCATCCGTTCGCAGGATAACTATGTTGTGCAATGGGGTGACCCGGCTGAAGAAGATCAGGCGCGTCCGTTCGGCTCAGCCTCCGCGACAGCAGCACCGGAGTTTTTCCGTGCATTGGATGGTCTGGAAGTAACCACACTCGACAGCCGCGACGCATATGCAGACACCGTGGGATTCGCTGATGGTTTTCCGGTGGGCAGTGACGGCGAACGAGCATGGCTAACTCACTGCTATGGCATGGTCGGCGTCGCTCGCGGTAACGAACCCAACAGTGGCAACGGCTCCAGCTTGTATGTCATCACCGGACACGCGCCGCGTCATCTTGACCGCAATATCACCCTCGCTGGACGTGTATTGTCCGGCATCGAGTATCTGACGACTTTGCCTCGTGGCACAGGGCCGTTGGGATTCTATGAATCCGCCGAGAAGCTCACGCCGATCATTAACATTCGGATGGGCGACGATATCGCCGAGGGTAAGCAGGCGGGTCTTGAGGTCATGCGAACCGATACCGAGGCGTTCACCGCCTACGTCAAATCGCG
>CAYWBZ010000067.1:0-11437 GCA_964456535.1 uncultured Woeseiaceae bacterium | reverse complement strand
GACAGATTACTGCGACCGTGCGACGTCAGCTTGACGTGCGCGAACACCATTGTCGTCAACCCGACCTTCTCACGATCCAGGATGACGGCTTGATCGCGAATCACGCCTTCGTCACGCATACGCTGAATTCGACGCCAGCAAGCTGACTGCGATAGTCCGATCCGCTCACCGATTGCGGTGGCGTTAATACCGGCATTGGTCTGCAGTAAATCGAGAATTTTTCGGTCTGTGTGATCGAGAGAAATACTTTGCATAGTTTAGTCTTATATAATTCAAACTCGCATTGATTATGCGCGCTTTTTAACTTACGTAAAAGGTTTTGCAAGTTTTATCGCCTTATTCCGCGATATATTAGTCAATCTATGCACCGCTCACAGGGGAGACGCATGGCCGTCTTTGATCACACCGAATTCGACAACCATGAATCGCTGCACTTCATTAACGACGAGCAGACCGGACTACGCACCATCATCGCTGTGCATTCAACGGCCCTTGGTCCGGCAGCCGGCGGTTGTCGCCGCTGGTCCTACGTGAGCGACGCGGACGCGTTGACTGATGCACTGCGTTTATCCCGCGGCATGACCTACAAGAATGCCGTGGCGGAACTTCCCTTCGGCGGTGGCAAGGCCGTCATTCTTGGCGACGACGCTGTGCCGAAAACCCCGGAGTTGCTGGCAGCGTTCGGGCGCGCGGTTGATTCTTTGAGTGGCCGTTACATAACAGCCGAAGATGTAGGCATGTCCGTTGAAGATATGCGACACGTACAACAACAGACCGAATTTGTGTCCGGACTGCCGCAAAGCGGACAAAGTGCAGGCGGTGACCCGTCGCCGTGGACGGCACTCGGTGTATTCCTGGGAATCGAAGCCGCCGTCAAGGTACGACTTGATAAGGACTCGCTGGACGGATTAACGGTCGCTGTTCAGGGAGTCGGCCATGTCGGCGTTTACCTTTGTAAATTGCTGCACGAAGCGGGTGCCAAACTCATTGTCGCGGACGTGAATGGCGATAATCTAAAGGCCTTAGGCGAAAGCATTCCGGTTGAGGTCGTCGCACCCGCCGAAATTCTGTATGCCAACGCTGAGATACTTGCACCCTGTGCACTCGGCAACATCCTGACGTCGGCAACAATTCCGAACATCAAGGCGAAGATCATCGCCGGCGCTGCCAACAACCAGCTGTCTACGCTGGAAGATGGTGCGAGACTTTCGGCGCGCGAAATTCTGTATGCGCCGGATTACGTCATTAACGCCGGTGGCATAATCAACGTCTCACACGAGTATTATGGTGGCAGCTCGGAAGACAAGGTTCGCGCTGACGTAGAGAAGATACCAGCACGACTGCAGACGCTGTTCGCCAAAGCGAACGAAACTGGCCGGCCAACCAACGAACTCGCGGACGAATACGCGCGCCGTTTGATTGCTGCCGGCAAGAAATAACAGGAAGCACGCATGATTTCGAAATCGCGATTGCAAATCCCGAGACCGACTGCTCGCCCGGGCGAAGAACCGGACTTCAGTTACCTCGATCTTTCACCAGCCGGCAGCGTCGACAAACCACCGCTCGACGCCCGCACAACGGATATTCAGCATCTGAGTAGCGGCCTCATTCGTGTCCTGGATGATGACCACACGGCCAAAGGTCCATGGGACCCAGGTTTCGATAAAGCACAATTGCAGGTTGGTTTGCGCTGGATGTTGTTGAACCGTGTGTTCGACGAGCGCATGTGGCAGATCCAGCGCCAGGGTCGAATTTCGTTCTACATGCAAGCACTGGGTGAGGAAGCTATTTCGATCGCGCAGGGCATGGCATTGCGTTCAGGCGACATGTGTTTCCCCTCTTATCGAAATCAGGGCCTCTACATGTATCGCGGCGTCAAACTGGTCGACATGATGTGCCAGTGCCTGTCGAATACTCGCGATATGTGCCTGGGCCGGCAGCTACCGATCATGTATCACAGCAAGAGCGGCAACATGTTTTCGATATCCGGCAACCTCGGCACGCAATATCCGCACGCCGTGGGCTGGGCGATGGCGTCGGCGATCAAGGGCGAAGATCATATCGCGGCGTCCTGGGTGGGTGATGGCACAACCTCTGAGGCAGACTTCCACCATGCATTGACGTTTGCCGCCGTTTATCAGGCCCCCGTAATTCTCAACGTCGTCAATAATCAGTGGGCTATCTCAACATTCCAGGGCACAGCAGCTGGACAACGGAGAGCCTTTGCAGCCCGTGGTCTTGGGCTGGGCATTCCGGGCCTGCGCGTTGACGGCAATGATTTCCTGGCAGTGTATTCCGCGACGCTTTGGGCCGCCGATCGTGCACGCCGTGGTGCCGGCCCGACGCTCATTGAACTGGTGACCTACCGTGGTGGCGCGCACTCGACGAGCGACGATCCGTCGAAATACCGACCCAAAGATGAATGGAAATCGTTCCCGCTGGGTGACCCGGTCGAGCGACTGAAACAGCACATGATTGCTGAAGGCCACTGGTCTGATACGAAGCATGAGAGCCTCGTCGATGAACTGCGAACTGAGGTTACAGCCGCGTGGAAGGAAGCACAGAAATACGGCACGATGACTGAAGGTCCCTGGCTCGATCCGGCAACAATGTTCGACGATGTTTATGCAGAAACACCAAAGCACCTGGAGTCGCAGCGCCGACGCATGCTTGAAGTTGAGGCGGGCGAGTAATGGCGCGCATGAATATGATCGAAGCGATTCGCTCCGCCCATGACGTTGTTATGGATAAAGATCCGACCGTCGTTGCACTGGGCGAAGACGTTGGCTACTTCGGTGGTGTTTTCCGTTGTACGGATGGACTACAGCGCAAGTACGGCGAGCATCGTGTTATTGACGCGCCCATCTCCGAAGGTGGCATCATCGGCGCGGCGATTGGCATGGGCGTAAACGGTCTGCGACCCGTTGCCGAGATCCAGTTTGCTGATTACATTTACCCGGGATTCGACCAGATCGTCAGCGAGCTCGCGAAGCTACGGTATCGAACCGGCGGTGAGTTTTTCTCGCCCGTGACGATTCGCACACCTTGCGGTGGCGGTATTCGTGGTGGCCAGACGCACTCGCAATCACCAGAGGGTATTTTCACCCACGTCAGTGGTATCAAGGTTGTAATGCCATCCAACCCCTACGACGCCAAGGGCTTGCTCATCAGTGCGATCGAATCTGATGATCCGGTAATTTTCTTTGAGCCCAAGCGCATTTATAACGGTCCGTTTGACGGTGACCCCGAAAAACCGGCGGTCTCGTGGAATTCACATCCAAAAGGTGAGGTTCCGGAGGGTTATTACACAGTACCGCTTGGTCAGGCAGACATCGCCCGGAGCGGCGACGAGCTGACCATTATTACGTATGGCACGCTCGTGCACGTGGCGATTGCCGCCGCGAAAGCGACTGGCGTTGACTGCGAAATAATCGACGTTCGTACGCTGGCACCATTGGATGTCACGACGCTCGCTGAGTCAGTGAAGAAAACCGGCCGCTGTCTGATCGCACATGAGGCAACCCGGTTTGGAGGCTACGGCGCCGAACTCGCCGCGACAATCCAGAAAGAGTGTTTTTACCATCTTGAAGCACCCATCTCTCGTGTCGCCGGCTGGGATACCCCCTACCCGCACGCATTCGAGTGGCAGTATTTCCCCGGACTAAAACGTATGTCGGCAGGCATCCAAAGAGTGATGGAAACGGAATGAGCGAGCATATTTTCAAACTGCCGGACCTCGGTGAGGGCACGGTCGAATCCGAAATCGGCGAATGGTTTATCAAGGTCGGCGAATTCGTTGAGGAAGAAACGATTGTCGGCACGATGATGACCGACAAAGCGGCGGTTGAGCTGGCCTCACCGATCAGCGGCACCGTTATCAAACTTGCCGGTGAGCCAGGTGACATCGTTGCAGTTGGCGCCGCACTCGTTGTATTTGAAACCGACGGTGAAGCGGCGGCTGTTGCTGAGGAAAAAGTAGAAGAACCGGAATCAGAGCCCGCACCAGAGCCAAAACCGACGCCAGTCCAGGCGGCTGAACCTGTTGCCATGGCAGCAGCTGTCGACGAATCGCGCGGCCGCGTTATAACATCGCCAGCCGTTCGCCGGCGCGCCAAAGAAGCGGATATCGACCTGAGCCTGGTACCGGGCAGCGGTCCTGGTGGCCGCATCCAGCGCAAGGACTTCGATAATTTCCTGAAATCGCAAGCGATGGGTATCGAAGCCGCGAAAGCAGCAACGCCATCGACGGACGTGAAGGAAATCAAAGTCATCGGTCTGCGCCGCATCATCGCCGAGCGGATGACAAAAGCAAAACAGGAGATTCCGCACTTCGCTTATGTCGAGGAAATCGACATCACCGAGCTTGAGGCGTTGCGCAAGCACCTCAATAACCGCCGCAACGATCCGGCAGAGCGACTGACGCTGCTACCATTTCTTGGGCTTGCGCTGATACGTGCGTTGAAAGAATTCCCGCAATGCAATTCGACCTACGACAAGGATCGGAACATGTTATTGCAACATGCTGCGGTGCATCTGGGCGTAGCAACGCAAACGCCGGATGGACTCAAAGTCCCCGTAATCAGGCATGCCGAGATGAGAGACATCGATGGCATGGCCGCAGAGATCAGGCGCGTTACGCAGGCAGCACGCGATAACAGCGCGACGAAGAGTGAGCTCACCGGCGGCACAATTACGATCACCAGCCTCGGTAAACTCGGTGGCATCGCATCCACACCAGTCATCAACATGCCAGAGGTTGGCATCATCGGTGTGAACCGGGCGGTTGAAAGACCCATGGTGTTCAACGGCCAGGTTGCTGTGCGCCTGATGATGAACCTCTCCTCATCGTTTGATCACCGCTTTGTTGACGGCTACGACGCCGCAGCGATGATCCAGCGCATCAAGGAAATGCTGGAGCACCCGGCGACGATATTCTTGGCCAATTGATCGCCTAATCATCGACGATTGATTTATGATCGGTCTCGATGAAAATAACAAGAATCAGTCTTGAACCGCCTTACCTGATTTACCTCGGCGATGTCCCCGACCTGCACCACGCCAAGACGGGTGCGGGGGTCGCCTACTGGCGACCGGAAAGCTGTGTCGGACAGATGCGTCTACCCGATTGCCCCATCGATCTCGAACTGCCTGAAATGTCGGTACAAGATGCGAAGGACGCCGGCGTGAAGACGGTCATTGTCGGCGTTGCTCCCAAAGGCGGACAGATCCCGGAAAACTGGATCCCACAGCTTGTCGAACTTGCTGGCGCTGGCTTTGACATTGCCGCAGGCTTGCACACGAAGCTTTCCGACACAGCAGATTTGGTTGCCGCTGCCAACGAAAGCGGTGCCAAACTGATCGACGTGCGGATGCCACCTGCAAGACTGCCTGTAGCTGACGGTCGCCCACGAACCGGGAAACGTATTTTGATGGTAGGCACGGATTGCGCCGTCGGCAAGAAGTACAGCGCGCTCGCATTGCATCGCGAACTCGACCGCCGGGGAATCAAAGCCACCTTCCGAGCCACTGGTCAAACCGGCATTATAATCGCCGGCGAGGGCTTGCCGATCGACTCCGTTGTCGCCGACTTCATTTCAGGGGCGGCGGAGATTTTATCGCCCGATAATGACGACGATCACTGGGACGTGATCGAGGGCCAGGGCTCACTGCTAAATCCGAGTTACGCAGGCGTAAGCCTAGGATTACTCCACGGCTCGCAGCCGGATGCCATCGTTCTTTGTCACGACGTCGAGCGCGTTGAAACCGAGGGTGTCACCGGTGACTATCCTATTCCGGAACTCGACGAGGTCATCGACGACGCCTTGCGAATGGCGCGCCGGACCAACGCGAAATGTTTTTGTGCCGGGGTAAGCGTGAACACCTCCTCCTTGAGCGATTTTGAACGTGACAATTACTTGTCCAAATTACAAAGCGAGCTCGGACTTCCCTGCGTCGATCCACTTGTAATCGGTATGTCACCTATCGCTAACTTTCTTTTGAAGTACGCCTCATGAATCGCAAGTTATCTATACAGTTCGAGTCCTGGCCCAGCATTATCCCGTTTCGCATTTCGAATAATGTTTGGGACGACTTCCCATGCCTCGTTTATGAAATAGAGCAGGACGGAGTCGTCGGGCGCGGTGAAGCCCTCGGCGTTAGCTACTTTAACGAGACACTTGAGTCGATGGCGGAGCAACTACACAGTATATCGACCGCAATGTCGAACGGCGCCGACCGCAAGGCATTGCTCAAACTATTGCCGCCTGGTGGAGCACGTTGTGCCGCCGACTCCGCGCTTTGGGATCTCGAGGCACAGCTATCGGGTATCAGTGCATGGCAAACAGCCGGTGTGGAAGCCGGTCCGATCGAAACTGTTTTTACAATTGGCCTCGAAGAGACGCCGGAGCAAATGGCGGCGAAAGCGACTGCCGCGGCTGATCTCTCGTTATTCAAAGTGAAACTTGGCAACGATCGTCCGGTGGAACGCATCGCTGCAATTCGCGAGGCACGACCGGACTCGCGACTGGTTATCGACGCGAATCAAGGCTGGAACTTCGCGGAGCTACAGGAGTTCGGTCCCGCGCTCCATGAACTCGGTGTGCTCATGATCGAGCAGCCTTTGCCACGCGGTGAAGACCAGGAGCTTGAGGGTTACGAATCGGCGGCGCCACTTTGTGCTGACGAATCCTGCCAGCATATCGGCGAACTTGATGCCGCTGCCGCACGCTACCAGATGATTAACATCAAGCTCGACAAGTGTGGCGGGCTAACGCATGGCCTCGAGCTGGCACACGCAGCCAGAGAAAAAAATCTCGGCGTAATGATCGGCTGCATGGGCGGCACCTCGTTGTCGATGGCGCCCTCACATGTCATCGCGCAACTATGCGACTTTGTCGATATCGACGGCCCGCTGCTGATCAAGAAGGATCGTGACGGTGGGCTCATCTACGACCAAGGCATTGTTACTCTTCCAGCGCAGCGGTTTTGGGGTTGCTAGTAGCGGAAAGTGTACGACACCTTCAGATTGAGATCGCTTTGCGTACTCGAAGGGTGATTTGCTGCATCAACAACACCGCCATGGTTTAGTACGAGCATCATTTCCTGACCAGCCTCGGGCTCATACCGTAAACGGCTGTTGATGCCGAAAGCGTCGCCCGTATTGTCGTATTGCAGGAAATTGCTCCACGACCACTTGGAATCGAATGCTACGTCCGTACGCAAACTTGCCAGATGTGATGTGAAACTACCGCTGGGAAGGTCAACGACGTTTTCGGTAAACGCCAGCCCCATGGAGAAGTGCGCGGACTGATTCCACTGAAGTTCAACGATTTTTTCAAGTCGGTCACCACCAAAAAAACCACCGTCCTGCACCGACAGCACTACCCGCAATGGCCGTTGCATGCCGGTGGCAATCTCGGCCCGCACACGGTCGAAGTTATATTCACCGACCGGTACATTGAGACGTCCGAATAAATCGAACTCATCCAGTACAACCTCAGTATTACGCTCCCAATCGATGAAAATAAAGTCGTCACGGTGAGAGTAAAAACTGATTGGTCGAATTTTTGTCTTTTGCGACAAAATGTCGCCGTTCATATCTGTGATGTGCGTGAAGTCGATGCGACTATTCAAAGCACGCCACATGCCTTCTTCCGGACGGATGCGATATCGAACACCCGTATCGAAGCGGCGAATGCCGGGACGGTTGACGAATCCCAGCGCCGGGTGAAAGTTCTCTTCAATATACTGTGCACCGGCGTAAACCTGCAGCTTGTCACTCGGGATCTCAAGCTGCGCGCCAAATGCCTGGTCATCGCCATCCAGGTTCGACGAACGGCTTTTCTGCGCCCAAAATTTGCCGGTCAGGATTTCGCCAAACGGACCGTCGCTATCACGGTAGAGAAAGTCCAGTCCAATAACCGAATTCGAGTCATTTGACGTCGGATCACCATGAGTCATGATGAAGCCAATCGCGGACTCATTGAGCACGTTATAGGACCCGCGTGCGACGAACAGGTCTGATGCGTCAACATCCCCGATGGCTTCCTGGCGAATCGCCAACGTGCCGACGTTGAAATCGCCAACGCGGCCAGTCAGTTTGATGCCGCCATCAATGCCAACGGCTTCCCCGTCCCCCGACAGGCCAATACGGCGCGAAAAGAAAGGACGACCGTTGGTGTCAATATTGCCGAATTCGAATATGCCGGCGTCTTGCAGGAAGAAGTCTCGCTTTTCCGGAAAGAACAGAGAAAAGCGATCGAGTGCGACCTGCTGCTCGTCGACTTCCGCCGTCGAAAAGTCTGTGTTCAGCGTAAACGTCGCACTAAGAGAGGGTGTTATGCGATAGCGAGCGTCAAGCGATGGTTCAAAACCTGAACTATCGCCACCTAATACCAGGTCACGTTGCTGACTGAGATTGATGGACGGTACGACGTCAAGGCCCAATCCCTGTTCAATATTCTCGATACCGTTAACTTCGCCGCTGTACGCCGGCCAATCCTGTCGGTCGTGTGAAGACCACAAAACGTGTTCCTGCTTGCGAACAATGCCGCGCCCAAAGTTAATACCCCAGGTATCAGAATCGGGCGAAAATGAGATGGATTTAAATGGAATCGCGATCTCGGTCGCCCAGCCATTTTCATGAATTGCTGATTCGGCCTCCCAAATCGTTGCCCATTCTTCGATGAAGCGCGCGTTGTTTTCTCTCAACGCCTCACGACGAACACCGTTGGCGTTTACCTGAAAGAAATAGTCGTTTCGTTTGCTGTTGAAGCTGTCGAGCATCACGTAAAAGCGATCATCGGAAAAGAACAGCTTTCCCTGGATCATCTGCTTGGCGCTGATTTTGTCCGGGCTGCTGTCTCTTAAGTCCGCGGCGATATACAGAAATTCATCATCATAGGTCACCCTGACAACGGTCGACTCCGTGGGAACTGCACCATCCAGGGGTGACGTTTGCTGGAAGTCATCTACAACGGATGCGTTTTTCCACACATCGTCATCGAGACGACCGTCAATAACAGGTGCTGACTGCGCGCGATGGATCTCGAAGGACTTGCGTTCGCCGTTGACCGTGTAAACGGCGACGGACGGTGTAGCCAACAATAGCAAGAATGCCGCGATTGAAATTCGTGTAATGCGGGACATGTCGTCTCCCCAGAAACATTGACGTAATGTTCCTTTGATGAGAGATACATGCTTTTGGTTGCACCGTAACCGACGAGCAGTGCGTTAATCAGGATGAACGGTGCGCGATACGCTCAATATTGGATTTGTACTTACGGCTAAGCTTGAGCTCGGTATTGCCCTCAAGGCTCAGGAAGTACTCGCCATTGCGATGTGGGCGCATTGACTTCACCCGGTGGCGATTCACAATTGCCGAACGATGCACACGAATGAAGATTTCCGGGTTTAACAATTCTTCAAGGTGTTTCATTGTGCCGCGTAGTACGTGCGTATTGCCTTGCGCATGCACGCACATGTAATCACCGGCCGCGTCGATCCAGTCGATAGCTTCAACATCGACGCAGGTTGTCTCTCGGCCATCCCGTATGGCCAGGCGCTTGGGATAGCTCTGTCCATCGCCAGAAGCGGCTTGCAGCGCGGCACCAAGTGATAACTCCTGACCGGTTAGTTCGCAGACGAACTTCAGCAACTTGGATCGGTGCTCATCAGCCTGCTTTTCATCACTATCGTGCCGCGCTCGTTCGATGGCTTCTGCAAGTCGATCATCGTTGATTGGTTTGAGGAGATAGTCCAGCGCGTTGGCGTCGAAAGCCTTGAGCGCAAATTCGTCATACGCGGTTACAAAAATGACGGCCGGCATATTGCTTGTCGACAAGTTGCGAAGAACATCAAAACCATCCATGCCCGGCATCTGTACGTCGAGAAACATCAAATCAGGTGCATGTTCCCGCACTGCCTTGAGTGCCTCGCGTCCATTACGACTCTGGGCACAGATTTCGATATCAGAGAATTTCGCCAGGCGAATCTCAAGACCGCGCCGCGCAAGTTCTTCGTCATCGACAATCAGGGCCTTAAGCATCACCTTCCTCGTACGGCATGTTAATTGTGACCACTAATCCGGACGGCTCGTTCGGCGCTAACGTAAATGCCTGATCATCGCCGTACAATTGCTGCAACCTCTCCCGGGTGTTTTGAAGCCCGACACCACTGGATTTGTGTTCACTCTTGCCATTGTCGAGTCCGGGTCCGGTGTCGGACAACTGCATCACCAAAACGCCTCTTTGTACGCGGGCGGAAATACGCAGCGTACCGCCATCCTCACTGGGGGAAATGGCATATTTGATGGCATTTTCGATGAGTGGTTGCAGTATCAGGCTTGGCACCAGGGCCTTCTCAGCTGGACTTTCGATCAACTTTTCTATGACCAGCCTGTCACCAAAGCGAACCTTCTCAATTTCGAGGTACAAATCCAGCGCATCCAGTTCTGAGCCCAGCGTCACCTGGCTCATCGGATCGTTGTCGAGTGTGTAACGCAGGAAATCGCTGAGTCGGCTCACGGCCTTGTTCGCCGTATCGTTAGCGCCGTCGAGAATTAGCGTCGATATCGCGTTCAGCGTATTGAATAAGAAATGAGGGTTCAATTGGTAGCGCAGCATTTTGAGCTGGGCCTGGTGTGCGGCTGCGGTGGCCTTTAACGTTTGCTCGGTTTGCTCCTGCAGTTGCTGGTAGTACTTGATTCCGAAATACAACCCGGTCCAGCACAGCAATATATAGAACGAACCCATAACGCCGCCGACGAAGTCCATCAGTTCCTCGGGCTGCCAGTTGTTCTTTACCCAATCGTAATAAAGAACATTGTGCAGCCAGCGCCAGCCGAGTGCGATGACGTAGCAGGTGGATACCATGATCGCGGCCAGAATCAGTGGGGGCTGCGCCCAAAAGCGCCTGAACAGATAACGCATTGGGATCGTTACGGCAAAGCCGACGGCAGCCGTGGCGGCGATGACCGCGAAATAGGATTCAGGCTTTTCGTGGGCGAACGCACCCAGCCACGCTGTTAACGTGTAGCCCATCCAACCACCAATATTAAGTATCCAGAACAGGCGGCCCCTGTTCCGGAATAGCGTTTCAACTTTCAAAATTAACCTTCCCGGCTTGCTGCATCCGATTATAAGGTCCAATCGAGCACAATACACACGGCTCATCCTGCGCACAGCACACTTCATCGCGGCGCGACAATCATTCAAACGAAACCCGCTCCCACAACATCTAAGTCATTAAGAAAGCGGAAACCGCTGATTTAACTTGGCGCCAAGGGAGCTAAGAAGTTGAAGATTGCCGACACCTCGGCGCAGGATGTGCGACTGGCACCGCAGGATCCGCGTCGAAACCAACTCATATTCGCGAGCATCGGCATAGCCGTTATCGCGTCGATCCTGTTTGCCGCCCCGTGGGTAAAGCGCTGGGCAAA